>CAZNJX010000001.1:0-4177 GCA_964573585.1 uncultured Candidatus Saccharibacteria bacterium
GCCGCCTTTGTGGTTGGGGTAATTGTAGTACTTAGTCTATGCGCTTACGCTGTTTATGTACCGACAAACAGCCGGGCTCGCACCGCAACCATGGTAGTGGTGAAGCCAGGATCCTCGATAAACGACATTGCCCAAACCTTGCGGCAAAAGAAGCTAGTATCCTCGGCTTTTGCTTTTACTGTCTATGCTCGGCTGAGTGGCAAAGGCGAACGCCTGATACCTGGCACTTATGCCCTAAAGGCAAGTATGAATATACCCGAGATCATTACCTACCTTGCTAGTGGCAAGGTAGCAGCTCGCAAAGTCGTGATCCCCGAGGGCTACACGGTCACAAAGATTGCCCAGCTCTGGAAAACACTGGGCTTTGGTAGCCCCGAGGAGTTTATGACGGCTGCTCGTAAGCAATACGACTACGCTTTCCTACCAACACCAAGTAGTAGCGTACCGTACCAGGTAGAGGGCTATCTGTTCCCAGCTACCTACCAGGTTGTCATCAATGCTTCACCAGAGAGCTTTATTCGCCAAATGCTGACTACATTCCAGCAACGGGCTCTACCGAGTCTGAGCGCTGGCCTAGGTGAGCAAAATCAGCTCAAAACTCCTCAGGATATTGTGACACTGGCCTCCCTCGTAGAGCTGGAAGCCAACGACGCCGAAAACCGCGCCAAGGTAGCAGGGGTGTTTTTGAATCGTTTAGCGCGTGGTATGGCGCTCGAGAGTGATGTGACGGTGATTTACGCGACTGGTAACACCAACATTACGGCAGCTGACCTGCGCAGTTCGTCACCGTACAATACGCGCTTGAAGAGTGGCATGCCACCAGGGCCAATCTGTAGCCCAAGCTTAGAAGCTATCAACGCCGTCCTAAACCCTACCAAGTCCGACTTCATCTTCTTTTTAGCAGGGAATGATGGCCAGGTGTATTACGCCAAGACCCTCTCAGAGCACAATCAAAACATTGCTCGCTACCTGAAGTAGGTCGTTATTACTTGTATAAAAGCAATAACGTGCGGTTGACGCTTGGTTTTGCGCGTGCTAGACTTACTTAGTAACTTTGCTAAGCATATCAGCTATGAGATAGCTAACAGCAAACGCACCTGCACCAGCTTGTCAGATAAGGAGTTTTAACGAAACAACGGTCGAACCCTCCAGTCCTGGAACTTTCCGCGAGAAAGACAAGCCGCAGTATGAACGCAGTTCTTTAGAAGTCCAAAATGCGTTATGAGGAGATGCTTTATTAGTAGAAAAGCACTTGGCCTCACCCTTAGAGTGCGTCACGAATCGTTCGTTGGCGTGGGAGGTAGCCATACTTTTTCGAAAATAAAAAATCAGCACCCTGTCGCCGACAAGGCTCCAGCAGTGCAAAATAAAACTCGAATATTGCAGACCCATGCAGGTCTAACTCAGAAAATTCAACTAGATGCTCTTAAGCAAAAAAGCGGCGAACACAAAGCTGGTCTTGCTCGATTTGGAGTACACTTTGCCTTGCTTGGCGTGCTTGCTACCTTTGTCGTGGCTGGTAAGTACACGCCAACTTTTGCCCAAATGGGTGGCAGTGGTGCGGCTGAATCAACCACTGACCAGACGTCCGAGCTAGCCGCCGGTGCCGTACTGGCCACAGCGACCAATAGTGTTATTCAGGCAGATGTGGCCGAGATAGCGAACACAGCCAGTTCTCAGGTATATTTGGCAACTGCCGGCGACGGCTTTTTGGCCAAGAAGCAGCCTATGCAGGCTGCAGTACAAACGCGCGAAGTCACCACCTACGCGGTCAAAAGCGGCGATACGCTCTGGAGTATCTCGTCGCAGTTTAATATTACGACCGACACCATTAAGTGGGCTAATGATCTCAATGATGATAGTGTGCTCAAGCCAGGCGCTCAGCTCACCATCTTGCCTGTAAACGGCATACTCTATACGGTACGTGGCGGCGACAGTCTTACTGCTCTGGCGACACGCTACCAAGCTAACGCGAGTATCATCGATAGCTTCAATGACTTACAAGGTGGGGCTCCGGCGGAAGGCGCAAAGCTTATCATTCCTGACGGCGTAATGCCGCAGGTTGCCACATCTGGTGCGCCTTCACAGGCTCGTCCGGCAACCACCACCACAGCTGTAGCTGCGAGTACATCGTTTTCGTACGGTGGCAGCGGTAGTGGCTACACGCCAGGGCAGTGCACATGGTACGTGGCTTCACGCCGCGCCGTACCAAGCAGCTGGGGAAATGCCATTAGCTGGTACTACAATGCTCAGGCCAGTGGTTATGCGGTTGGTGCCGCACCTCGTGCAGGCGCAATCGGCTGGGAGCGAAGTAACCACGTAGTGATGGTGGATTCTGTTAACCCAGACGGCTCAGTCAATATCTCGGAAATGAACTTCAACTACCGAGCCGGTGTGTTGCACCGCCGCACAACGCCAGCGAGCCAGTTCCTCTACATCTATTAGCCAAGTTAGACTAGACTTACTCAAGGGCCGCAAGTGCTTCTCAAACACCTCATCTTATAAACGGTGAGGTGTTTGGTTTTAAGGTACAATAGTATAATGACGATTCTCGATGATTTAAATGACGCTCAGCGTTCGGCCGCAACCACAATCGAGGGCCCGGTGTTGATGTTGGCTGGGGCTGGCAGTGGCAAGACCAAGACGTTAACTCACAGAATTGCTTACTTGCTGATCGAAAAGCAGGTAGCGCCGACTGACATTCTGGCTGTAACATTTACAAATAAAGCCGCGAGTGAAATGCGTGAACGCGTTGCCAAACTAATGGGCGTGCGGGCGGACGCGTGGAGTTTTTTGCCCTTTCTTGGTACCTTTCATGGTATTGCAAACAGAATCCTGCGGCGTGAGGCGGAGCTGATTGGCTACCCCAGCAATTTTCTTATTTACGACACGGCCGACAGTCAAGCGGTGATCAAGCAACTGCTGCGAGCTCGCCAGCTTGACGAAAAAATGTATTCACCAGGGCTGATGTTGAATCTGATCTCCTCGGCCAAGAATGAGCTTCTAACACCAGCTCAGTACAAGGATCTAGCGGTTGGCAAGATGCAAGAGATGGCGGCGCAATTGTATCCGTCTTACCAAAAAGCCTTGCTGGATGCTGGTGCCATGGACTTTGACGACATGATTATGCAGTTTGTGCGCTTGTTGCGCGAGAATCCGGAGGTGCTTAAGAAGTACCAACAGCAGTTTGTATACATCATGGTCGATGAATACCAGGATACCAATCATGCCCAATACCAGCTCATTCGGATGTTGGCAGCGGCCCACCATAATATTTGTGTGGTGGGCGATGATTGGCAAAGCATCTACTCGTGGCGCGGTGCGAACTATGAGAATATCCTCAACTTCGAAAAAGACTACCCAGAAGCTCGCGTGGTCAAGCTAGAGCAGAATTACCGTTCGACGCAAACGATTCTCGATGCGGCTCATAGTGTAATTACCAAGAACACCTCGCGGAGCGATAAGAAGCTGTGGACCGAGCTGGGACTGGGTGCCAAGATTGTTTGTGAGACGGTTGGCGACGAGCAGCAAGAAGGCCGTTTTGTAGTCGAAACGATTGAGCGCGCTAAGGCAAAGCAACCGGATCTTGGCTTAAGTGACTTTGCAGTACTCTATAGGACGAATGCTCAGTCACGCACGCTGGAAGAGGCATTCTTGCGCTACAACATGCCCTACCAGATTATCGGTGGCGTGCGTTTTTATGAGCGCAAGGAGATCAAGGACATGCTGGCGTACCTAAGGTTTCTATACCAGCCCAGCGATCTCGTTAGCTTAACACGTATTATCAACTTGCCACCGCGTGGTCTGGGCGAAACGAGTTTGGGCAAGTTCCTGAGTTATGTTCGCAGCGAAGGACTAACGGCGCTCGAAGTACTCAAAGAGCCTGGCCAAGTACCAGGCCTCACACCGCGTGCCCAGCGTAGCTTGGAGCAGTTTGGTGTCCTCATTGAGGGCCTGCGGGCCGACGTAGCACGCCTAAGTCTGAGCGACCTCATAGAGGCTACCCTGCGTCGTAGCGGCTACCAGGATTGGTTGAGCGACGGTAGTGCCATTGCCGAGGATCGGCTCGAAAACCTCAAAGAATTTGTTGGCGTAGCGAAGTCATACGATCATGTCGGCCTAGAAGACTTCTTAACCGAAATTGCGTTGATTGCTGACGTGGATCAGTACAAAAAGG
>CAZNJX010000001.1:4187-25585 GCA_964573585.1 uncultured Candidatus Saccharibacteria bacterium
TTACGCTTATGACCCTCCACGCTGCTAAAGGCTTGGAGTTTGATACCGTTTTTATGGTTGGGTTAGAGGAGGGAATATTTCCTCATTCCCGTACCTTTTTTGAGCCCTCGGAGCTCGAGGAGGAGCGCCGCTTGTGCTATGTGGGTATGACACGGGCGAAACACCAGCTCTATATGGTCAGTGCCATAAGCCGTATGTTGTATGGCACAAGTCAGCATAATGCGCCATCCAGGTTTTTAAGTGATATCCCGAGCAATCTAGTTACTCTTACTCAGCCAGCTACGCAGCACGTACCATCGGTGCTCTCGAGCTTTATGCAGTCGCCTGGGGCTGGTGTGTCTACACAAGCAGAGATTGACTTGACGGCGGGCGAACAGGTTATTCACCCTACCTTTGGTAAGGGCACGGTAGCGAGCCGTGATGGTAATGAGGCGGTTGTAATGTTCGAAGCGGCTGGGCGCAAGACGCTCAATCTCGACTACGCTCCCTTGCGCAAGGTGTAGTTAGGATCTTGTAGTAATACAACTAAGCTGGTATAATGTCAACATCATGTTTACAGACAAGGTAACAATCAAAGTAGTCGCTGGCAAGGGTGGCAATGGTAAGCTCAGCTTTCGTTCGCGTCATGGACAGGCCAAAGGTGGTCCCGACGGCGGTGACGGCGGTGACGGCGGCAATGTCATACTGCGAGCTGACAATAACAACTCTACGCTATCGAGGTTTCGCGCAGCCAAGCTCTGGCAGGCGGAAGCTGGCGTCAATGGTGGCTCAAATGAGCGTCGGGGTGCCAATGCTTCAGACATGACGCTAACAGTCTTACCAGGCACGAGCATTTACGCTGACGGTGTATTGATTGCTGATTTGGTGCATCATGGTGATGAAGTAGTTGTTGCCAAAGGTGGTCGGGGTGGTTTTGGTAATGCGCACTTCACGTCTTCGACGCGTCAGGCGCCAAAGATCGCTGAGTTTGGTGAGCCGGGTGAAGAAAAGGAACTCGAGCTCGAACTCAAGCTGGTGGCCGACGTTGGCTTGGTAGGGCTGCCCAATGCTGGCAAGTCCACCTTGCTGAGCGTGATATCAAACGCCCGCCCGCAGATCGCCGACTATCCCTTTACTACGCTTACGCCTAACCTCGGCGTGGTCGATATGGACCACCAGACCTTTTTAGTGGCCGACATCCCTGGGCTCATAGAGGGGGCTGCTGCGGGTAAGGGTTTGGGCGACGAATTTTTGCGTCACATTGAGCGGACCAAGGTGCTCATCCATATGATTGATGCGCTCTCACACGACGTGGGCGAAGCTTACCAGACTATCCAGTCTGAACTAGCGAGTTATAAGGTAGATCTAACACGGCTGCCACAGATCGTGGTATTAACTAAGATCGACGGTCTAAGCGACGTGGAGCTCAGCGCTCGACGTGCGCAACTAGCCAAGCTGGCCCAGCTGAAGGTTGGCGATATATTCACCATCTCGGCCATGGCCAAGCAGGGGCTTGATGTGTTGCTTCGCCATGTACTCGCGGTGGTAGCAGCGAGCAATCAGCAGACAGAAGCTCAGAGTAAGGCGGCAGAACCCGCCCCAATGCCCGTAATCACCCTGGCGGACACGAGTGAGTTTTGGCAGGTTAAGAAGGATAGTGATGGTGTGTTTGAGGTGACGGGGAGCTCGCTCGAAGGCTTTGCGCGGCGCAGTAACTTTACCCAGTGGCAATCCAAGGAGCGTGTACTCGACATTCTCAAGCGGCGCGGTGTGTTGCGTGAAATTCGTCGTCAGGGCGGCGTGGAGGGTGCGACGATTCGCATCGCCGGGAAGACGCTACAATGGTAAGGATTAGTTACGAAGTAGCCAGCACAGTCGTGGTTGCCGATACGCAACCAGACTTGTTTTCGCCCAAGGGTCTCGACATGGGCTCGCAGCTGCTCTTAGAGTCCCTAGCCAAGCTTGAATATAAGAAGGTGCTTGATTGGGGTTGTGGTTGGGGAGCAATCGCGCTGTGGGTGGCCAAACATGCGCCACATGCTCAGGTAACAGCCCTGGATAGTGATATCGCGGCCGTTGCAACGACTCAAGCAAACGCCACGGCAGAAAAGTTGACTAACCTCGAAGTTATAGCCAGCCATGGCTACGGGCAACTGGGCGAAGGGCTGAGCTTCGATCTAATTTGCTCGAACCCGCCGACACATCGTGGTCGCGAGGTGGTTGAAGCCATGATTGCGCAATCAATGGGTCGGCTTGAGGACGAAGGCAAGCTTTTGTTAGTGGTCGAAGCTCGCATTAAGCCCTGGGTGGCTCGCGAAATGACCAAGGTATTTGGCAACTACAAAATCCTCAAGCGGGGGCCAAAAAACGTGGTGCTGATGTCCGTTAAACGCTAGCTGTTCTTGTCTGTTACAATCTTATCAGGTAGCGCTATGCTACCACTTACGCTCTGAGAGACTCTGTAAGGGTGGCTACACATGAGAAGAATTCACTGTGATACGCTCCAGCAGCGAGATAAGCTGGTGCGACGGATCGAGTTTGCCTGCGGCAGTGCGTATTGGCACCTTGACTGGTACTATGCAGGAGACGCTACTACGCTTCGGCCACTTGGTTACTGGGTGGTCTATACCGACGACGTGCCTGAGTGTGCTCTGGACCAGGAGTTTAATGTGCGCAGTCTACTCAATCATCTGAGCGAGTGTTTTGATTGGTCGCACGAAACTGATGCTGCCGTTCGCCTCGGTCTTAACGTAGGTGAGCTTGGTAAGCTTGTCGGACACTGCACCGAACAGGGTTGGGTTCAGCGCGGCGCACACAAGAGTCTGCTACGGATCACTGTGGCTGGCCGCCAGGTGCTTACAAGGACGTTGTCCATGCCTTAAGCAAGGGCTCGGAGTAATCCGAGCCCTTCACTAATATGCTATAATTCTCTTATGGTAAACGTAAAAAAAGCTGACGATTTCTTCAAAAAGGAGATTGAAACCGCGGAGGTAGAGACCAGCGCACATTATACCTACCGTGATGGTTTTAGGTTGGGATTGGGCTTCTTCATTGGTTTCTTGCTGGGCTCGGTTATTCTTACAGTTCTCGTAATGGTGCTTAGTAGCTTTTTGCGCTAGGCCACCCTTGATTACGCCTCTGTTTTCAGGCATAATACGTCCTTAGTTATGGGGCTGTAGCTCAGTTGGTAGAGCGCTTGCATGGCATGCAAGAGGTCCGCGGTTCGAACCCGCGTAGCTCCACCAGGCATTATCCCTGACGATAAAACAAGGAGAGCATTTTGGAAAAGATCAAAAACTCGAGTCGCAAGGCAAGAGAAAAGGCTCGTAGCGGAGCGCAAAAAACCACCTCGGTTGCGCGCAAGCAAGCGGGTGGCTTTACAACGTTTATTCGTGAACAAGGTGTGGTTGGACTCGCGGTTGGATTTATCCTCGGTGCGGCGGTTGCAAAAGTCGTTACCTCCCTGGTTAATGACGTTATTAACCCAGTTATTGGCGGCCTACTCGGTCAAACAGGCGGCCTTAAATCCGCTACATTTAAGTTAGGTTCGGCAACGGTAGCTTGGGGGAGCTTCATTGGTACGATGATCGACTTCTTTATCATTGCGGGAGTCGTGTATTTGGGCGTTAAGATCTTGCACTTAGATCGACTAGATGTGAAGTCAGACAAACCGCCACTAGCTAAAGTCCCGGTTATCAACGCTAAGCTTGGCCGGTAGCTCCAAGGCTCCTCTGCTCTGGTGTGCTAAAATAGCCTTACAACGCGTATGAAGCAAACAGCAAAAAAACTCATCATCAAGCGGCTAACGCGCAAGCTTCGGACGCTGCTAGAACAGAATAAACTGACCATTATTGCTGTGACTGGCACGGTGGGCAAAACCAGTACTAAGGTTGCAATTGCCCAGGTACTCGAAGTGGCTGGGTACAAGGTTGGCTACACCGAAGACAGTTATAATAGTGACATCGGTTTACCCTTGAGCGTGTTTGGTCTGAAGGTACCAGATAGGTTGGGTGATGTACGGTCTTGGCGAGCGATTTTTCGCAAGATCGACGCGCAGATTGCAGATTTTCCATACGACACGCTTGTGCTTGAAGTGGCCGAGGATGATTTACGCCTCATGAAGCCCTTTGTAGAGCTGATTAAACCGAGTATTGGTGTGGTTACGGGCGTATCGCTTGCCCACACGGTACGAATGGGTGACTTGGGCAAGATTATTCACGACCTCAAAGAACTAATGCGCCCAATCCCTAAGCTTATTTGCAACACAGACTTTAGCGAACTTGGGTCTGGCTTTAAGTCTGTGGCAACGTATGCTACAACTCAACCAGCCGATGTGTCACTCACAGGCACTACGCGGACCCGCAGTGGTAAACTAACCGTCAAAATTAGTATTCATGGCGAAACTCATGAAGTAAAGACCCGGCTGGTGGGTCGGCATAGTCTTTCAGCGCTGTTGGCAGCCAGCGCTGTAGCTCACGAACTTGGCATTGAGTCGGCTACGGTAGTAAGGACGCTCGCACAGATTAGTGCGGTTAAAGGCCGCATGAATTTGCTGCCTGGCGTGCACGAATCAATTTTGATTGACGACAGTTATAACGCCGCGAGCCCAGTTGGTGTGTTTGCAGCTCTTGACACCTTAGCCGAAATGAAGGGCCGCAGGGTAGCCGTGCTTGGCAACATGAACGAGCTTGGTGCTAAGAGCGAAGACGCTCATCGCGAAGTTGGCGCGGCTGCTGCCAAAGTTGCTGACCTAGTAGTGGTAATCGGGCCTGATGCAGAGAAGTACTTAGCGCCAGCGGCAATCGAAGCCGGTATGGATCGGTCGCAGGTCAAGGTATTCCATACCCCATACGAGGCTGGCCATTATCTCAAAAAGAAAGTTACCAAAGGCGACGTAGTGCTGGTGAAGGGTTCGCAGAACAAAGTGTTTGCCGAGGAGGTAAGCCGCATATTACTTGATCCGAAGCTCAAGCCAGCCGATGTACTTGTACGTCAGTCGGACTTTTGGAAGCGTAAAAAGAAAAGGGCATTCGCGCAATAGTATGAAAGAAGAACACCTAGAAGTAGCCCATATATGGCAGCTTGACCCAGATTCGCCGATTCCTAAAGATAAACGACGTCGCATGTGTGCACCGGCATCGGTTAATATGATTTTAGATTTTGTGTTTGTTAAGCATGGGGAATACAGTTTTGCTCTGGATGTAATTGCTCAAGAAATGGAAAGATTTGGGGGTAGGATTGTTGAATATGGCTGGAAGCACTCGGCAAAAGTCAGCACACTTAAACACCATGGCCTGGTGGCTTGGCGAAGAAATTGGTTGGCACCATCTCAGGACCCTGCATACTTTGTTGAGAACGAGGACTACGATGATACGCAGGTACAGGCATTTCTCACTCAGCTACATCATGAAGATGAAATCGGCGGTTCGTTACGTGATCGCGCTTGGTTTTGCATTAAGCAATCTATCGACAGTGGCGCACCAGTAATAATCAGTGTTAAAGCAGGATTCAGCGACAATGAGATCGGACATATGGTCGTAGTTAGCGGCTATACACAAGATACGATTGAGGTTGTAGACCCACTGTTGCCTCCAGGTAAACACAGCAACGTGAGTATGGATTACTTCTGGAAGTACTTTAAGCTGCAGGCAATATTCATTCAGCTGCCAGCTTGACGCGATACTACTTAGCTGCTAGACTCGGCGTATGAAAGTTCAGCAACACCTCAACCTACTCGGCCTCTTACTCCGCTCGCCGCGGTAGGTTTTTGTTGAACGTTAGTGTTCCAGGCCGCCGCGCAGGCGGCTTTTTAGTTGCCCGCTTGTTTCCCCACATCGGCCTGGAAGTTTAAAACACAATTTGCAGGCCGAAGCAGGAAGCAACCGCCGAGCTAGGGAGGAACACGATGCCTGAGGACAAGGACCAGACCACTTTGGCCGAACAGCCATCAGCACAGTACCCGCAAGCCGAGAGCTGTCCGCAGTATGGCACAGCTTCGAACTACAAACCCGGTGATGATCCTCACCCTGTGATGTAGTACTCTGTTTGCTCGCTGGGACGGGTGGTGTTTTGTCCACTCGTCCCAGCCTACAACTAATGACTAAATAAACCAGATTAGGATACAATAGAAGTTATGAAGGATGAAACCCCGACGTATAACCCCAAAGAAATCGAACCAAAGTGGCAAAAGGTATGGGAACAAATGCCGGACTTGTACCGGGCAATTGACGGCGACGTGTCGCGTGATAAGTATTATGTGCTGGTTGAATTCCCGTATCCATCGGGCGATGGCCTACATAACGGCCATGTGCTTAGCTATACCGCTCAAGACATTATAGCGCGACGGTTGCGTATGCAGGGTAAGAATGTGCTCTATCCAATGGGCTGGGATGCTTTTGGGCTACCAACCGAGAACTATGCTATCAAGCATAAAATTAAGCCGCAGGACGCTACAGCTGCGAATGTGGCGAACTTTAAGCGCCAAATGAAGGCACTTGGATTGTCATTTGACTGGTCACGCGAAGTCAACACGACCGACCCCGAGTATTACAAATGGACACAGTGGATATTTTTGCAGCTACTCAAGAAAGACCTGGCGTATCAAGACGAGGTTGCCATAAACTGGTGCCCACATTGTAAGACGGGTTTGGCCAACGAAGAAGTGGTGGATGGCAAGCACGAGCGCTGCGATACGGTGGTAGAAAAACGCATGCTCAAGCAGTGGCTTCTGCGGATTACCAAGTATGCCGACCGACTGATTGAAGATTTGGGCAATGTCGACTACCTGGACCGAGTTGTAAGTCAGCAGGTTAATTGGATTGGCAAAAGCCAGGGCGCCGAGATTCGCTTTGCGGTTCAAGGTAAAGAAGATGTGCACATTGAGGTATTTACCACCCGACCCGACACCCTGTTTGGTGCGACCTTTATGGTATTGGCGCCAGAGCATCCGTTGCTTAAGAGTATTGTGGGCGCCGATATGACTGAGGCGGTTGCCCGCTATCAAAAGCAGTCGCAAGCAAAGTCTAACATTGAACGTCTGGAAGACCGTGAAAAGACGGGAGTATTCACTGGTGTATATCTGAAGAATCCGGCTACGGGTGAAAAGATTCCAGTATGGGTGAGCGACTACGTGCTCATGGAGTACGGCACGGGGGCGATTATGGGGGTACCAGCACATGATCAGCGTGACTTTGAGTTTGCCAAAGAATATGGGCTTGATATTCGCCAGGTCGTGATGCCGTGCGCCGATGACACTAGTAATCCGCCTAGGGCAGAGTTTGAGGAAGTTGTTCGTGATACAGTCATTGTGCATCTTAAGGATACATCGACCGGTAAGTTCGCCCTCCTTAATTGGCATGAGAGCTTAGAGGGAATAACGACCGCGATTATGGGCGGTATAGAAGACGGGCAAACCGCCGAAGAGGCAGCGCTCGCCGAGATTGAGGAGGAAGCAGCGCTAACTGGCGTTAAGATTGTACGTAAACTTCGTTGGGTAACTGCAGCTAAGTACTGCGCCTCGCACAAGGGCCAGAATAGAAAGGCCATTGCCCAGGTATTCTACGCAGAGGTTGATAGCCTTAAGGGGCAAGGTGAGATTCCTGAGAGCGAGCAGAAGATTCATACATTAGTTTGGGTCGACGAAGATAAGGTGCTAACGAGCTTAACTCCGGATCACCAAAAGTCTGTCTGGCAGCAATTACAGGAGGAGACAGCTATCACGGCCGATGGGGTACTAACGAACTCGGGTGAGTACGACGGCATGGAGAGTGCAGAGGCTAAGCAAAAGATTGTAGCCTGGCTGGAGGCCAAGGGTCTTGCCAAGCTCAAGGTTCGCTACAAACTGCGCGATTGGATCTTTAGTCGCCAACACTATTGGGGCGAGCCAATCCCAGTTATTCATTGCCATACATGTGGAGCCGTGCCAGTGCCAGAGGATCAACTGCCGGTTATGCTGCCAGACGTGGAGCACTATGAGCCGACCGATACGGGTGAGAGCCCACTAGCGACCATTGAGGATTGGGTAAATGTAGAATGTCCGACGTGCGGTGGATCTGCTCGGCGCGAAACCGACACTATGCCCAACTGGGCGGGTTCGAGCTGGTACTACTTGCGCTACATCGACCCAAATAACGATCAAGCATTTGCTGACCCAGAGAAGCTAAAATACTGGTTGCCAGTCGATCTGTATAACGGCGGCATGGAGCACACGACGCTACACTTGCTGTACTCGCGCTTCTGGCATAAGTTCCTTTTTGACCAAGGCTTGGTGCCCACGTCAGAGCCGTACGCCGCTCGCCGTTCGCATGGCATGATTCACGGTCCAGATGGGGTGAAGATGAGCAAGTCACGCGGCAACGTGATTAATCCCGATGATACCATCGAGCGCTTTGGAGCTGACGCAGTGCGGCTATACGAGATGTTTATGGGCCCTTATGACCAGACAAAAGACTGGAATGAGGATAAGCTCGCCGGTGTATATCGGTTTGTTAGTAGAGTTTGGAAACTTGGCCTCGAGGCGGCGCACGCATTAGGGCAAGATCAGTCAGGCGGAAGTGGCGACGGAGCCTTCGAACTGACAGTCGATCGCCAGACCCACCGAGCAATCAAGCGAGTTAACGATGCTATTAAGAATCGTAGTTTTAACACTATGGTTTCGTTCTTGATGGAATATGTGAACTTCCTGACGAGCGCTGACGTACACGATAAACTCATGAGCGCCGAACATCAGGAGCTCGTGCGCCGTTCGATTGGTACGCTTGTGTTACTGATCGCGCCGTCCGTGCCGCATCTTGCCGAGGAGCTGTGGCAGCGTCTGGGTCAAGAAGAAAGTGTGCACGTGCAGGCTTGGCCAAAGTACGACCCAGAGATGATCAAAGAAGACGTATTAACTATTGTAGTGCAGGTAAACGGTAAGTTGCGCGGCGAGTTCTTGGCTGCGGCAGGTGCCAGCAATGACGAACTAGAGGCCGAAGCGCGTAAGGTGGCTCATGAGAAGGGCTGGCTAGCTGCAGAGCCCAAGAAGGTGATTGTGGTGCCGGCTAAGCTCGTGAACATCGTACTATAGACAGATAAAAGTAGCATAAACGTGTTTCAGGACCGCCCCAGTTAAGGGGCGGTCCTGTACTAAATCGAGGTTTCCAGCCTCAGTTCGTGGTGGTCTTGCGGGCGTGTGAATCCACAGCGTCTTCGAGCAGGACTAGCTCGATTTCGGGATTATCGGACAGAAAGGCATTCAGCCAGTCACGCCAATCACCGAAGTACGCATCTGGGATCGGGTAGGTGAACTCGATGGCGTCGAGGATCTGAGAAACCCGCAACTCGCGCTCGGTGCCTGCAATCTCATCGAGGGACGTAAGCCCACGCACTGAGTAGCAAGCCTCGATCAGAGCAATCACATCGGTCCACGCGGTTCTTTTGGTAGTCGGCAGAGTCAGGAAGTCCAGGGCTTCCTCGCACGTACCAAGCAACTTCTGAGCCATGTGCGGCTCCTTTCTCGCTTCAGGGCTGACCCTCGGCCAGCCGCTTGATCTCTCTTAAGACATGGCCGCGGTTGTACGACCCTTCAGTCTGCATGGCTACCTTCTCGCCCCAAGCTCGCCAGTCATAACCTCGGCTGCAATCAGCGAGTATGCCGACGTGATGCTGGATCTGGATGTGAGGATAATCCCCACCGGCTTTGTTTCGGACCATGATGGATGCTTCTAGAAGTTTTCTCAGACTGGTCAGGGCTGCCCTGCTTGGTGGGCGACCATCGACGCGGAGGCGGCGCAGCGCCTCCTCCAAGAGCACTTCTGCTACGGACTTTGGCATTGCTTCACCTCTGTTTTTGTCGAGTTACACTTGAGCCTACACATTATACAATTGATGGTCTTAACAATCAATGCTAAAAACATTGCTATAACGCGCAGTAAGTGGTATCATCAGTGATGAAGAATATGCCAATTAGCATTCTGGATCTAAGCCGAAAGCCCGAGGGAACTACCGAGACTCGTGCTATTCACTTTGACACATTAGAAGACGTAGAGCTGGCTCGACCCGTTGAAGGAGAAGTAATCGTGACGACGTATTCACCTCAGCACTTTGCCGCCCAAGTGCGCGCAACTGCGGTGGTAGAACGCGAATGTGACCGTTGCCTTAAGCGCTACCACTATACAATGGAGCTGGACTTCAGGGCTGAGTTTGCCGATAGCGAGGATGACGCCGAGTGGCCGATCGAAAAGAATATGATCGATCTCGCGGAGCCAACTCGTCAGGAGATTCTGCTTCGTCTGCCGATCAAAAGCTTATGCACGCCAGATTGTAAAGGCATTCTTAGATAACACAAACTAATTAGCAATAGGAAAACCTTATGCCAGTACCAAAGAAACGCACCACTAAAGCCGCTAAGGGCCAACGCCGCAGCCACCATGGCCTAAGCTCGACCCAGTTGATATCAGAGAAGACCTCTGGTCTTAGCATTCCGCGCCGTTTGCACAAAGCAGCCAAGCTTGGCCTAGTACGAATTAAGAAGGCTTAAGGGCGAGGCTCGTGGCATCGAACCGTCATCTTGGCAGGATTGTGGCACTACAAAGCCTCTATGAGCATGATTTTCGTAGTGCTATTCCAGAGCTCGCTACTGACCTCGATGAGATCATTCAGCGCAACTTAAGCGTTTATGGTGAGAGTATAGAGGATACGAATTTCGTATCTGACCTTGTCAAAGGTACAATCAAGCACCAGGAGCAAGAGGATAATCTGATAGTCCCCGCAGCACCAGAGTGGCCGATTGACCAAATTGCCAAGGTGGATCGTGCAATACTACGCATGGCCCTGTATGAACTGGCGATTAAGCGTGATGTACCGCCTAAGGTAGCAATCAATGAAGCAGTTGAACTGGCTAAGTCATTCGGCGGCGACAATTCCAGTAAATTCATTAACGGCGTACTCGGTACTATTTACAGACAAAGTGACTACTATGACCCAGAAGAAGATAAACAAAAACAAGCTCAAGAGCCAGCGTAAGGGTGATAGCCGCGCTAAGGCGATTCCAGAGTATACGGCGGGGGGTATAACTTTTCGTAAGCTCGAAGACGGTAGCATTGAGTTCTTGCTTATGCAGGATCACCGTTCGCGCTGGACGATTCCGAAGGGACACGTCGAGTCTGGTGAAACACTAGAACAAACGGCCTTGCGCGAAATGCAAGAAGAGGCAGGACTGACCAAGCTACGCATCGTTGATCGCCTGGACAAAGTTCACTTTTTTTACCGTCGTGAAGGCAAGCTTATTTTTATGACAACGTTTATCTTTCTGATGGAGGCGCTCGACCCTGATGAGCCCTTGGTACTCGAGGATACTGAGTGGGTGCAAGATCTCAAGTGGTTTCCTGCCGATCAGGCTCGGGCTCTGATAGAATACAAGGGTACTAAGCTACTACTCGACATGAGCGTGGCGAAGCTAAAGGAAATGGGGCTAAATGTTTGAGCAAAAGAAAATTGAAGAAGTCCTAGGAGTAGAGTTTGCATCGCCACACCTGATTAAGCGGGCGTTTATTCACCGCAGCTATATTAATGAGCACCCCAAAGCCGGTCTTGAGCACAACGAGCGCTTGGAGTTCTTGGGCGATGCTGTCTTGGAGCTGGTAGTAACTGACCATCTGTATCGCAATTATGATAACCCCGAGGGCGAGCTAACCAGCTGGCGCAGTGCTTTGGTCAAGACGGAGTCACTCGCTGCGGTGGCCGAGAAGCTTAAGCTTGGGCAATACCTCCTGATGTCGCATGGCGAGGTCAAGAGCGGTGGCCGTTCACGTACAGCGCTGCTTGCTAACCTCATTGAGGCAATTATTGGTGCTCTCTACCTTGATCAGGGTTATGATGCGGCTGCTACGTTCATTCAAACCCAACTCATTGCTGGACTACCCAATATTCTGGCCTCGGGTGCGTACATTGATGCCAAAAGCAAATTCCAGGAGATTGCGCAGGACCGTGATGGCATAACCCCTCACTACGAGGTCATGAGCGAGGAAGGCCCTGATCACGATAAGATATTTACCGTCGGCGTGTTTTTGGGTAAAAAAGAGCTTGGTCGGGGCAATGGCGCCAGTAAGCAAGCTGGCCAACAAGCCGCTGCCGCGGACGCGCTAAGTCGCTACAAGAAGTAGTAATTATCACAAAACTATAGGTATTCTTTTACCATCTAAGACGAATTAGTTAGCTTTTTATTGCGGTACTGACGATGTAAGGCATAGACTAGTATAGGAGCACATGGAGTTTGACTACCCTTAAGGAGGTGATCTGTGTGCCAAGAGCAAGTAGTGTCTGTCTTACCCTAGTACATGACTTTGACCTCGGACACGTCACCATCGACATCAGCACGCCGTTTAAGTGGTTGGTGAGGAATTTCCCCGATGACTCACTTCGAGTCAACATCACAGCGGATACGATTGCTGGTCTCTTGGATTCCATTGCTGCCAATTTGGAGCTATGCCCGCGGGCGAAGCGCCTGGTAGAAGCACTAGACGACGACAGCCGTGTTAGTTGGGTGGAGTTCTACGAGGGTGGATTAGAAATCTTCGTTCCTGCTGAGCAAGTGTGCAGCGTTGAGGAACTCTGTGACGAGCTCTGGAAGAGCATCTGTGAAATCACCATCGAATCAAAGTTCGTGAAGCCTTTAGTCCGCGTTGACTGTCTGGGCCTGTTTCCTCGCTCACTCAAAACGAGCGGTTCGAGTGAGCCCATCTAGACCTCTCGAGTTTTACCTGGAGGGGTCTCGAGAACGGTTTTATCATCCATTTCATTGCTCACTACTTATGCTTGAAGGTACAATGGTGCTATGGAGGTGAGAAGTGTATCTCAAAAAGCTCGAGCTCGCTGGCTTTAAGTCGTTTGGTGGGCGCAGTGTAATCGACTTTGAACCAGGCCTGACTGCGGTCGTGGGACCCAACGGCTCTGGTAAGAGCAATGTGGCCGATGCTGTGCGTTGGGTATTGGGCGAACAAAGTACTAAGCTATTGCGCTTGGCCAAATCCGAGGAGCTAATCTTTGCCGGTACTGAGCGCAAAGCACGGGCAAGTATGGCCGAGGTGTCTTTGTTGCTCAGTAATGATAGTGGCACTATGTCAGTTGATGCGGCCGAAGTTCAGATCACGCGCAAGCTGTATCGTAGCGGGGAGAGCGAATATCTTCTCAACGGTAGTAAGATTCGCCACGCGAGTTTACAAGAGCTATTGGCCGGGGCAGGCTTTGGTCAGAACTCGTATGCGGTAATTGGCCAGGGTATGGTTGACCAGCTCCTGCTGGCTTCACCCGTGGAGCGCAAGATTCTGTTCAAAGAGGCCAGCGGGACAAAGAAGTTTGAGCTTAAGCGTGATGACCAAGTGCGTAAACTCAAGCAAGCTGAGTCTAACATTGCCGAACTCACAGCTATGATTGCCGAACTCACACCGCGGCATAAGGCAGCTGAGGCAGACGCTCAATTACTGATGCGCAAACAAAGGCTTACGACAGAGCTGGCTGCCGCTCGGCAAGGCTACCTGGCGCACCAACTGCATGTGCTCGTCAATGAAGCTCGACATGGTCTACTGCGGCGCGACAAACTACAAACGGAGCTAGACGGAGTTGAAGCCGAGTTAGCCTCGTATCAGGCTGCGCGCTCTCAGCAGCAGACTGAGGCTCGCGCGCAGGAGCATGCTCGGGCTACGGCGCTTAAGCAGCATACTGTCTTAACTCAGCAGCGTACTCGGTTGGTCCAGCAGTTAGCCGAGACTGAGGCGCAGCACAATGCAGCGAACATTTCAGCCCAAAGCGCTCGTGGGCAAGAAGTTGGTGCGCTCAAACGTGAGCGCACTGCCTGCCAAAAAGCACTTGGAGTCATCCGCCAAAAGCTCACTGCGCTCGATCAGTCGATCCAAGGCTACGATGCTAAAATCAGTCTGATGGAGGTTGGGCTCAAGGAACTGAACAGCACTTTGGCAGCTCATCGACGTCAGCTCCAACGTGGGCAGAAGCGCGAGTACCTTAACCACGCCCTGGGGCTTTTGAATCTGCTTGCCCAGAAGGATACCATAATGACGATGAAGAAATCGGATCGGGATATAGCAATGCATAAAATGCGGCGCATGATCAAATTGGCGATTGATGATCGTTCAGACATCGTGGCGCAGGAAATATCAAATTTACAAATTAAGATTACACGACAGATGAGTAAGCGTGAGGACCAGGTTGAGTTGCGCAACAAAGAGATTATTCGACAGCGTGGTTTGGAAATAGACGCTGCATCACACGAGGAAGCGCTTGCTCAGCTCGAGGCTAAACTAAGCGAACTCGATACGGCTAGTAAGGCAGGTAATGAGGCGGCTGGGGCACATAAAGCTACCGGTGAGAGCAAGATAGATGGTCTGCGTAGCCAGATTGCAAAAGTTGACACCGAGCTTGCCCGAGCAGCGCAGAATCTTGGAGCCCGCGTGGTAGTTAGCGATGGGGACGCGACCCGTCTGAACCGCGACATAGAGCGGCGGGTGGTAAAGAGGGCCGAGCTGGCTGCACAACTCCATAGTACGGTGCAGGATTTGGCGGCGCACGAAAAGAAGCGATTGGCTCTTGAGGCACAATACAGCAGCGAGTTTAGCAAACTCCCCAGGCCGAGTGGTAATGATAGGGTTGTGACCGAGCAGATGATTGCCAAGCTCGAGGCTGAGCTCAGACTTGTGCGCGAGCTTGACCCGACACTCAAAGACCAGGCCGCCAAGCTGCAGGCAGAGCTTGCGGATTTGCAATCACAGCTCGAAGACCTTGGGAAGGCGGCGGCTGACCTAGAGGCTCTGATTGCCAGCTTGGACGCGGACATTCACAAGCGGTTTATACATGGCTTCGAGGCGATTAATAGGCAGTTCACGCGCTTCTTTGTGAAGTTGTTTGGCGGTGGTGAAGCTACACTCACATACAACCTAGCGGAGTCTGGTGATTACGGAATTGAGATATCGGTGACCTTGCCAGGCAAACGACCTCAGCAGCTGGCTGTGTTGTCTGGCGGCGAACGGGCACTAGGCGGCATTGCACTTTTGGCAGCAATTATGGCGGTCAACCCTAGTCCGTTTGTAGTCCTAGACGAGGTCGATGCTGCGCTGGATGACGCCAACGCACGCAAGTTCAATCAGCTGCTGGGGGATCTGCAGCGCAAGACACAGCTGATTGTCATTACCCATAATCACGAAACCATGCAGGCAGCTCGGCAGCTTGTCGGTATTACCAGCGACAACCAAGGTGCAGCGATGGCCATCGCAGCCAGTCTTAACCACGCTCTAGCTCAGAAGGATTGACATTTACCCTGATTTATAGGTAAAATAGTGTGTATTGATTTTTAGCGCTCAATCGCTCGCTTAAGCGGCGTGGCGTTATCTAACCACATAACACATAAGGGAGTCTATGCTCGTAATTCGATTGGCCCGGGGGGGTCGTAAAAAATATCCTGTATACCGCATTGTAGCTGCAGATAGTCGCCGCGCTGCAACTGGTAAATTCGTGGCCGTTTTGGGTAACTATAATCCACACACCAAGGAGCTAAAGTTTCAAAAAGAAGAATTATCTCAGTTTATCGCGCATGGTGCACAGCCATCTGAGGCCGTACTGCGTTTGATGCGTAAGGATGGCATTGACTTGCCTAAGTGGGCCGTGTTGGTCGACAAGCACCGCAAGCCCAAGAAGGAGCCCGAAGCAGTCGAGGAAAAGGCTGCTCCAGCCGAAGGTGACGGGGAGACTGCGGCAACACCAGCTGATGAAGCTAGCACAGAAGTCGTCAGCGATGCTGCCGAAGCAAAGGCCGAAACAGCCGAGCAAACCCACAACGTCGACAGTGCCGAAGCTAGTGAAGCTGCTGATAGCACCGAGGTTACTGAAGCGACTGCTGATGCCGCTATAGAGACGTCACAGACTGAGAACAAAAAGGCCGAAGAGCCTAAGTCAGACAAGGCGTAAAGAAGCTTTTAGCCAGCAAAAGCCCAGCTGCTATGAGCATAGGCAAGAAAGCCTGCATGACAATGCAGGCTTTCTTAGGTTACAATAAGGACATAATTACAGGAGCAGTGGCATGTCAGACACAGTAGAAATGGACCAGGCCTTTGTAGAGTATGTAGTCAAGGCAATCGTGGACAATCCTGATGCGGTGGTGGTTTCGCGCAGCGTGGATGATCGTGGTGTACTCTTGGAGCTTAGCGTCGACCCGGAGGACATGGGCAAGATTATCGGTAAGGCTGGTGCTACAGCCAAGGCAATCCGAACACTCTTGCGGGTACTAGGGGCAAAAAGCGACGCCCGCTTTAACCTTAAAATTGTGGAGCCAGCGGGTGGCGAGCCACGAAGTCATAGCCATGATACGTCGAGCGCAGAAGAAGCCGACGCGGAGAAACTTGACCAGTCTGACCAGCCCGCCGAGGAAGTACCACAAGATCGATCCGCAGAGATTCGAGCTAAGGCCCGCGAAGGTCTTGAGGACCTCGACGATTTAGATATCTAGTATGAACATTAGCATCATTACTTTATTCCCAGAGATGTTTACCGGGCCATTTGCGCACTCGATGCTTTGGAAGGCTCAAAAAAACGGTCAACTTAAGCTCGAGCTGGTGAATCTGCGTGACTATGGTGATGGCCCACGCCAGACAGTCGATGACACGCCCTATGGCGGCGGCGCGGGCATGGTGCTGAAGTGCGAGCCAGTTTTTGCTGCGGTTGAGAAGCTTAAGGCAAATGCGCCAGACGCCAAGGTAATAATGATGACGCCGCGCGGCAAAAAGTATACGCAGCGTGAAACACAGCGTCTGAGTGCTGAGCAACATCTTATAATCCTCTGCGGTCATTATGAGGGCTTTGATGAGCGCATTCTAGCCATCGTGGATGAGGAGATCTCGATGGGTGACTTTGTGCTTACGGGTGGTGAGATTCCGGCTATGGCAGTTGTTGACAGTGTGGCACGTTTAATTCCTGGCGTGTTGGGACATAGTGACTCGGCTCATGATGAGTCGTTTAGCGCGGGGCTCCTAGAATATCCACAATACACGCGGCCGGAGGACTTTAGGGGTATGAAAGTGCCTGAGGTACTCAAAGGAGGTAACCACGCCGAGATAGCAACCTGGCGTAAGGCGCAAGCAGTCGCTAAAACGAGGCAGGCTCGACCTGACCTATTGGACTTCTGACGTGCTTACAAGGGTAGTGTTTGCTGTGCTCGCGGGTCCAATCGTGATAGAATTTTGCGGCTATTGGTGGCACCGACTGGGCGAGCATGGTGGCAGATTGGGTAAGTCTGTTGTGGCCAAACACCACCGCCATCACGAAAAGGATTATCCTGTTGACAGCTTTAATCCTGGCGAGAAGAAGTATCGCAAAGCTGGCTCGTGGAGCTGGTACGTGCTCGGTGCGCTCATTATCATTTTCTTACTACTTGCGGTTCCAAGCCCATATAACTACATTGCCATCTTTGTAGGTATACTTTATGCCAAGTTCGTGATGAGCTACTTGCACGGTAAATTCCATGTCCACACCGAGCTAGAACGCTCCGCTTGGTTCCGCGAGCGACGCAGACTACACGAGATTCACCACTGGGGTCCGTATAACTATGGCATTAGCTTTTTTGTCATGGACCGGCTGTTCGGCACGTATAAGACTGACTTCCCAAAGGCCAAGGAGTCTAATTTTCCTGCTGGCAGCTAGTCTAGCACATTGACCATAGTGACGCTTATGCTTTATTGTATACATAAGTAAAGAAAGCAAAGTCTATGCCCACAACGCCAGAAAATGGACGGCCTGCGGCCACAACACCAGAAGCTTCTAAGACCCCGGCACAAGTAACTGCTGAGGATCTTCATAATTCCTTGGTCGCTATGGTGGAAAATCAGAAAGCAGAGGTAATGCCTGAGGTAAACCCAGCCCCTGGTAGTGTAACCGCGCCAGAACCATTGGCTCCTCTTCCGGGGAGGTTTGAGGCTAGTGGCGCAGCAGCTGGATCTAAGGTTGATGCATTAGTCGATCGCGGTAGTAGCGCTGTTACTGTAGGTAAAGAAAAGGTTGGCGAAAAGGTCGATGGCGCTGCGCTCAAGGCCTATGAGCTGGCAGGCAAAGTCGATAGTGGCGTTAAGAGTGCAAAAGAGCGTGCTGCTGGCATTCGTGAGCGAGTCAAAAACGGCGCAGAGGTTGCAGCAGAAAAGAAGCGCGAAGCTGTTAGAAGCGCCAAAGAAAAATCGCAGAAGGCTCTTTTGGTTACTATTGGCTTATCAATTACTGTTGTTGAAGGTGTGACAGGGGCTCCAGAAAAGATCAAGAACCGTGGTCGTAAAATTGCCGATCGGCTTAACAAGTGGTGCGCCAAGGCCAAGGAATCATTCTCTGGCATGAAAGACAATGTGAAAGACCGAGTTGCCGAGGGCATTGGCAAGGTGGTCGAGAAGACAGTCGAAAAGATAGATACGGCTGGGCAGAATTGGGAGGCGCGTTTGCAAGAAGCGCGCAAAGAAGCTGAGGCGGCAGCCGAAAAAGCTGAGCTTGAGTCCTGGCGGGAGAACTATGCAAAATTTAAAATTGCTAAGACGGCTGAACTTGCAAAAAAGACGAGAGACGCTGAAGTAGATGAGGCCACAAAGGTAGCTGATCGTAAGGAAGCTGCCACGAATAGTGCAGCAGAGTTAGATGCCATGAAAGAAACGATAGGGAAGACCATAGACGATATTAAAAAGATGATGGAAGCCATCGCTCTTGGAGATGGCGCAGCTGAGACTGTGCCGGATACTGGAGTGACAGTGGAGAAGCCAACAGAAGTTGTGCCCGACGCATCTGAGCCAGTACCAATAAGACCAGTTACTCCAGATGTTGCAACAACTGCACCAGAAACAGCCGCAGCATAATGAGGACAATGTCATGAAACAAACGATTGAAGAATTAATCCTAGCAGAAATCGGCGGCGGTGCTGTTGAAGCTGGCCAAAAGCAAGAAATGCTCGACGACATTGCCGAGAGTGTACAGAACTACTTCATTGCTTTTTGTTACCAGAAGCTTAGCGAAGACGACAAGCAGAAGTTAGAAGAGTTGATTGATGCTGGTGACGACGCGGCGCAGGATGAATTCCTTAAGACTAAGCTTACGAACCACGCGGACATCTTACAGCAGGCCGTGGACCAAACAATGCGCGATATCAAAGATTCCCAAGCTGAGCTTGACGCGGAGCTCAAAGATCTGGATGTACAACCTGCTTCTGTTACTCCTGCAGCCCCAGACTTAGCCCAGCAGCCAGGAACACCTCCCGCACCAACCCTGCAACCAGTCGCTCCTCCCACAACCCCGCCAAATGCTGAAACGATTGCTCAGCAAGTACCCAGCTCGACCTTCCCTGTGTCACCAGCTCAGCCACCCACCCAACCCTAACGCTATGCTTGCTCCTACGTTATAACTTTGATAGCATAGTGAAATGTCGATTGTAATAGCAGTCAAGAATGTCAAAAAGAGTTTCGCTACAGTCAAGGCGCTAAACGGCGTTAGTATAGAAGTAGAAAAGGGCCAGATCTATGGGTTGCTTGGACCGAATGGTGCGGGTAAGACCACGCTAGTGCGGGCACTGGCTACGTTGATTGATGTCGATAGTGGCAAGATGACCATTAATGGCTTAAACCTTGCTACTCATCAGGACGAAGTGCGGCGCACAATCGGGCTTGCTGGGCAGTTTGCTGCCGTAGATGACTTTTTGACCGGGCGCGAGACGCTCATGATGGTGGCACGCTTGTATCATGTGCCAAAAAAAGAAGCCAAGAAACGAACCGAAGAACTACTCGAACGCTTGAGTCTGGTTGATGCAGCGGATCGCCCAGCCAAAACATACTCTGGTGGTATGCGCCGCAGACTGGACCTTGGTGCAAGCTTGGTAGGTAAGCCAGAGATTATATTTATGGATGAGCCAACCACAGGGCTTGATCCGCGCACGCGCCAGGAATTGTGGGGGATTATTCGTGAGCTGGTGGACGAAGGCCGCACACTGCTATTGACCACACAATATCTGGAGGAAGCTGACGCTCTGTGTGACTACATTAGTATTATTGATCGCGGCAAGGTAGTGCAGCAGGGTACGGCCAATCAGCTCAAAGCAAGTTTGGGTCGTGATGTGATTGAGCTTCATGTTGCCCCTGCCGATCAAGACAAGGCCGTAGAGCTCATGAAGGGCCTGACGAAGTCACAACCGAAGATCGATGAGATGACGCGCTCCATTAGTGTTCGTGCTGCTAAGGGTACCGACATGCTCCTAAAGGTCGTAGCGGCTTTTGGTGATGCTAAGATCAAGATCCGCGACATCTCAGTGCATCGCCCGAGCTTAGACGATGTATTCCTGGCGGTGACTGGCAAGAAAGGGAAGAAGTAGTGCAAGCAGCAATCCTTGGCTTGAACGACATTTGGGTCTTAACCAAACGTAACTTAATGCGCTTTAAGCGCACTCCTCAAGTGGTGGTGTTTTCTTCGATCCAGCCGATTATGTTTTTGACCTTGTTTAACTACGTCTTTGGCGGGGCAATCGGTGTGGCCACAAGCGGTCCATACATCAACTTCCTTCTTCCTGGCATCATTGCCCAATCAGCCATCTTTGGCACGCTCCAAACACCAATCGCACTGATTGAAGATCTTGATCGCGGTTCGATTGATCGGTTTCGTAGTCTGCCAATCATCCGCTCGGCCGTTCTAGCCGCTCGGACTTCGAGTGATAATATGCGTACCATCTTTGTGTTGCTGTTGTTGTTTGGGGTGGGTATCCTGATGGGCTTTAGCGCTACCGCACCCGCGCTGCACGTGGTGGCTGCGCTTGCTCTGATGACATTCTTTAGCTACGCGTTCTCTTGGATGATGGCAGCGCTTGGTCTGTTCATCCGTAACGCAGAGGCAATGCAGACTGCTGGCTTTTTATTCGTCTTCCCCCTTACCTTCGCAAGCTCGGTGTTTGTGCCAGTAGCTTCAATGCCAGAATGGCTACAGGTGTTTGCGCGCAATCAGCCGGTGACGCAGATTGTAAACGCTACTCGATCACTGATGTTTGGCGGTGATCTCACCGCTGTTTGGATTACACTCGGGTGGGCCGTGGCAGTACTGGTTGTATCCGTGCCACTGGCTATCTGGAAGTTTCGCCGCACCGTATAGCCCTAATTGGCCTGGAAATGCGTGGTCTTTTTAGGTAAAATATCGAGGTCGTTAGATATCTTTGCAGTTGAGGCGACAATGGACGTGGCCGTATGGCAAGGCGTAAGGCGCCAAGCACTTGGCCACATATTTAAGAAACAAAGATATGATTCTGGGTGTGGCCGTGCGGGAAGGTGTAAGGCGCCAAGCGCCTGGCCACACATTAAAAACAAACGTATGATACTGGGACGTGGCCGTGCGGGAAGGTGTAAGGCGCCAAGCGCCTGGCCACACATTAAAAACAA
>CAZNJX010000001.1:25685-33269 GCA_964573585.1 uncultured Candidatus Saccharibacteria bacterium
ACGTGTGATACTGGGACGTGGCCAAGTGGTAAGGCGCTTGATTCTGGCTCAAGAGATCGAAGGTTCGACCCCTTCCGTCCCAGCCAAGCCATGCAGCTGAGGTAAAGACCGGGTTCCATGACCCGTTCTAGCTTAGAAATATGACCTCTGAGGCATGGCTTTTTGTATTGATGAAGACCTTTTTCTCTACGGATATTGTGTAGACCAATTTGCGACCGCGTTCCTTGACCTATTGCCTGAGCCAACAAAGTAAAATTAAACACGCATCTTGTGATTAATTATGAGAGTTCGAGAGACCTGTTTCGGATTACGAATCTACTCTTAATTCCTTCAACGAGCTTTCCCTGTTCGGCGTAAGTCCCGTTCGTTAGTACATATCTAGCGTATTCTGCGAGTGGGTTGATTTCTTCATGGTCAACGCCACGTATATCTAAAGAATGTTCTACGATTTCCGCATGACGCACCATTTTATGTGCTAGTTCATCTGTTACCTTGATAGTGTCGCAGTTATCTCCAATAAAGCTGATCAGTTGATTGTTTAGGTCTGTTTCATTAATGAATCTTTCCGGACACGTAGGATCTACTTTTTTTGTGCAGTGATAGTAAACGTGCCTATTGAATCCGCCATCAACACGTAGCTTAAACTTTTCTTCTGCAGTAATACTCGCGCCGCAAGTACCACATTTAAATATGTCTTTGAAAGCGAAGTTCTTAGTACCCCATGCCGCTCGGTTAGGAATCGAACGAGTCGACTGAACTTGCTCAAATAGTGATTTAGGAATTAATGGTTCGTGCGCACCTTGATATACTTTGCCACTTCCTTCTGGATATTCGAACTCACCGTGATAAAACGAGTTGTTGAGTATTACGAAAACCTGACTTATTGCAACTTTCTTGCCAGACTTATTAGTGAATCCTATTTCATCGAGCCAAGTTTTAATCTTTCTACCACTCCAGCCTTGGGCGGCTTTTTCAAACATTTCAGTTATGATTGGAGCTCTGTCAGGATCTGGAATTATATCCTTTACACCATTAAAGGAGCGATTCATGTAGCCAACAGGTGCATTGCCTGGTCGCCAGCCCATTTCACATTTGGCTCTAATGCCTCGTTTAACGTTAATTCCTCTGTTGTCGTTTTCTAACTTCGCTTGAGAGCACAGTATCATTAATAGGAACTTCTCGTTCGGATTATTGGTGAATGTCTGAGAGTATGTACGTATCTGAATTAACTTTTGGCGATCCATTAAATCTACAAGCGATCCTAGATCTCCAGCGTTTCTACTCAAGCGATCCGGAGCCCAAGTTAGCACCGAATTGAACTCACCGTTCTCCAGGCCAGCTAGCATTTCTAAATATGAGTCGCGTTGCCCTGATTGTTTTGCTGATTTGCTTTCATATTTAGTTGCAACAATGTTAATACCTTCGCGTTTTGCCAAGTCTGTCATTTCTTTAATCTGAGAATCAATCGACATTGCTTGACGTTCGTCTGATTCACTCGATTTACGAGCGTATAGGCAGTATTTGAGATTTGTGCTGGTCTCCATTGCAAGCAACAAGGTACCGCTGGGTGGAGACAAAGTCTAGTAGATTGTTCTAATGTGTTGAGAGTAAGTTATCAGACCAAGCTTCTACGATATTCCCGATGCCGGAAACCCATTCATCAGAATTAGGGGTAGAGTTGGCGCTGTATGCAATCTCTTCAATTAGATTATTGAGGCTTTTATGCTCAAAAACTTTATTTTTTTCTCGCAGACTCTTTAATGTCTTAAGCATGCTAACAAATTGCTTAATCGTTATCGGTGCTACTCTTTGCTTAGCACCTTTGTATCCATGTACATTTGCTGTCCAGAACGTTTCTGCGCTATCTGTATGAATCGTTGGAGCTATAAAAAGACAGTGAGAGTTATTGTGCTGATTCTCGAAGTCACGGAGGTGGCGCATAACAGGCTGACCCTCGTTAAACCATTGATCACGCCCATTCAGCATTGTTACCTCACATATCATATTGAAGTCACTATAGAAACATTCAATGTCAGCCATTCCCCCTGGGGCCGTAGAGGTAGGTTCATTGTCATCACCGACGGGGTAATTAGGCTTAATCTCAACAGCGTCATTAAGTGCGTGCAGACCCATGGTTGACAGATATTCTAACGCTAACGCACGATTTTCTGCTGTGTATATATTTTCGAGCTTCTCAATATAGTCATTAATAGCTTCGGCGGGCTGTGACTTAATGTGATTGTCTCTTTCTTGTAGTTTTTTACGATCTGAGCGAAGCTCGTCGATATATGATGATAATTGTACTTCGTTCATCGCATCGGTTGGATTTAGTGGAATAACATCAACTCCTAGTTCAACCTGTAATGCAGCTACTTCGCTATGAACGTTTAAGGCTATTTCTGACAGTTTTGCTTTAGTTTGCCAAGGTAGTTGTGGAAGGTTATCATCAGCCATGTACTGTAAGTATTCATTTTTACTAGAAAACGACTTGGGCTTGTAGAACTCATTTTCGAGTAAAGCGTCGATTTCGATGCGGCGACTTGGTTCTAAATCAACAAAGAAACCATTGCCTCTAATTCGTATAAACTTCGTAAGACGGAAGTACCTAATGGCATTATCGCCATAGTCTTTTAAGTTACTGAGCAGCTGATCAACTTGTCTAGGATCGCTCGTTCCTAGAAAGTCAGTGGCAAAAGCCTTGCGAAAATTATCACGAATAGCTTTGCGTTCTTGTTTAGTTTTATTTTTCTGTGAATCACGGAGGTTAATTATCTTCAAAGCATAGTTAGTGATATCAGAATGATCAACCATTGATGGTGCAAACAGCGAGAGCTCACGTTTGCTAATTCCTTTGGCTTTTTCACCACGTTCAAGCTCTAGACGATTTACTTCATAGATAAGCTTTAATGTTCCGACAAAGGGAACTATATTATAAGATCCGTCGTCAGAATAATCATTACTCGCTGGGTTAGGTATTTGCCATTTTATGAATGATTTAAGAAATGCGTCGCCAGAATCTTTCTCGCTTGCGATAAGTTTTCTACCAAGGTCGGTAATCTTGATAACTCCATCACCGTTCATCGCAAATCCAAACTTCGTAAGTGGGTTTATAGACTGCCTACCTCGCATCGAAAAATCTCTATAATTCTTAATTTCTACAATTCGTTCTACAGTTTCATCATCAATCTCAGAATCGGTGTCGTTAATCAGAGCAATTATGTCAGTAGGCAAACCATTATAAAACTGATTATTACCGAATCCATATAACCGGTGCTTAATTAGCTGCTTCTGATACTTCTCTTGTGTGTCATGGTTCCATGCCATACCTACAAGCGGCTGAAGTGCAACTAGAAAAGCGCGTAAACGTTCCGGATTCCTAACTGTAGTTGAGATTGACCAAGCTTTTTTTACCATCAATGCTAATTATACAATAATGCTAGTAATTAGTGATTAACACTTCTGTAGTCTTACTATTCTTAGCTGTGGAATGATAGTTCGAGTTCTTGTAATGATAGTTTAGCTCGTGGGCAATGTAGCCATTCTTTTTTACCCAACTTCTCATAATTTCATTAGTCTGACCTTTGTGTTCAATAACGTTAGATAGTGCGAATCTAATGCCTTTTGTGTCCAGACGAGTTAGCATACTATATAAGTCCTTCTCATCATTTTTAGTCCAGCCACCAAGTTCGTTATAGCTCGCAAGACCAAGTAGATACGGCGGGTCCAGATAAACAAAGTCACCCTTTGTTATATTCAGCTTTTCTATGTCTCTGAAGTCGCAGCACTTAAAGACTATTCTTTTTTCATTTGTGGCTTGGTTGAATGCCGCTATATTTTTCCTTGTACTGCCATTGTAATCACGTTTCCCAACTGGTAAATTAAAATCACCCTTCGAGTTAAATCTTATTTGATTGTTAAATGAGTAGAGCACAAGAACAAGTAATAAATCTATCCTGTGTTTCGAACTGTTAAATGAGTCTCTCAACTTAATGAACGCTTGTTTGTTGACCTTACCCAAGCCTGCAGAGCTTTCCGCTCCATAAAAATCATAGCCCTTAATATAGCTCTGACTCAGGTTAAACTTTTCGATTATGTCTACTATATGCTGGTTCAAATCTTCAAAATTTCTTTGCTGAATTAGGCTTAAAAGGTCAACGACATAACTATTTTTCTCTAAACAGACTATGCTTTGGGCTTCCGCATTCACTCCAACATTTGCGCCACCTGCAAAGACATCATAGAAGGTCTTAATGTCAGCAGGGAAAAACTTTGTAATCTGTGGCAACAGTTTATGCTTGCCTCCAGTATAATTCAGAGGAGATTTTACAAAACCGTGTTGCACTGGATTATTCTTTGACGCTACAACGCGGCTATCAGTCCTGATTTTAGAGTTGACCTTACACAAAAAGATACGTTCTTTCAGATCACTCTTATTAGATTTTCCGGTCGTAAATTGTTTAAAATCGGTTTCGAATATTCTGACATCACCCTTGCGTTTAAGTGCGGACAGAATTTCATGATCGCTAATACGCGATTGCGAACGAGCATTGCCTGAATTTCCCATATCGTTATATGAGACAAGAATATATTTTGAATTGATATTATCTATCAATTCACCAAAAGCAACTCCTGCAGATTTCATATTGTACTTGCTTTTTATGTGAGTTCTGTCAATTTTCTTTGCAACACCAGAAACTTTTTCTTTCTTCCATGTAGCAATATTTTCTAGTAAGTGATAAGCGTCTGAGTACTGACGTGAATTATAAGGTGGGTCTATATAGACCACATCAGCGTGTATGCTTTTTACGAGTTCATTGGCATCTGTCTTGTATATCTCGGCTTCGTACTGCGAACGACTTACGTCTAGGGGCAGTAGGAACAGTTTCTTATTGGGTATCTTAATTTTCCTGTAAGCATCGTAGTGCCCTACAGTATTGGCTATTCTGTCTAATGCATAGATAAGGGAGGTTAATAAGTAAGATCTCTCACGAGGTGTGATAATTTCGTGATCAAAAAGTTTCTCTATATCATCACGGATAATACCTATCTTCTTAGAGTTTTCTGCATCAAAGTAAGTGTTTGAGAAATTATCTGAGAAGTAGTTTTCGTCATGATCATCAACGTTAATGGAGTTATATTTAACTAGGAACTCGTTTACTAAATCTTCACGTATTTTTTCTTTGCTAAAAAAGGCATGGTAAGCATGGTTGTTTGAGGCAAGTATGTCATTTACAATGATCTTAGAGCGATTGTGAAAATGATTTGCTACTGATCCGGTACCGGCAAAAATATCTGCGAATGATTCAAACTTAATATTCTCTTGTTTCAATATGTCGTCTATGAAGCTTAACAATTTTGTTTTTGAGCCAAGATAACGTCTTTGATTGATACAGAATGTTTTATTTCCAAAATATGCATCGTCCATAACACTAATATATTAGATTACGCTTATGTTAGCAACTATTTAGTAGGTATACCTTGCATTATTCATACCCCAGTCTATGGGTTTTTTGTATCTAATATCAACGAATAGCTTTGTCAGGGTTAGCCTTCTCGTACTCTGTGATCACTCTATCTGCTTCATCAATTATCTCTTGTGGTATAGGCCAGAAAAAATCAGGTTTTTCTTTAATATTTACTTTCGCCAAGAAAACCTTCTTGTACACTGGATGCCTGTATTTAAGCCAAAATATTATTGCAGTTAAGTTGCTGTCTTTGATTAACTTTATCAGCTGTGATTCCGCTAAATCATTAACTATATCAACCCCACTGGCTAGAGCTTCATCAACTTTGTCCGCAAAACCTAAATCTGACTTCCGCCATCTATAGAATGTCGCGCGCGGAATGCCAGTCTTTCTGCACGCATACTCGATAATTGGAGTTGTTTCAAGTACATCGATTAGCTTCTTCTGATCAGCTTTTTTGTTCCGTGCCATTGACCTTTATCCTTCGGAGACCGGTCAACTTCTCCCATCTTTTTATTGTTACTTCTGCGTAGGTTGGAACTTTTTCCATGATGTAGCACTTTCGTTTGAGTTTGGTAGCCGCAATCAGGGTTGAGCCACTGCCACAAAATGGTTCTACAACGATGTCACCGCGTTTTGTAAGGACTTTCATGTACGGAATGAGGACTTCTACTGGTTTAGTTCCAAATATGACTCCTTGGCCTGAATGCTTCTCGTCACTCGCGTTAAACTCAATGAAGTCGGTCGGCTGATATTTCTTTCCACCCTCATAACCCTCCCAGTGAGGTTTGCCAGCAGTGGCATACAATGCGGTTTCGTACTCCTCCTGAAGCCCCTCTGGCTCTTCTGTGTGGTTGTATTCAACTGTACCGCTCGAACCAACCATAGCAATATCGTGCTTCGAGAAGAACTTATACTTTGCGTTGAACCCTTGATGTCTATTTGGCAAATGCCAAACTATCATATTACGGACCTTCCAGTATTTTTCCATCTCTTCCCAGATAGTTCGGATATTCTTCCAATTCTCGTAGCAGATGATACTAAAGTCAGGTAGTGCGTGTTTAGCAACATTTGCCATCCACAGCTCAGTGAAATCATCAGGTAAAACATCGGTTTCGAGATACCTTCGATTACGTTTTGAGCCGAATCCTTCGGTTGGCTTGCCGTGGCGTTTAGCATTAAGGTAGTCGAGGATGTAGGGAGGGTCAGTCAGACACATATTAGCTTTCTTGCCGTTCATCAAAAGATCGAACTCTGCCTCAACTGTTGAATCACCGCACATCAATCTAGAATCTCCCAGCTGATATATATCTCCTTTTTGCACGGTGACTTCCTTAATATCCAGCTTTTTTAGCTCTTCTTTTAGATTAAACGTTTCTGGCTCGTCAACATCCAGATCGAATATCTCATCAATCTCAACACTGGAGAATCCGATAGAGTCGAGCAGGCTTTCGTCAAATTTAGCCAGTAGCTCATAGTCCCATTCACCCAGATTCTTATTAAGCCTTATATTTAGTTCTTTCTCTTTGGCTTCGTCAGGAATGTCGATGTAAACGACCGGAACTTCTGTGTATCCTAAGTCTTTGGCAATCTTCAGCCTAAAGTGCCCACCGATCACAATATTCTTACGATTAGTAGCGCAATTAACTAATATAGGGTCAACGAGTCCAAAGTTGTCAATGCTCTCTGTCAATGCTTTGGTTGTTTCCTCATTCCACTTACGCGGATTGTACGTTGAGGGTTTTAGTTGTTTGATTGGTACTTATTGAATAACAAGCTTTTGCTCTGTAGCCATACAGGCCTCCTTTTATGCAAGAAATTAAAAAATGCACTTACGATACTGCATCTTGCATTGCAGCTAGCGTAAGTGCTTATCTCGCGATGTATGGCGCACTCGGACTCAGGGAGCCCCTGGGAGTACTCTCCCGCCACAGTTGAATTGTAAGTCCATTATAGCTTATGTTTTATAAAACATACAAAAAATACCCCATAGTGCGATAGGTGTTTATAATTAAAGTTTGGTATGTATTTATCAAAATTACTTATAAAGAACTATAAATCAATCGATCTGGTTGATATCGAGTTATGCAAAGGAAAGAATGTCATTGTTGGCAAGAAC
>CAZNJX010000002.1:0-29816 GCA_964573585.1 uncultured Candidatus Saccharibacteria bacterium
TATTGCCGACAGCGACGATGCTATGCGGCGTGGTCGGGGTAGGCGTGGGCTCGAGATGCTCAACCTGATGCGTCAGGACCAAAACGTTGAGCTTGATATTATCGAAGAAAACCCCGAGGACGTAAAAGAAGTTGATCACAAGCTGGTGTATTTGGCAAAAAAGTTTAACACCAACATTCTGACCACTGATTACAATCTCAATCGCGTCGCTACTATTGATACCGTGAAGGTGCTTAACGTCAATGAGTTGGCAAACGCCATTCGTCCAGTGGTGCTGCCGGGAGAGGAGTTGGTTGTGAAGGTGGTGCAGCCGGGCAAGGAAAAGAACCAAGGCGTTGGTTATTTGGCTGACGGCACGATGATTGTGGTTGAAAACGGCGACAAGCTCATGGGCAAGGAAGTTACCACCGAGGTAACGCGCATATTCCAAACGGTGGCTGGCAAGATGATATTTGCCGCCGAAAAAGGCAAGGGTAATACCCAGGCTAGCAATGCTCGGACCAATGGTCGCTCGCAGCACCGTCCTAGTAGTGCCGTGAGCAAGCCCTATCACGCTCGTCCGCAACGACCGCGCCAGCCGCATGCGAGTAGCTCTCAAGAGGCCAAGAAGGAAGCTACTACTAAGTAGACTATTTGCCCATATAAAAAGTACCCGCAGAGGCGGGTACTTTTTATATGGGGTTAACCTGCGTCAGGGGAAGAACTTATTGTACGTGCCATTGGCGTCAGTAACCACAAGCTTGACGCTGGTGCCAGCACTCCAGCCCCCCCAGGTGTTGGACGCGCCGGTCTTGGCGCTGCCTTGGCCAACATCATTATAGTAGAGCTTCATATACACCGGAGCCGAGGCGCCAGTTACCGTTCCATTACATAAGCTCATGGCACAGTTAAGACTGATGTTTGGCGCTGAGCTGGTGGTGACACTTACGGTGTTGCTACCTGCGCTATACAATGCCGCGTCAACGACTCTGGCGCTGAACTGGTGGCTACCAGTCGAACTTGGGCTGTAGTCAATATCATAGGAGCCGCTGCCAGCAATGTTCTGGCTGGCAATTTCTGCTCCGTCCATATAGAAGATCAGTTTGTTGGCGGTATGCGTACCACTTGATACCGCAGCGGTGATCGTAAAGTTAGCACCAGACGATTTGTCGGTTGAGACGCTGACGCTTGGCTTGACGTCACTACAGCTATGGATATTATCTTTCTCCGTCGGTATACTGCCGCCACTCATGCCTAAAGACGCAGCGATTGCCGCAACAGGCGGCTGCCAGCGCGCGTAGGAAATGTCAGTCGGTGGTACCTCGGCAGTGATGAGGCCGGCGCTGATGGTTTCAATTGCGTCAGCGGGGGTGCACTCGGTGGCGAGCTTACCACTCACCTTGTCAATCTTGGCTTGCTGGTCGCTACTGGGTTGCGGTACTTGGTACCAAGCGGGGAAGATGTCAGTCCGGGTCTTCTTGGTGCCGGGACTTGGTGCCTTACCGGTGTTGGCGTCTAGGGTGACTTCCTTGATACCACTCGGTCGTTTGAACTGCTCAACAGTAGTATCCTTGGTCACAGCCGCCATGTAGGTTTGCCAAATAGGGGCAGCCACAATACTTGAAGCTTGGTTCATTGGCTGGTTATCGTTGTTGCCCGCCCAGACACCAAGTGCAACACTCGGTGTGTAGCCCATCGTCCAGGCGTCTTTGAAGTCATTGGTGGTACCCGTTTTGGCAGCGACCGGACGACCGGCTAGCGTAAGGGGGTTATTACAAGGGAAGGTACCGAGGCTGCAGCGTGCAGTATTGTCGGAGAGGATGCTAGAGATCAGGTAAGCAACCTGAGGGTCGAGTGCTTGTTTGCCCTTGTTGTCTTTGGGTTTGTTGTCTTGCAATACCTTACCGCTTGAGTCAGTTACCTTGCGAATACTAATCTGATCCTTGTGTGTGCCCTCAGTCGCAAAGGTACTGTAGGCTTCAACCATTTCGGTTAGCTTGACCTCGCCACTACCCAAGGTGAGCGATAGGCCATAGTCGTTTTTGGCATCGAGCGTAGTTATACCAAGGTCTTTGGCAGTCTGTAGCGAATCATCCAGTCCAGCTAAGTAAAGCGCCTTAACTGCAGAGATATTAAGCGAGCTGGCCAATGCTTGGCGGACTGATACGACGCCGTAGGTGCGCAGAGTGTAGTTGGTTGGTTTGTAGCCACCGCCAAAGTCGGTTATGGTGTCGTATAGCGTGGTGCCAGGGCCATAGTTCTTCTTAAACAGGGTGGAGTAGACAATCGGCTTAAACGATGAGCCGGGCTGTCGTTCGGCGGTAGCAGCGTTAAAACTACCAAACTCTTGATCGCCATAGTCATAGCTCCCGACCATAGCCTGAACCTCGCCAGTCTTAGGATCAGCTGCAACCAGTGCAGCATTAGAACCGTTGGCTCGTCGCACGCCGGCCATACCTTTGGCAACGGCGTCTTCGGCTATCTTTTGCTTTTCGATGTCGAGCGTGGTTACGACTTTAAGCCCGCCTTCGTTGACGCGTTTGATACCATACTCGGTTTCGAGCTGTTCTCTGACGTATTGGACAAAATGAGGTGCGGTAATGTTGGCATAAGGCCGATATGGTACGAGCTGGGCAAGCACATCTTCTTTAATCGCTGCGTCAGCTTGGGTTTGGGTAATGAACTTTTGTTCCGCCATGTTACGCAATACGCGTTGCTGGCGCCTAAGCAGCACTGCCTTATTAGGGCCGTATGGCGAATAGTAGCTGGGTGCTTGTGGCATGGCGGCAAGCAGGGCACTCTGTGACAGAGTTAGGTCTTTTGCATCCTTACCAAAATACGTTTTGGCTGCAGCCTGAATACCATAAGCAGTTGATCCATAAGGAATCTCATTGAGATAGAGCTTGAGGATGTCGTCTTTTTTGTATAACTGCTCAATCTCGATAGCTAAAATGAGCTCTTTGATTTTGCGGCTCAGACTACGTTCATCGGTCAAGAGAGCGTTTTTGACATATTGTTGGGTAATGGTCGAGCCACCTTGGGTATTGCGCTTGAAAACCGTGTAGTAGATGGCGCGGAACAGGCCCTGGACGCTAAAAGCACCGTGCTTGTAAAAGTCCTTGTCCTCAATCGCGACTGTGGCATCCTTGATGCTTTTGGGCATTTCGTTAAACTCAATCAAGCTGCGGTTCTTGTCGCCGTAGACTTCTAAGAGGAGTGTTTTTTCGTCACTAGCATAGATCTTGGTGGTTTGAGCGTTGAGGCGGGCATTAATCTTATTCGGGCTTGGCAGGTCCTTAGAAAACCATAAAAAGAGCAGCAGCATAATGCCAAGAAAAATCGCAATACCACCCAGGATGGTGCGCCTGCCCTGCTTAGTTTTAGCCCAGGCAAGGACGTTTTTTGGCGCAAACTTAGCTAGTCCCTTAGGTTTGGTGGTTCGTGGTTTGCCTACGCCAGCAACACGAGAAGCCGCAGCCTTGCTGCGGTGCTTAACCTTGCGTTGTCGACTCAATTTTGGGACTAATTTAGGCATGATTTTCCTGCTTATAAACTAGCCTTATTATACCACGATACAGCAAAAACAAGCGGTCAAGCTTGCGCGCTCGAATGCTCGGTGGCAAGGTGATATAATATGGCTTATGACCAAACACGATGACATCCAAGAGCTACTAAGTCGGGCGGTTGATACCATCTATCCGTCCTCTGAAGAGCTCGAGCAGGTATTGCTCAGTGGCAAGAAGCTCAATGTCTATATGGGCATAGACCCAACAGCGGACTATATACATTTAGGACATAGTACCAACTACCTGGTGCTCGAGCGCTTTCATAGGCTAGGGCATAGTATTACGGTGCTTGTGGGTGACTTTACTGCGATGATTGGCGATCCGAGCGACAAGAGCGCTGCTCGCCAGCGACTTACAAAGGATGAGGTCAAGGCTAACTTCGAGAGCTACAAGCAGCAGATTGCCAAGATTCTCGACCTCGGGCACGCTGACAACCCAATTCATTTTAGGTTTAATTCCGAATGGCTGGCAAAGCTGACGTTTGAAGACAGTGTTGAGCTAGCTTCGAACTTCACAGTGCAACAAATGCTCGAACGCGACGCCTTTAGTAAACGAGTTAATGAAGAAAAGCCCCTCTACGTTCATGAGTTTTTTTATCCACTCATGCAGGGCTATGATTCGGTGGCACTAGAAGCCGATGTAGAGATTGGCGGTACGGACCAGACATTTAACATGCTGGCTGGGCGCACCCTGGTGAAACGCTATCAGGACCGCGAGAAGTTTGTCATTACCACCACCCTGCTCGAGGATCCTCTGACTGGCGAGAAGATGATGAGTAAGAGCCAAGGGACGGGGGTTTCGATCAAGGAGTCGCCGTTTGAAATGTTTGCTGGCGTTATGCGCTTACCAGACAGTGGTATTGTGCAGGTCTACGTGGACTGCACGCGGCTGTCGATGCCAAACGTTGAACAGATTCGCCAAGCACTTGTGGCTGGTGAAAACCCGCGCGATATGAAGCTGCAGTTAGCCCAAGAGATTGTCGACATGTATCATGGCAAGCAAGCAGCCATCAAGGCGCACCAGGACTGGCTTGGCCAAGTCAGTGGCAACGACATGCCCGACGATATTGAGCTGATTCATCTGACCCGTGGCGACAACAGCCTTGTGGAGATTGTGAGCGTAGAGTTTGAGCTCAGTAAGTCTGACGTCCGACGCTTACTCGAGCAGCGCGGCATTAAGGTTAATAGCGTCGTTGTCGAAGTGGATGACTACGAGCCAGTAGAGGGTGACATTATCCAGGTTGGTAAACGTCGCTTTAAGCAAGTAAAACTCAAGCGATGACGAGTGCGGGGGTGAGGCTAACAACCCCGCTGAGCGAACTTAAGGGCGTGGGGGATGTGGTCAGTCGTGGTTTGGGGCGGCTTGGCCTGGTGACAGTCCAAGATTTGCTCGAGTATTTTCCTCGACGTTGGGATGACTATAGCGAGGTTAGTACCATTAACCAGATCAAGCCTGGGCTGGTGACAGTACGTGGCCGAGTGGAGCATGTGGCTCATCGGCGCTCGTTTCGGAATCGTAAACTGAGTGTCACCGAGGCTATCATAGCTGACGCAACCGGCACAATTCGAGCCGTTTGGTTTAATCAGCCGTATATCAAAGCCCAGCTCAAAGAGGGTGCGAGCTACGTTTTGCGTGGTAAGTTTGAGTTTAAGAATAACTTTCTGAGCCTTCAGAGTCCGATCATAGAGCCGCTCAAGACTGATCAACCTTCTGCGCAGCGTGGGCACATCCTCCCAACGTACAAAGAAAACAACGCCATTACCTCGAAGCTACTTACTAAGCTGGTCGCGCAAGTGATTGGTTGCACTGGCGAACTTGAGGACGGCATGCCTCCCGAAGTGCTCAAACAGGAAGGCTTGATGCCGTACGGCCAGTCGATTCGTGAGCTTCACCAGCCGACCTCGCCCACAACACTGCAAGCTGCTCGTGACCGCCTGGCATTTGAAGAGCTTTTTATGCTCATGGTTACAGCTTTGGCAATCAAGCAAGACATTCAGACCGAGCCCGGCCGCCCGATCGAATTTGACGTATCTAAGCTGCGGCCCGCCTTAGACAGTCTAAGGTTCTCGTTGACCGATGCTCAAAAAAGAGCCACGTGGGCGATCTTGCAGGATATGGGACGTTCTAAACCCATGAATCGCCTATTGGAAGGCGACGTCGGCAGCGGTAAGACAATTGTGGCGCTGCTCGCGGCCTTTATGGCAACGAGCCAAGGCTACCAGGTGGCGCTGATGGTGCCAACGGAGATTCTTGCCAGGCAACACGTGGTTTCGGCTGGTAAGTTACTTGAGCCACTCGGTGTGAACGTGGGCTTATTGGTCGGCAGCCTCAAACCAAGTGAGAAGCAGGCTCTTAAGGCCGCAATTACCGCTCACACTGCTCAGTTGGTGATCGGCACCCATGCTTTACTGGAAGAGGGGGTGGTTTTTGCAAACCTTGGCTTGGTTATTATTGATGAGCAACATCGTTTTGGCGTTAGCCAGCGGCGGTTATTAAAGGCGCAGTCAGAAGTGATGCCCCATGTGTTGACTATGACAGCCACACCAATTCCACGTAGCTTGGCACTTGTAGTCTATGGCGAACTTGACGTCAGTATCATCGATGAGTTGCCGCCTGGCCGCGAGTCAATTGAAACGAAGCTTATCATGGCCGATGGCAGGTCAGCTATGGAGGTACACATTGATGAGCTGATCGAGCAGGGTCAGCAGGTTTTTGTGGTTTGCCCGCTGATTGATCAGTCAGATGCGTTGGGCCTTAAGAGTGTTCAGGCGGAGTTTGAGCGTCTTAGTAGTGGTGTGTTCGCGCATCGGCGGCTTGAGGTGCTGCACGGTAAGCTTAAGCCAGCCGAAAAAGAACACATTATGGCTGAGTTCGTCGCCGGTCGGATTGATATGTTGATTGCTACGACCGTGATCGAAGTTGGTGTCGATATTCCGAATGCCAGCATTATGGTGATTGAGAGTGCTGAGCGGTTTGGCTTGGCCGCACTCCACCAACTCCGTGGTCGAGTCGGGCGTGGCGGCCATAAATCGTATTGTTACCTCTTAAGCGAGAGCGACAACCCTATCACGCTCAAGCGTTTGCGTGCCATGGAGCGTACGCAGGATGGCTTTAGACTGAGTCAGATTGATCTTGAGATGCGCGGCCCAGGCGAGATTTATGGAGCTCGTCAGCACGGGGTGTTGGATCTGCGCATGGCAAACGTAATGGATACTAAACTAGTCGCCCGCGTGCGTTTAGCGGCCGAGGCTTTTTTGTCTTCAGGTAACATGCTAAAATATCCACATATCCTTAAGCGGCTTAACAAACTCAAGGCCATTACCACGCTTGATTAAACAAAGACAAGCTAGGCGAGCTACCTAGAACTCTCACGACATACCATTATGAACTCAGGCTTTCTCACATTTGCAACCAAGGGACGAGCTTTCCGCTCTGTCGGTACGCACCAGCGCTTTGACCGCGAGGGCTATCGGCTTATTTCGCCGCTCGTAAACCACAACCACTTCCCACGCCGTAAGGATATTTTGCTGTTTGAAGGCGTTGGTGGCCCCGATGGGTTAAAGTTTAAAGGCAATTACAACACCAGCCACATGTACGATCCGGTCAACGAGATTGGACACTTACCAGTTTGGATTGAGAGCCATCTGGGCAGTTTGGCCCAAGCCTTGCGAGCAGGTGATATGGTAGAGGCTAGCTTTCATGCTGGCTGGATGGCGCACTATTTAACCGATAGCCTAACCCCCGCCCATCATCTGAGTCATGATCTGATTGCGGCCGAATATGACGAAAAAAGCCGAGCGCGCCAGAACTGGCTGTACTGGGGGCGCAAGGGTCTGATGAGCTCGCACGTGGCGTTCGAGGCCGGCATTGCCATGACGATGTTTATGTCGCCAATTCGTGCGAATTTTGACGAAGCACTCTACAAACGCGTCAAAAAGCAGGGTTTAGCTGACTGTGTTAGGGAAGAGTCATACAAGATAGCCAAGCTTGGTATTTATGATCGGTACCTTAAAAAAGGCTGGAGCAATAAGCTTGCTCGAGAAATAAAACTATCAGTGGTGCCTCGAATCCCGCAGCTTATCGCCGCCGCGTGGCTACTTGCCTACGAACAGGCGGGTTACAGCGTGGCTATGCCGTCGACCTCGGCTGCGCGTTCGCCTAAATCAATCGGGTAGAGGCCGCTAAAACAAGCGGTACATAGCTGTTGCTCTGGTACGTCAACCGCTCTAATCATGCGCTCGTAAGACAAAAAGGCCAGGCTGTCGGCACCGATTAACTTGCGGATTTGCTCAGAACTTTTTTTAGAAGCAATCAGGGCTGTTTGGTCTGGCGTATCAATGCCATAAAAGTCAGGGAAGCGTACAGGCGGCGAGCTTATGCGGACATGCACCTTGCCGACCTTGCAGCGTCGCAGCATCTTGATGATCTCTCGCATTGTGGTGCCACGCACGATTGAGTCATCGATCAGTATGATGTCTTTGCCAGCTAGCGTGCTGGCCAGTGGATTAAGCTTCATTTGCACGGCCTTTTCGCGCATGGCCTGGCTGGGCTGAATGAAAGTGCGGTGAATATAGCGGTTTTTGATCAAGCCATGGTCAAACTCAATCTTGCTCGCTTTGCTGTAACCAAGCGCGGCGGGAATGGAGGAGTCGGGGATGGGTACGACCAAATCTGCTTTAACAGGGAGCTCTTTGGCGAGTTCTCTGCCGAGGCGACGACGAACTTCGTTGATGCTTTGGCCAAGCAGGACGCTGTCTGGGCGAGCGAAGTAGATGTATTCAAACACCTCGAGTTTAAGGTTGGGCTTTTGTATCTGTGTGCTACGCAGGCCACTGGCATCAATGCGCAGAAGCTCGCCAGGCTTAACGTCGCGTATGAACTTAGCACCAACCATATCGAGGGCGCAGGTTTCTGATGCTATCACGTAGCCTTCTTTAAGTTTGCCAAGGCAGAGTGGACGAATACCGCAATGATCGCGGAAGGCGTAGAGGCCGTCTTTGGCCAGGACTACGATCGAGAACGCACCGGTAAAAAGCGGCCAAGCCAGCGTAATAGCTTCGGCCGTATTGTGGCCTTGATACATATAAAACCGAATGGCATCGGCCATCATCTCGGAATCATTGCTATCACGCTTGAGTGTGCCTTTGGACTTTAGGAAATCGCGCAGGGCGATTGTAGAGGGTAGATTGCCGTTGTGCGCCAGAGCAATCAAGTCGTCACTGCGCAACACGGGCTGAGCGTGGCTATCGTGCTTGCCACCCGAGGTGGCGTAGCGGTTATGCCCGATTGCCATTGCTCCGGGCAACTTTGCCAGGCTTGATTCGTTAAAAACTTGCGCCACCAGGCCGACGCCAATGTGTTTATGGAACTGTTCGCCATCGTGACTAACAATGCCAGAGCTTTCTTGGCCGCGGTGCTGCAGGGCAGAGAGCGCAAAGTAGCTGAGTCGGGCTGCCTCTTCGCCAGGACTATATACGCCCACTACGCCACACTTTTCTTGTAGTTTGTCGCCCGCGCGTGGGTCCCCATGTTTGCTTTGCTTCACCCTCATTACTAGCTATTATAGCTCGCCGCACCTTATAATGTGAACCATGTTACGAATAATCGCTGGCATTTACGCCCAAAAAAGACTAGAACTGCCGCCTGCCAACATGACACGTCCGGTTAGCGAAAAGGCGCGTGGTGCGGTCTTTAATATGCTTGGCGAGGGGGTGGTTGGCGCAAGGGTGCTGGACATGTACGCCGGAAGTGGCGCCCTAGGGCTAGAAGCACTGAGTCGGGGTGCCAGCTCAGTTGACTTTGTCGAAAAGCACAGTCGTGTTGCTGGGGTGTTACAGGCCAACGTGGCTACGCTTGGGGTGGGCAATAAGGCGCAGGTGTTTGTGCGTACGGCTGATCAGTTTTTGCACCACATTAAGGCTGAGTACGATGTGATATTCATGGACCCACCCTACGCGGATTTTAGCGTAGCTATAGTCGAACAGGTGGGGGATTTGCTACAATACAGCGGTACCATAGTGGTAAGTACTTCGAGTAAAGCCATGTTCACGGCTCCCGAAGGGCTTAAGATAGTCCGCCAAAAGGTATATGGTGACAGTATGATTACTGTTTTGCACAGAGGCCAGACTAGCTCTGGACGGTATCGGAGCAGTGCTTAGCTAAGTACAATGCGCGGACGAAAGTGGCATGGTTTGGCACGCTAGCCCCTTAAGAACGAAGTTCTTAACAATCCAATAAGAAGCTAGACTAGCTCCGGATAATACAGGAATAGTCCTTAGTTAAGTACAATGCGCGGATGATGGTGGCTGCGTGAAACGTAAGTAGGCGTAGACACGCTAGCCTAGCGCGGGGCAATGTCATAGTAGCTTAACAAAACAGAATATTTATGCGGATGTGGTGGAATTGGTAGACACGCTAGCCTTAGGAGCTAGTGAGGTAACACTCGTGAAGGTTCAAGTCCTTTCATCCGCACCATCAAAAAGCACCCATTGTCACGTGGGTGCTTTTTGATGGACAAAAGCGGCAAAGCAATAAGCATAATGAGTTGACAGCTGCCTATGTATGTAGTATTGTATTGTCAGTGTTCTGGCAATCGGCCGGAACTAAACATTGGGGAGGCCCAATGCCAGCAGTCAGTCCCATGGCGGGGAGGTCTCGGCGAATCGCCGGGAACCGAGTACGCCAGTTCGACTTCGCAACCCTCCTACCAGGTCAGGTTCTCCATGTGAGGACCCATCAGTCCGACTGGTACTTCGGGAGAACGACCGGCGGTCACGCCACCGGTCATCAGGTGAAGGGCGTCTTCGTCCACACCAGCTCTCGCGCCTTCGGTCAGATCTGTCGGAACCCGGCGAACGTCACCATCGATCGCGTGATCGAGAAGGGCCGCCAGATCCACATCAACGGCGAGCTCGCGACGGGTGATGTCGAGCAGATGTTCCTCGGCGGCGTCGAGCTCACCTGAGCTCCTAAGCAGCTTCGCTCACGCTCCAAGGCCAGGGTCCCCTTCGTGGGGACCCTGGCACAGGGCAAAACTAAGGACTATCTTTGAAAGAGGATAGTCCTCTTTCATTACCACTAAACACATCTACCAAACCTGAGGCTTTTCTGCTAACATAGGTACCTATGATTACACACAATATCACCTCCACCAAAGACTCACAGGTTGAGCTACATGTCATACTTGACGCTGAATACATTAATGACGTTAAAAAAGTCGTTGTAGCACGCATGGGCAAGACGGTTAAAGTTGCTGGCTTTCGTCCTGGCAAGGCACCGCAGAACGTGATTGAGCGCCACCTCGACCAAAACACTCTGCAGTCCGAAGTGCTCGAGTCCGCTGTGGCTAAGTCTTACGCCGACGCGGTGGTCGCAGAAAAGATTGAGACCATCGCCGCGCCCAAGGTAGAACTAAAAAAGTTCGTACCATTTACGGAGCTGGAATACACTGCCGTGGCTGCTGTGATGCCAAAGATTGAGTTTGATCCAAGTAAGCTGAAGGTGAAACTTGCCGAAGTCAAGGTAGAAGCCAAGGAAATTGATGACACCATTGAGGGTCTGCGCAAGCAAGCCGGCACAGAAAAGCCAAGTACTACTGCAGCTAAGTTCGGCGACAAAGCCAAGATCGACTTTGAGGGCATGCGTGATGGTAAGATCGTAGAGGGAGCCGCGGCCCAGAACAGCGAGATTATGCTTGGTGAAGGTCGTTTTATTCCAGGGTTTGAAGACAATATTGTAGGCCTCAAGGTGGGTGACGAAAAGGAGTTCGAAGTTACGTTCCCGAAGGACTACCACGCTAAAGATTTGGCAGGTGCTAAGGTTAACTTTAAGGTCAAGTTGGTTGAGCTCTCAACTGTGGAGCTGCCAAAAGTCGACGATGCGTTTGCCCAGTCGCTGGGTGAGTTTAAAACCCTTGCCGACTTGCGCAAGGACGTTGAAGCAAGGATTAAGGTCCAAAAGTCTGACCAGGCGGTGCAAGAATACGAGCAGCAGGTCATGGCCGAGGCGCTCAAGCAGGCGAAGTTTGACATTGCCCCCATGCTAATTGACGAGCAAAAACACCGCCTGCAACACGAGGTAGAAGAAAACCTCAAGCAGAGTGGCTTGGACGTCGAAAAGTATCTAGCAGTTAGCGGCAAGGCCAAAGAAGCGTTTGAGCAAGAGCTCAGCGAAGAAGCCGACAAGCGGGTGCGGACTGGTCTGCTGATTCGCCACATTGTGGACGCCAACAAGCTTGATGTGGCTGACGACGAAATTGAGTCCGAGCTTCAGAAGCTTCGCACCCAATACACCGACAAGCATATGCAAGAGGAGATGACCCATGGTCACTTCCGCGACGACCTAGCTCAACACCTGCTTGCTACCAAAGCCAGACAGCTCTTGGTACAATATGCTCAAGGCGACAAGTAAGTTAAGCTAAAAGAACCTTGAAGGAGGCTCCTAGTATGGAACGTAGTCAAATACTAATCCCAACCGTGATTGAGAAAACAGCCATGGGTGAGCGCGCCTATGACATCTACTCGCGTTTACTCAAGGATCGCATTATATTCCTTGGCACCGAGATCGATGAAACGGTTGCTAACTTGGTGATAGCTCAGCTCTTGTTTTTGCAGAGCGAGGACCCAAAAGAAGACATTAAACTCTACATTAATTCGCCTGGCGGTAGTGTGTCGGCCGGACTGGCAATGTATGACACCATGCAACACATCAAGCCCGACGTTTCGACTATTGTAGTTGGTATGGCCGCGAGCATGGGGGCATTCCTGGCTGCTTGTGGTACTAAAGGTAAGCGCTTTGCTCTGCCTAACTCGCGCGTCATGATTCACCAGCCATCAGGTGGTTTTTCGGGCACTGCTTCGGACATCGAGATCACAGCCAAAGAAATTATTAAGATGCGTCACAAGCTCAACGAGATCATCGCCGAGAAGACTGGCCAAAAGGCAGACAAGGTCGCCGACGACAGTGATCGTGACTACTGGATGAGTGCCGATGAGGCCAAGGCCTACGGTATAGTTGATGGTGTATTAACAAACTCTGACAAGTAGGCCCAAGGGTAGAAGAGGGTATGGGGTATCGGAGTCTACTAAAAAACTGGAACTTCGATAAGCTATGGGGTGCACAGTTGTTCTCGCAACTGGCTGCCAACATCTTAAACTTCGCTCTGATTATCCGGGTATATGACTTAGCAGCTGGTACGCGCTACGCCAATGTGGCGGTTAGCTTGCTCATACTTTCCTTTGGTATTCCATCGATATTCTTTGCCGTCTTTGCTGGCGCCCTAACGGACCATTTGGATCGCAAAAAGGTCTTGGTACTGACAAATATTCTGCGCGCTGGCCTGGTGCTGTTGTTCTTTGTTGTCGAAAAGAACCTCATCTTGGTGTATGGGCTGATCTTTGTTATCTCCACAATCACGCAGTTTTTTGTCCCAGCTGAAGGGTCGGCTCTGCCCAACGTGGTCGAGAAGCGCGGTTTGGTTTCGGCTAATTCACTATTCTTATTCACGATTTACGGATCGTTTATCGTTGGCTACTCGCTAGCGGGCCCGATTATTGGCAGATGGGGGATTGAGACTGTTTACTGGGTAACGTCGGTTTGCTTCGCTGTGGCTGCGCTCTTAAGTGCACTGTTGCCACAGCTCAGGGTAGTTGACAAGCGTGATGTGTCGCTGCTGGTGATTGCCGCCCAAGTAAACAAGAGTCTCAAACAGAATCTAGCTAGCATTTATCGCGACAAGAAGTTGCTGTTTCCTATCTTGCAGCTGACGATTGCGCAGGGGCTAACCAATGTCATAATTGTGCTCGCACCATCCTTATCGCTGCTTGTGCTAGGTAAAAGTCTGAGTAGTGCCAGCGAGGTGCTGATTGTACCAGCCGGAATCGGTATGATCGGCGGAGCCATCGCGATTGGCCAGTTCCTAAAGAACCAGAATAAGGCGCGCATGATCGAGATCGGCCTGTTGCTGGCTGCAACCTGCTTGCTAGCGCTCGGTATGATCAAGAAGCTACCTCAAAACAATCTAAGCTTCATTGTGGCTGGTCTGGTGCTCATGCTGGGCTTTGCCAATGCCCTGGTGAGTGTCTCGGCCCAGACTCTATTGCAGCTCAATAGCACCGAGGAGACACGCGGCAAGATATTTGGTGCCCTTAACATGATGGTGAATATTGCTGCGACGATACCAGTTATGTTGGCTGGGGTTACGGCTGATTTGATCTCTCCACTCAGCGTGCTCATTGCCGTGGCCCTGCTGATTGCTCTCTACCTTGTTCTTCAACGCCGCGCCTTTGCGCGTTTTGCTACAAAAAACCCTTGACAAAGCGCTCGCTACTCCTATACGATGTTACCTAAGAGGATGCTTAAACGAGAATACCGGAATAGCCATTAACCTTATAAAGGTAGGCCTGCCGGTTTTTTGTCGGTTTAGAAAAACCTTCTTTATCACGTTTTTATTTACGTAACAAAACTCATGATTTCGCCGGGTCTTCATTGTGTCCGCGACGTTATATGCGAGTGCCATAACCTAGGAGATGTGTTTCTATGCCCCAAAAAGCTGCAGCTAGCCGTATCTATTTAAACGAAAATAAAGAAGTACTACCACTACCGAATTTAATTGACATCCAGACAGAATCATACAACTGGTTCGTACGCGAGGGGCTCACCGAACTTTTTACTGAAGTTTCTCCCGTACAGGACTTTACTGGCAAGAAGTTTGATCTGTACTTCAAAGACCACTTCTTTGAAGACCCGAAACTGAGCGAAGCCCAAGCAAAAGAAAAGAACCAATCCTACGAAGCTTCACTGCGCGCCAACATTGAGCTCGTGATCAAAGAAACCGGCGAAGTTCGCACCCAAGAAATCTTCCTAGGTGACTTCCCGATTATGACCGGTCGCGGTACGTTTATTATTAATGGCGTAGAGCGCGTTGTGGTATCGCAGTTGGTCCGCAGCCCGGGCGTGTTCTTTACCCGCAGTGACTCGGGTCTTAACGAGTACTTTGGTGCCAAGATTATTCCAAGCCGCGGCGCTTGGTTAGAAATTGAAACAGCTATTAACGGCGTTATGACGGTTAAAATTGATCGTAAACGCAAGCTGCCTGTTACCACGCTGTTGCGGGCCTTTGGTTTTGGTACTGACGAAGAACTCAAGCAGCTGTTTGCTCACGTGGATACCGGTGATGTTAAATTTATCGACGAGACAATTGCCAAAGACTCATCGAGCACCACGGCTGAAGCGCTTATGGAGGTTTATCGTCGTATTCGTCCAGGCGATCTAGCGACGGTTGAGAACTCTAAGAGCCTTATTGATTCTATGTTCTTTGACTTTAAGCGCTATGACTTCTCGAAAGTCGGCCGTTATAAGCTTAATAAGCGTCTTGGTCTTGACGTAGTAAACACACCAGAAAATCGTGTCTTGCGCCGTGAGGACTTGATCGCAATCATCGCCGAGACTATTCGCATGTCAAACGCCGGCGAAGTCAGTGAAGACATCGATCATCGGGCTAATCGCCGTCTTAAAATGGTGGGCGAGCAGATCCAGCAGCGTTTCCGATTGGGCGTACTACGTATGGAGCGCATCATCAAGGACCGCATGGGTGTGGCCGACATTGAAACCGTTGCGCCTGGCCAACTCATTAACGTTCGACCAATTGTAGCCAGCGTCAAGGAGTTCTTTGCCTCTCATCAGCTTTCACAGTTCATGGAGCAGGTAAACCCTCTGGCCGAATTAGTGCACAAGCGTCGTTTGAACGCTATGGGCCCAGGCGGTCTGTCGCGTGAACGGGCTGGGTTTGAAGTGCGTGATGTACACCGTACGCACTATGGCCGCATCTGTCCTATTGAGACACCCGAAGGTCCGAACATTGGCCTCGTCTCCACCCTTGCTTCCTATGCCAAGGTGAACGAATACGGCTTTATTGAAACGCCTTACATTAAGGTAGTAAATGAAGTTGCGCCAGCTCAGGCTGCTGGAGAAATTGCCAGCGCCAATGTCAAAGACGACAAGGGTACGGTGCTCGTCAAGAAGGGCGATAAGCTGACCGAAGCTCTTGCTAAGAAGCTTGCTAAAGCTGGTGTTGAGTTCGTGCCAGTGAAAGCTCGTTTGACCGACCAAATTGTTTACCTCGACGCAGCCGACGAAGAAAAATGTGTTATTGCTCAGGCTAAGACACCAACGGATGAGAACGGTTATTTTACCGATGCTCGCTTGTCGGTGCGTGGTCTTTATGGCGAAGCGGATGAAGAAGACGCCAATAAGGTGCAGTACATGGATGTTTCGTCTAAGCAGACCGTGAGTGTTTCAACAGCGCTTATTCCCTTCTTAGAGCACGACGATCCTAAGCGTGCTTTGATGGGTGCAAACATGCAGCGCCAAGCTGTCCCCGTGGTTCGTCCACAGGCGCCCGTGGTTGGTACTGGCATTGAAGCCAAGGCCGCAATTGACTCGGGTCAGGTTATCCTAGCCGAGCAGGACGGCGAGGTTATGAGCTCGACTGCGCAGGAAGTCACCGTGGCCTACAAAAAAGGCGACAAAAAGACCTACACTCTAACCAACTTTGTACGTTCTAATGCCGGCGAAGCTATGCACCAGCGCTCTGCGGTACTAGCTGGCCAAAAACTCAAAAAGGGTGACGTTATCGCTGACGGTATGAGTACGGTGCATGGTGAATTAGCACTTGGCCAGAATGTCCTGGTTGCCTTTATGCCATTTGACGGCTACAACTACGAAGACGCCATCATTATCTCGCAGCGCTTGGTACAAGACGACCGCTATACCTCGATTCATATCGAAGATCACCAGATTGATGTGCGTGATACCAAGCTAGGTCCAGAGGTCGTAACGGCCGATATTGCCAACGTTAGTGAAGAGTCACTCAAAGACCTTGATGAGAATGGTATTGTGCGAATTGGCGCTGAAGTATCGGCTGGTGATATCTTGGTTGGTAAAATCACGCCAAAGGGCGAGACTGATTTGTCCAGCGAAGAACGTTTGTTGCGGGCAATATTTGGCGAAAAGGCTCGCGATGTGAAAGACACGAGCTTAACCATGCCAAATGGTTCATCAGGCAAGGTCGTAGGGGTCAAGATCCTTTCCAAAGAGAACGGCGACGATCTACCGAGCGGCGTATTACAACAGATTTACGTCTCAATCGCTGAGCTACGCAAGATCTCGGTGGGTGATAAAATGGCTGGCCGACACGGTGACAAGGGTGTGATTTCACGCATCCTACCAGTTGAAGACATGCCTTATACCGAGGATGGCACACCGGTGGACATCATTCTCAACACGCTTGGTGTTGGTACTCGTATGAACTTGGGTCAGATTCTCGAAACCCACCTTGGCTGGGCTGCGAATGCGCTTGGCTACACAGTGGCTACTCCCGTGTTCGATGGCGTTAGTGTTGAGCAGATTAAGGCCGAGCTTAAGAAGGCGGGCCTACCTGAGGACGGTAAAGCTCAGCTGTATCATGGCTTCAGCGGCGAGCCGTTTGCGCAAAAGACGACCATTGGCTACAAGTATATGCTGAAGCTCCATCACATGGTGGATGATAAAATCCACGCTCGATCAACTGGTCCATACGCAATGGTTACCCAACAGCCACTCGGTGGTAAGGCGCAGATGGGTGGTCAGCGGTTTGGTGAAATGGAAGTCTGGGCCCTCGAAGCTTACGGGGCTGCTAATACCCTACAAGAAATGCTGACCATTAAGTCTGATGATGTCATCGGCCGCTCAAAGGCTTACGAATCAATCATTAAAGACGAGGCGATCAAGGGTTCACGTATACCAGAGTCGTTTAACGTTCTGGTCAAGGAGCTGCAGAGCCTAACGTTGTCAGTCGAGCTCGAAAAAGGCCCTGGCATAGAGATTGATGCCGAAGAAATGCTTGCCGTTGTAACCGACGACGAAGCACTAGAGTTGGGCGAGTCTGAGCTCATTGTCGGCCGCGAAGCCGGTGAAGGCAGCGACGCGATTGTGGATCTTGCTAGCCTTGACGAAGAAGATAGCTTTGAAGCCTTAGCGCAGGCCGCAGAGGAAATTGGCCCAGATGAGGAAGATTTAAAACAAGTAGAAGGAGAGGAGGTCTAATATGGAAACCAGTCACGAACAGCAGGTGATCGATTTTGAAGCAATTAAACTCTCCCTCGCTTCTCCCGAGCAGATTTTGCAGTGGTCGCACGGCGAAATTACCAAGCCCGAAACCATTAACTATCGCACACAGAAGCCAGAAAAGGATGGTCTTTTCTGCGAGAAGATCTTTGGGCCTACCAAAGACTGGCAGTGTTACTGCGGTAAGTACAAGGGTATTCGCTACAAGGGTATAACCTGTGACAAGTGTGGCGTATTGGTGACGCGCAGCATTGTGCGTCGTGAACGCCTGGGCCACATTAGCTTGGCTGTACCAGTCGCTCACATCTGGTTCTTGCGCGGTACGCCATCAACTATCAGCCTCGTGCTCAATATGGGTGTGCGCGACCTTGAGCGGGTAGTCTACTTTGCAAACTTCATTGTCAAAAGCGTGGACGAAGATGCTCGCAAACAAGCCTTGGTTGATCTTGAAGCTGACTTTAAGTCCCGTCGAGCAGACATCATTAAAAAGCACCAGTCCGAGGAAGGCAAGGAGATGTCGGCGGAGGCTCTGCGTGAGCTCGAAGACCTCGATATTAACTATGCCAATGCTAAAGCAGAACTAACCGCTTTTGCTAAGTACCAACTCTTGCCCGAGAGCCGCTACCGGGATCTGAACTTGAAGTATGGCAATGTTTTTAGTGCTGGAATCGGTGCTGAAGCCATCCGAGACTTGCTTGTTGAAATCGACCTAGACGAGCTGGCTGCTCGCTTGCGCGAAGAATCAGAGAGCGCAGTTGGACAGAAGAAGAAGAAAGCGCTGAAGCGTCTTAAGTCGATTGAAGGCATGATTCAAGCAGAAATCCGTCCTGAGTGGATGGTCACGACTGAATTGCCTGTTATACCGCCCGACTTGCGTCCGATGGTACAGCTTGACGGTGGCCGGTTTGCTGCCTCAGACCTCAACGACTTGTATCGTCGCGTGATTAATCGTAATAACCGTCTCAAAAAGCTCTTTGCGCTTGAGGCACCAGAGGTAATCTGCCGCAACGAAAAGCGCATGCTACAAGAAGCAGTCGATGCACTCATCGACAATAACGCTCGTCGAGAACGGGCAGTAAGTGCCACTGGTAACCGCAAGAAGCTCAAGAGCTTGACTGATTTGCTTAAAGGTAAGCAGGGTCGTTTCCGTCAGAACTTGCTTGGTAAGCGTGTCGACTACTCTGGTCGTTCGGTGATCGTCATTGGACCACATTTGAAGATTGACCAATGCGGTCTGCCCAAGAAGATGGCTCTCGAGCTCTTTAAGCCGTTCGTGATTGGTAAGCTCATCTCGCAAGGTTACGCCCACAACGTTAAGTCGGCTGCCCGTATGGTGGAGCGAGCACGTGACGAAGTCTGGAATACGCTCGATGAAGTAATTGCTGATAAGTACGTTTTGCTCAACCGCGCACCGACATTGCACCGCCTTGGTATCCAGGCGTTTCGACCAGTCTTGATCGAAGGTAAGGCTATTCAGTTGCACCCGATGGTCTGTCCGGCCTTCAACGCTGACTTTGATGGTGACCAGATGGCTGTTCACGTTCCGCTTGGCGAGGCTGCTCAGCGTGAAGCGCGTGACATTATGCTCTCACGTCACAACCTGCTGAGACCTTCAAGTGGTGAGCCAATTGTGAACGCTCAGCAGGATCTCGTGCTTGGCTGTTACTTCCTAACTATGGCTCAGCCAGGTGCTCGAGGTGAAGGTAAGGTCTTTAGTGATCCTAAAGAAGCCATTTACGCCTACCAAGACCGCCACATTGCTTTGCAGGCGATCATTAAGGTGCGCATTGATGGCGAGATCATCGAGACCACGACTGGCCGACTGTTCTTTAACGAAGCTTTGCCAGAGGGTATTAGCTTTAAGAACACAGCTCAAGACAAGTCCTCGCTCAAACAGGTTATGGCTGAAGTATTTGCCAAGTATGGCAACGAAGAAACTGCCAAGCTGGCTGACGCTATGAAAGAGCTTGGTTTCCGTTACGCTACATTGTCGGGCTTCTCGATCGGCATGGATGACTTGATCACGCCAAAGAGCAAGACTGAGCTCATCGCTGAAGGTGATAGTCGAACAGCGGACTTGCTTGGCCAGTATGGACAAGGCTTGATTACCGATCAAGAACGCCGCGAGAAGGTAGTGGAGAACTGGAAGTCGATTGCCGCGCGCGTGGAAGCAGAGATCGAAACCGAACTGTCTTCTGAAACGTCAACCTTCGCTATGGACATTGCGTCCGGTGCTAAGTCGGGCCTCAAGCAGCTGAACCAAATGGCAGGTATGCGTGGGCTTATGCTTTCGCCAGCCGGTAGGATTATTGAACTACCAGTGAAGTCGAACTACAAAGAAGGTCTTTCGGTACTCGAGTACTTTATCTCGACGCACGGTGCCCGTAAGGGACTGACTGACACGGCTTTGCGTACCGCCGAATCGGGTTATCTGACACGACGCTTGGTCGATGTGTCGCAAGACATTCTGATTACCGAGGATGACTGTGGCGATAAGGAAGGCTACCAAGTATCTCAGCACGAAGCAGTTGCTGCTGGTGAAGCTTCGCTGGCACCATGGATAGTTGGTCGTACGGCTCTTGATAAAATTGTTGACCCTAAAACCAATGAGGTGATTTGCAAGAAGAGCACGCTTATTACCGACAAGGTTGCCCAGCGAGCAGTCGAAGCTGGTGTCGAAGAAGTGAAGATCCGCTCCATTCTCAAATGTAAGGCGCTCTGGGGTATCTGTCAGCATTGTTATGGCGTGGACTTGGCCAAAGGTTCGCCTGTAGAGCTTGGTGAGGCTGTTGGTATTATGGCGGCTCAGAGCATCGGTGAACCAGGTACGCAGCTAACCATGAACACCAAACACCTTGCCGGTGTCGGTACCGACATCACCCAGGGTCTACCGCGTGTCGAGGAGATCTTCGAAGCTCGTAATCCAAAGGGTCAAGCAATCCTTGCCGACGTTGCCGGGATTGTGAAGATCAAGAGTGATGACAACAAGCATACGATTAGCATCTCACAGCCAGATTCTAAGGTCACCGAGTATGAACTGGGCGATATGAAGCCGCTCATCAAAGCCGGTCAAGTCGTTGGTCATGGTGACATCTTGGCGCAAAGCAAGGACGGCAAGCGCACGATCAAGTCCAAAGCAGCTGGTACGGTGCGCTTGAGCAAGACACACATCGAACTTACGCACGACGGCGGTAACGCACGCGAGTACGTTATTCCGGTCGGTACTGGTCTTAACGTTAAGCACGGGCAGCTTGTCTCGGTTGGTGATCGGTTGAGTGAAGGCTCAATTAATCTCCAAGATATGCTCAAGCTCTTGGGCGAGGAAGCCGTGCAGCGTTATGTCGTAGACGAGGTGCAGGCCATCTACTCTTCACAAGGTCAGACGATTGCCTCCAAGCACATTGAGGTGATCATCCGCCAGATGTTCTCGCGGGTGCGTATTGAAGACCCAGCGGGTACAGAGTTTATATCTGGCGATACCGTATCAAAGGCTATGCTCGACGAAGAGAATCGCAACGCGGTTGCAGCCGGCAAGAAGCCAGCTACCTACGAACAGCTCCTTATGCCAATGACCAAGGTCTCGACTTCGTCTGATAGTTGGCTGTCTGCCGCAAGCTTCCAAGAGACCACTAAGGTGCTGATTGGTGCTGCAACCCGCGGTAAGACCGACAAGCTGCGTGGCCTTAAGGAAAACGTGATCATCGGTCGACTCATACCGGTTGGTACGGGATTTCGTGATGAGGAGGACGTGTAAGCTGCTTGACCAGATTGGTGCAATCTGATAAAGTAACAAAGTTGTAACACTATGCCGACCATTAACCAACTCATCCGAAACCCACGTTCTAAGGCTCGCAAAAAGAGCAAGTCGCCTGCAATGGCGCGCAGCCTAAACACGCTTAAAAACAAGACGACTCAGAACCAGTCGCCATTTAAGCGTGGCGTGTGTGTGAAGGTGTTTACTGCTACGCCTCGTAAGCCAAACTCGGCTTTGCGTAAGGTTGCTCGTGTGCGCCTTACTAACGGCATGGAAGTAACCGCTTACATCGGTGGTGTCGGTCATAACCTGCAAGAGCACTCGGTTGTGCTCGTGCGTGGTGGTCGGGTAAAAGACCTTGGTGGTGTGCGCTATCACATTGTCCGCGGTGCACTAGACACCGCCGGCGTGGCTGGTCGTAAGCAAGGCCGCAGTAAGTATGGTGCTAAACTAGAGAAAGCAAAGGCTTAAAACGATGCCAAGGAAAAAAACTAAGTCACTCAAGCGCGAACTACCAGCCGATATTGTGTATAACAATGTCATGGTGACGCGTATGATTAACAAAGTCATGCGCAGTGGCAAAAAGCGCTTGGCTGAAGCACTGGTCTATGACGCGCTGACCCAAGCGAGCGAAAAAGCTCAGAAGGATGCACTCGAGGTCTTCGAGGGCGCGCTCAAGAACGTTTCGCCGCAGGTGCAGGTTAAGAGTAAACGTATTGGCGGCACCAACTACCAAGTGCCCATGGAGGTTAGGGGTGACCGTAAAATCCACCTAGCCATGACCTGGATTCTAACCGCTGCTCGAGGCCGCAGTGGTAAGTCGTTTGACAAGCTGCTCGCTAACGAGCTCGTCGATGCTTATAACAACACCGGCGAAGCTGTGAAGAAGAAGCAAGACACTCACCAGATGGCCGAAGCCAACAAGGCTTTTGCGCACTTTGCTCGCTACTAAAGCTCGTAGCTACCTAATATAAACCAAAAACACCCCACAAGACGGGGTGTTTTGGTTATATGGGCGCAAAGTGGAGTCACCCCGAGAAAATAGTGCTTCTCGGGGTGACAGGGCTACGCACTTTTGGCGCGTAGGAGTACTTGGCTAAGGCGTGGTTCGGCTACGCCGGTACCGTAAGACCAAGTGAAGTCACGGTACTCACGCCACCCATAGCTACCGAGCTCAATACCGGTCTTGGTCTCCACTAGGTCGGTTTGAGTGGCGGAGATGAGCTCTTCACTGACACTGCAGTAGTGATTGAAGAAGGTGCGAGCATGCTCTTTAACCTGGACATAGTCTCGGGTTCCAACTTCAATGAGCTCAACCTTGAAGAAGTACGGCAGATGAAGCGTATCGTACACCTCGTCACGATAGCAAGGTGTTACACAACAGTAACGGCCTGCTGCTAGTTTGCCATCAAGCAGGAGCTGCAAGAAGCTTTGTTCACCGCTTGCAGGCAAGAAGCCGCCGAGGGTAAAGAACGGCCACGCTGACTCCGGAGCAGTTGCTTGGTAGGGCTCCCTTTGAATTACCCAGGGTACTGCGATGTAGTGGTAACCTAATTGCCTATATTGCTGAACAGCAGCTGCAATCTTGTCATAATCAATCACGTCCTTACTCCGTTTTCGAACACACGGCGGGTAATGTTGCTCATTATGACCAGATCATCCAGTGTCAGGCCGATGCCCTCGCTTTCCAACCAGAGTCGGATGGCTCCAATCACGTCGCTGAGCTCTTGAACAGCCATCAGTCTGCAGCCCTGTACTAGGGCGTCTTCAAACTCTTCAATTTCCTCACGTATTTTGCCAGCGCTGCCAGCAGGTTGCTTGACTATATTGGCCAAGTGATATCCAATGTTGCCAGTATCCATGGTTGACCTTTCATTTTAAGGTACAATTTCAGCTTACTATCACGCTACCAGCGCCTCTAGTCGAATAGAATTGACTAAAAGCCAGGTTGAGAGTCATGGTATTATGACCTCATGCATCACCTCCAGCGTTCAATTCTTCACCAGCTCATGCAGCATCCGTCGCGGCGCTATGGCCAGCTGAAGCCAAAGTCGATCGAAGGCAATGTTTTTACCTATCACCTCAAGCAGCTGACGGCTCGGGGTTTGATTGTAAAGAGCCCAAATGGCGACTACAGCCTGACGCCAGACGGCAAAGTTTACGTTGACAGACTAAGCTCATCTAACTTGCTACCAAGGATTCAGCCTAAAATCGTTACACTCATTGCTTGCAAAAATAATGCCGGTCAGTGGCTGGTGTTTCGTCGTAAGCGTCAACCACTCCTGGGGCAGGTTGGTTTTATTTACGGCAAAATTCACCAGGGTGAGCTGGTGGCTGAGGCGGCAAAGCGTGAGTTACAGGAAAAAGCTGGCCTGCAAGCTGACTTAAAGCATCGTGGTGATGGCTACATTAGTATTGCCGAACAAGGCGCGCTGGTTAGCCAAATCATGTTTCACTTATTCGAGGGCACGAATGTTCAAGGCGAGCTACAGCAGCACGGTGCGGGTGACGCCTATTGGGCTTTATCAGTGGATTTTACTAAGCCCGAGTACATGGCCGGCATGCCTGAGCTATTACGTTTGCTTGCGCGCGGTGGCGAACGGTTCTTTGTGGAGCTCAACTTTGATACCGATCGCCACGCCCCCTCGTTAGGCACATCAGCATAGCGCGCTTGGTACCCTTGCGCAGTTGCCTACTTTTCTCTATAATTACCAAGGAATAAAGCACGGATAATTACAAACCGGCTTTTTTGTTTACCCGTATCATACTAGGAAGGAACCAGATTCATTATGGCCCGCGAATACTCAATCGAAAACACTCGTAATATCGGCACCATTGCCCACATCGATGCTGGTAAGACCACGGTAACCGAGGCTATCCTCTACCGTACTGGTCGTGTGCACAAAATCGGTGAGGTGCACGAAGGCGCGGCCACCATGGACTGGATGGAGCAAGAACAAGAACGCGGCATCACCATTACCTCTGCCGCTACCACCTGCTTCTGGAAGGGTAAGCGCATTAATATTATCGATACACCAGGGCATATCGACTTTACCGTCGAAGTCGAGCGTTCTTTGCGTGTGCTCGATGGCGCGGTGGTGCTGTTTGATGGCAAAATGGGAGTTGAACCACAGAGTGAGACGGTGTGGCGCCAGGCTGACAAGTACGGCGTGCCGCGTATTTGCTTTATTAATAAAATCAACCAAACTGGTGGTGATTTTTATAAATCCCTCGAGTCTATTCATGAGCGTTTAACAACCCGCGCTTACGCGATTCATTTGCCGATTGGCTTTGAACAGAGCATTAACGGTCTGGTTGACCTAGTTGAAATGAAAGCCTACGAATACACGGATTATGCCGACAAGGAGCTCAAAGAAATTGAGATCCCGGAGGACATGAAGGAAAAGGTAGCACACTATCGTCAGCACCTGATCGAAGCTGCCGTAGAGGCAGATGATGACATTATGGAGAAGTATCTCGAGGGTACAGAGCTGAGCATGGAAGAAATCAAGACAGTTGTGCGCAAGTCTGTTTTGACTGGCAAGTTTGTGGCTGTTTCTGGCGGTGATGGTCGCGGTGTAGTGGTCGAGAAGCTTTTAGACGCCATGATTGACTACCTGCCAAATCCACTTGATATTAGCGCGCCACTTGGCAAAGATGTCAAAACGGGCGAGGACAAACTGATTGAAGTTTCTGACGAGGCACCGTTTGCGGGACTTGCTTTTAAGATCGCAACCGATCCTTTTGTGGGTAAGTTGGCTTTCTTCCGAGTGTATTCCGGGAGCATCAAAAGCGGGAGCTATATCCTCAACGCCTCCACTGGCGAAAAAGAACGCATTGGCCGCATTGTGCGTATGCACGCCAATAACCGTGAAGAAGTCGACCAAGTCTACGCTGGCGAGATTGCCGCCGCGGTGGGGCTTAAGAACACCATTACCGGGCATACGATCTGTGATCCGGCCCATCCGGTTATTCTAGAATCAATTACCTTCGCCGAGCCGGTTATCTCAATCGCAATTGAGCCAAAGACCAAGGCCGATCAGGAGAAGATGGGCATCGCTCTTTCGCGCTTAGCCGAAGAAGACCCGACCTTCCGTGTACACTCTGACGAAGACAGTGGACAAACCATCATCGACGGAATGGGTGAATTGCACCTTGACGTGATTGTTGACCGTATGAAGCGTGAGTTTAAGGTTGAAGCCAATGTTGGCCGCCCGCAGGTGGCGTACCGCGAGACGATTCGTAAATCAACCCAGGTTGAGGGTAAGTTTGTCCGTCAGTCGGGTGGTCGTGGCCAGTACGGGCATGTTTGGCTCGAACTCAGCCCGCTTGTACACCTCGAAGACGCCGAGGAGCGTCAGACCTTTGAGTTTGAGAACGCCATTGTGGGTGGCGCCGTGCCTCGGGAGTACATCAAGCCAGTCGAGCAGGGGATTCGTGAGGCTCTCGGCAACGGTGTCTTGGCCGGCTATCCAGTTGTTGACGTGCACGCCAAGCTCTACGACGGTAGTTATCATGACGTAGATTCCTCTGAACTTGCCTTCAAAATCGCTGGTTCTATGGCCTTGCAGGCCGGGGTGCGTCAAGCTGACCCTGTAATTCTAGAGCCAGTTATGCGCGTTGAAATCACCACCCCAGAAGATTTCATGGGTGATGTGATTGGCGACATTAATGCTAAGCGCGGTCGTGTCGACAAGATGGAAGATCGCATGGGGGCCAAGGTGATTGATGCCTTTGTGCCGCTCTCGGGCATGTTTGGCTACGCTACCAGTCTGCGCTCTATGACGCAGGGGCGTGCTAGTTATGCTATGGAGTTTGATCACTACGCCGAAGTACCGCGCAATGTAGCCGATGAACTCATTGGTAAGCGTCAGGCTGCGGTCGAAGAGGGGCGCTAAAGAGTAACTAAAGTCTTTGTGTTTGGGCAACGTCGTTTTTGGTTTGACAATACGGCGTTGTTAGTTTATGATGTGTTTGATCGTATGATCTTGCAACTTTGATAGTGGTAAAAATTGGTAAGGCCGAGTGGGTTGAAACACTAAGCCTGCCAAAGGGGTGGATTGGCGTGTGCTCCAGCGCCGGTTCTGCCTCACCGCATCACTTCACTGTCCGCGGGGTGGATCGTCGCGTGAACACTCATGGCAGCTTCAGGTAAGCGCCGGGGTTGACGAAGTGATCTGTCATAGCTTGCAAACACCACAGCTGGCGAAAGCCAGGCTCGAAGCGCGCTTTGGGTGGCTTACCTCCGGGATCGGAGATCTTCTCATGGTCCGAAAATAGCCTAATTGTGGGTGCCGTGCACTATGATCTCAGTGCACGAGCGTCGTGTCTCGCGCTAACACTTCACAGGTGTTGCGAGAATTCGGGAGACGAAACCAAATGTGGTAAGCCCTAGAAACCCCTGCCTGAAGGGTCCCGAGTCTAGGCACACTCTTTTTCACACAAAGGACCCGACGATTCGTCGGGTCCTTCTCCGTGTAAAACCCTTTACAACCAGACATTTTTTACCTATAATCGAAAAGTCTAAGGCCTAGACATTTTTTATGTCCCCTATCTTGCGGTAGGAGCAAGGCCAAGCGCTTATTACTAAACAGTTTGATTTAAAGGAGAATGAAATATGGCAGCAGAACAATTTGACCGCAGCAAGCCGCACGTAAACGTCGGTACGATGGGGCATGTAGATCACGGTAAGACTACTCTTACGGCGGCTATCACTCACGTGCTCTCTAAGCGTCTTCCAAGCGCCGTGAACAAGGCTATTAACTACGATGAAATCGACAAGGCTCCTGAAGAGCGCGAGCGTGGTATTACGATTGCTACTTCTCACCAAGAGTACGAGAGCGAAAAGCGCCACTATGCTCACGTCGACATGCCGGGTCACGCTGACTACGTCAAGAACATGATCACCGGTGCTGCACAGATCGATGGTGCTGTATTGGTAGTATCAGCCGCTGACGGCCCTATGCCACAGACCCGTGAGCACGTACTGCTTGCTCGCCAGGTTGGCGTTCCATATATCTTGGTATACATGAACAAGATGGATATGGCCGACCCAGAGCTAGCTGAGCTTGTCGAGCTTGAAATCCGCGAACTTCTCGAAAAGAATGGCTACGATGAAAACGCCCCCGTTATTAAGGGCTCGGCTCTTAAGGCGCTCGAAGGCGACACTGCTGCCGAAGATTCTATTATGGAACTCGTTAAGGCTATGGATGAGAGCATCCCAGAGCCAAAGCGTGAAATCGACAAGCCGTTTCTAATGCCGATTGAAGACGTGTTCTCGATCAAAGGCCGTGGCACAGTTGCAACTGGTCGAATTGAGCAGGGTATTGTAAAAGTTGGTGAAGAAATCGAAATCGTCGGTTTGCATGACAGCAAAAAGACTACCGTAACCGGTGTGGAGATGTTCAAAAAGCTTCTCGACGAAGGTCGTGCTGGTGACAACGTCGGTGTATTGCTGCGCGGTATTGAGCGCGATGACATTGAGCGTGGTCAGGTACTCTCAAAGCCAGGTTCTATTACGCCACACACCGAGTTCGATTCAGAGGTGTACGTACTGAAGAAAGAAGAGGGTGGTAGACACACACCATTCTTCAAGGGCTACAAGCCACAGTTTTACATTCGCACTACCGATGTAACTGGTGAAGTTACTTTGCCAGACGGCGTCGAGATGGTTATGCCAGGGGATAACATCAAGATGAAGGTTAAACTCATCGCTCCGATTGCCATGGAAGAGGGCTTACGCTTTGCTATCCGCGAAGGTGGCCGCACTGTTGGCGCTGGTGTTGTAACGAAGATCAACAAGTAACAAACCTACAAGACGGAACCTTAACATGCCAGAACAAGCTACAAAACAACGCATCCGTATTCGCCTCAAGGCATACGACAGCAAGATTATCGATCAGTCCGCTAAGCAGATCCTAGACACGGCGATTCGTACTGGTGCTCAGGTGGCCGGGCCAGTGCCGCTGCCGACGGATAAGAACAAGTTTACGGTGCTCTCGAGCCCGCACGTGTTCAAAGACGCTCGTGAACAGTTCGAGATTCGTACGCACAAGCGCCTGATTGATATCACTGTGCCGACTCCTAAGACGATCGACTCGCTGATGAACCTCAACCTGCCAGCCGGTGTTGATATCGAAATCAAGATGTAGCTTTTTGCTAAGGCATGAACACCAAAAGCCCCTCGTAATAGAGGGGCTTTTGGTGTTCATTGATCATTTGTACCTCAGTTGATTGCCTGGCGGTATTATGCTAATATAATGTTATTGTCCCACCTAGACGAGGAGAGCAAGCAGTATGACTGTAGTAACGGTTTACTCATCTCGCCTGAAGGACGATCCTGAGCTGGTACCGAGGTCCGTTCGCAATGTACTCAGCTCGCTCGGGCTGACGCAGATTCGTGTTGTTGAACGTATTGATCCGACAGTAGCTTTGGGTAGTCACCGCGTGGTCGTACGGTTGCCGCAGGATAATAATGTCTCTGTCCAGCATACTGAGATTGCTGAGAATCTTAAGCGACTCTTTAATCATGCTCCACCGCGCCGAGAGGTGAGTGTGGAGGTTGAAGCGACCGAAGAGTGAGACGTTCATAAGCCCGCCCAGGGGAACTTGGGCGGGCATCTATATTTGTGCCTAAGTAGGCTTGATACTAGATTCCAATTCTGTTACTATAGTGGTCCGTTTACTATCCCTTAGGAGTAAAAGTGCATCTTTCAATCGCATGCAAAGGCGGCGCAGACGGCGGCGTGGTTGACTTGAAGAGTCTCAGGGAGGTGGCTACCAGGCAGATCTACAAGGTGTTCAGCTTGGAGTTCAGTGCAGATGCCGTCAACAAGATGCCGTGGGCTTCTCCCTCGAGTTCGAAGCCAGGCGTTGTTGTCACGATCAGGGCTCGGGAGCTGAGCCGCGGTGATCGCGCCAACCCCGCCCAGGACATCCTGGTCGCGTTGAAGCGCAAGTTCAAGGAGGTAGTCTTCACGGTCATCGTGGAGTGCCAAGAGGGCGTGTTCGAGGCCACTCAGGCCAAAGCCCTCGCCAGGTCGTAGTAAGCGGGAATACCCGCCTGAACGTTTGAAGCGTTCCAGGCGGGGTACCCCTAAGCAATTATGTTAGTCCAAATAATAGTTAAAGCACCGATAAGTATATGAGTCGGTGCTTTAACTGTTTTAAGGCAGAGCAAAGGCATTAAACCTATAATAACTTTGGTCTGCCCGCCTGACCCTCGGTGAAGAGGGTCAGGCGGTGTAGTTAGGCGAGTGCCAGCTGCGGTCGATCGATCGCCCAGGGGAGTGGCTTACTCGGATCTGTTGCCAGATCGAAGTAAACGTTTTGTCCCTTGAGGTTACTTGCAATCTGTTCCTGCAGATCATCCAGAACTCGCGTGTAGCGGGTTCTGTCGTCTGGCACCAGTAGGC
>CAZNJX010000003.1:0-27621 GCA_964573585.1 uncultured Candidatus Saccharibacteria bacterium
CAGTATTTGGCCAAAGCCGAGGGTAGAGTTGAGCAGCTCAAGCAGGACTTTAGCGCTGCCACGCGGCCAAAGTCAGACCAGCAAACTACCGATTAGTCTGGACATATGCACTCGAATATGGTAGAGTATCACCATGCAACCAGATCTACCAGATTATTTCATCGCTCTTATGAAGCAACACGCCGGGCTTCTCAACGATGGCCAGGCGCGGCGTGCTACCTTAGCTGTGAGCGAAGTTTTGGAAACTAGCTTAACGCCCACTCAGCAGCGTCAGTTCTTCGCCATGGTGCCGAATTATTTGCGCCCCCACAAGCAGACGTTTTTTGCGCGTATTGGCGCTGGCAAAAAGGCTCAAAAGCGTACTCTTGCGGTAAGCCGTCAACTGAGTGCGCGGCTGCAGCTGACCTCGCGCGAGGAAGCCGAGGTGATCTTAAAGGCGTACTTTCGCGCCATCCGAACCGTTGTTGACCCCACGACTGCCATCACCCTGACGCGCATACTACCGCCAGAGCTTGTGCGCTTATACGCGGCGGGGTAAGACAAGGTGGCGGCAGATCAGCACATAGAACTTATTCACCAGTACAACGAGCTGCTGTATCCAGACATTTTGTTTAACCGGCCTATCGCGGGCTTAAGCCGATTACACATAGCACTCTTTGGTGGTGGCAAACGCGGTGTTGCCACGCTCAGCCAGCTGTATTCCACCGTGCAGAGTATGGGCTTAGGCCCCACTTGCGTGGTCGAAGCACACACGGTGGAGCCGAGCGTGCTGCCAGTCGGTTCACTTACCTTACATACCGATCGCAAGGCCAAGCAGATTACCGAAACGGCCGATGTTTTGTCGTTCATTAGTCGCGCAAACCTAGCCGTATTAGCGCCCGAAGCAGAGCTTGGTAGCTCACTCCAGATTTTGTTTGAAAAAATAATTACCCAAACCAGCGCACCAATCATTATTACCGATGAGGTGGTGAGTTTGTATCGGTTTTTGCCCAAGCCTCACGCTGGCGATGGCCGTGTATTGTTCTTTGTTAGTTCCGAGGGGCTTATGCGGCTTGCCAATGTGCTTGCGCTGCCGGTCCAGATACGGCCAGGGCGCGGTATATATAACACAATTGCGCTGGTCGACGCGGTCGCAGAGGCTACGGGAGGGCATGTGACGAGCTATGATGCTGAGGTAGTGGTAGTGCGCGATCACCGCGATGCGCTCAGGCGCGGCATTGTACATGTAGCGCCAATGAGCGTTCACCATCACCGCGGCTTGCTACTCGGGCTACTGGCTGGCTTGCTGGTTGAGCCTCGGCAGGTACTAAGTAGCGTGTTGTCAAAGGTGCTGGTGGCTGGGTTCTTGTTTAATGCCATCATGGCTGAGTCTAATGGCTTGCACGACCCAGCAATGCTTGAGAGGTCAATCAAGGACACGCTGGCCCGCGAGCTGTAGTGGGCAACAGGATTTGCGGGTTTACGAGATATTCCTACCTGCATGGGTTCATCATAGCAAAAAGAGACCGATAGGCCTCCGGTGCTTAAAATTCTTTATTGGTGCCAGAGGTGGGACTCGAACCCACAAGCCTTGCGGCACACGATTTTGAGTCGTGCGTGTATACCAATTCCACCACTCTGGCTTAAAGCGTGATTAGCCAATGCTAAAGCCTCTGTATTATAATGGATAGGTTCAAATATTGTCCATGATGAAGCTATGAATCAAAAACAAGATCACTCACTGTCGCTTGAAGAATTGACCGGCGGGCAAGCTGGCTTTGACCAGACCACTCCGCCAGCTCAGCCGACACCAGTAGCGTCTCAGCCGCAAGCTCAGCGGCCGGTTGGCTACGGCATTGCTAAAATCCCACCCACCTACGCTCCGACGGCGCCTGCGTCACCGTCTGGCAGTTACACCCCGCCGACACCTGGGGCGAGCCCGGCTCCACAGCCACTTCATACCGCAACGGCGGGGGTAGTTACCAACCAGCCCGAGGCGCGGTCGAGTGCTTCTGGCCATTCTGGTCACGCTACACCACCCCGCCGTTTGTCTAGAGCTCATCTGCGACCGATTGGTTACGCCCTCGGTGGTTTTGCGTTGTTTCTGGTGCTGTTTAACTTCCAGCTGATTGCCCAGCAGATTGGCTACTTTTTGCACCCGCCTAAGCCAGCCGAGAATACGGTATTGCAAGACCCTAATGCAACCACCGCCTCGACAGCAATTGTGTCGCCAGAGAATGTCATTATTATCCCTAAAATCAACGTGAGTGCGCCCATAATTTACGCTGATTCGGCCGCCGATGACGTGGTCATGAGGGACTTACAGGACGGAGTGGTGCACTACGTGAACACCGCCAAGCCGGGTGAGGCTGGTAACGCGGTGATATTTGGTCACTCATCGAACGACTGGTGGGAGCCTGGCAACTTTAAATTTGTTTTTGCTCTACTAGGTAAGCTCGAAGTTGGTGACCAGATTCAGATTAATTACTCGTCACGCAAATACGTTTATCAGGTGGGCGAAAAGAAGGTTGTAGCACCGACCGAAGTTTCTGTACTGAACCCGACGGCTGACCCGACACTTACCCTTATAACCTGCACTCCGCCTGGAACGGCTTGGCAGCGCTTAATCATTGTGGCTAAGCAAATCCAACCAGTGCCTGGTACCAAGCAGCCAACCCAAGAGGTTGTAACTAAGACGCCCGCCAAACAAACCCCCAAGGCAACTACAACTACGGAGCCAAAGAAGGTTGCTGTGGCCAAAGCCCAGCCACTGCCTGGTAGTGCACCGACAATTGGCGAGCAAATTACAAAGTTATTTGGTAATATTGCCAACTTCTTTACCCCAGACACCAGCGAGGAGACCACGCCAAAGCCACCGGCTACGCCGGCCACCCAGCGCCCTCGTCTACCTGAGGTCAGTTAGCGGGTTTCTCTAGCGTTGTGCTGGCGAAGAGGAGAAGCGAGGCTTTAATCTTGCGTTAAGCGTACGGTTCTGAGCAGGCCGGCTGAAGTAAACACAATGTCTTTGTCGTTATCGTGCAGAGCCGCTGCGGCCACACTGTCGCCGCGGTCGCTGATTATTTGGTCGTTTTGGCCGTCATAATCAATAAAGCGTAGCTGGTTATTAGCAACCAGCACAAGGTGGTCATCATCGTACCAAGTCCAACTCTTAAGCTGGGCAATGTTGACACCGAAGTCAAAACGTTCAGCCTGCTCGAGGTCATAGGTTTTGAGCTTGTCGGCCGAGTCATAGACAATCCGCTGGCCGTTTTTGCTAATACTAAAGGCACTAGCGGTTTTAGAGAGCAACCCCGTCCGTGGCTTGTCATCAGTTAGGTCTCGGATAATTATAAGCTCCTTGGTGGCCGAGCTAAGCAGTGCCACGTAGTCACCAGCGCGGTCGGCACTGACGTCGAGCGTGTAGCTCGGGCTCTGCGGGATGGCCACGTTTATGGCGGTCTTTTTGGTCGAGCTGGTATCAATGCGCCACAGGGTTGCTTTGGTTGAGTTGGCGTCTGGCCCCAGTACGGCGTAGACTTGGTTGCCTTCGGGCTGCATGGCTAGCACGTTTTGCGCTAGCACTGCGCCGATTGTTTGTTTGTCGATGTTGATTTTGCGCAATAAGCCATCTTGGCTGACCCAGTAGAGTTCATTGTTGTTACCGGGGTTAAAACTCACACTCCCACTGGTAATTTGCAGGTTGGCACTGAGGTTTAGGCTCGCGTCTTGTCCAGTTATAACTAGCTTTGAGACTGAGGTGCCCGTACGCTGGCTCACAAGTAGCCTGGATCCATCAGCATTACTACTCAGGCCCGTCAGCTCAGTATCGCCACTGTTGGGTGGTGGAGCATAGAGCTTGGTCGGGTTTTGGTTGTTGTCTAGCTGCCAAATAGCCACCTCTGGCTTGGTTGTGACAATGAACGATCGGCGCTGTTTTTGCGGTTGTACCAGCTCACTCACTCTGTATTCAGGTAAGTAGTTTGTGTACTTGAGCTTCTGCGGTAAAAGCATGGCGTAGTCGGCAAAGCTGACTTGCTGAGCCTGCACGGTAAGCGACTTCTTCCATAGGCGAAACTCTGGCCGCACCAGTTCTATGTTCATAGGGCCAATCGGTGCATTCGTGAGTCGCAAGGGGGTAGCGTGCTTGCTCTGCTTACCATTAATATAGATGTCGGCACTGCCAGGGTTTGAATCAATCAGAACCAGCCCAGATTCCTTGATCTGACCGGTCAAAAAGTCATAACGATAGCCTTGGGCAAAGGCAACAAGAAAAATACTACCGAGCACGATGGCAAGGATAGCAAAGATGTAGCTGGCGGCTTTTTGGGTTTGTTTAGAAATCATAATACCTTGCTTAGATTATAGTCTCTTGCGGCCAGTTTGTTAATAAAGGCTCAACTTCTCCTCCTTCTCCTCGGACTTGGTATACTTGTACTGTGAGAGCTGTATGCCAAGTAAGGAGAGGTAAAGCATGTATATATCAGTTGACGTTGGCGGTACGAACATTCGGGTAGTGGGATCGGCGAGCTTGGATGAGGTAAGCTTTAGCGGCCCGGTTGAGCATGGTAAGATCACGCAGAACTTTGAAGACGAGATTGGTGTTATTGTGGCGGCGGCTCGGCGGTGTGCTCATAATGCCAAGATTGAGGCGGTTGGTATATGTGTGCCAGGCACGTTGCACAGCGACAAAGCTAGCCTTGCTTTTGCGCCCAACCTGGCGTGGTGGAAGGGTAAACCCTTTGTGATAATGCTAGCAAACGCACTTGGTTGCACAGTGTACGCAGAACACGACACGGTGGCCGCGGGGTTAGGCGAGGTTTATTATGGTTCGTCGCCAGATGAGTTCTGCTATTTAGTGTGGGGCACCGGCATTGGCGGCGCCAAGGTGCACAAAACAGCTTATGGACAAGTAGGTACGGAGGAGATTGATTGGCAGCGTGCGTTTTCGGCCTGGGAGCGTGACTGTGGCGGCAAGGCACTGAGTGACTTCTATGGTAAACCGTCAGAAAGTTTTAGTGATGAGCTCTGGGGTGAGATTAAGCAAAAGTTTAAGGCGCACCTCGAGGAGTTTGTGACTCAAACCGGCGTGCGCAACATTATATTTGGCGGCGGGGTGGCCTTGCGGCACCAAGAGTTCTTGGAGAGTATGAGTATCGATGGGGTGGATAGCATTTGTGCCACACAGTTTGGCGCTGAAGCGGGATTGTGCGGCGGGTTTGCCCTTATTCGCCAGAGGTTAGGCCACGTGTAAACACAAGCCCGCGCTCGCTCAAGACCCTAGGGTTTGCTAGAATAGGTACATGCTAAAAAAACGCATTGCAATTGATCTCGGTACCGCCAATACACTCGTTTATATACCTAAAAAGGGGATCGTTGCCAACGAGCCGTCCGTGGTGGCGGTGAGCGTGGACGATAACCGGATTGTGGCGATCGGTAACGAAGCGCGTGAGATGCTTGGTCGCACCCCCGATATCATCACCGCCTCCAAGCCACTGAAAGATGGTGTGATTGCTGATTACCGCATTACTCAAGCCATGCTGCGGCACTTTATTGACAAGGTCAGCGGTAGCTTTAGGCTCGGCCGGCCAGAACTAATGATTAGCGTGCCGGCCGGCGTGACGTCGACCGAGCGTCGAGCCGTGATCGATGCGGCTTCAGCTGCTGGGGCTAAGCGCACGTACATTATCCGAGAGCCGGTGGCGGCGGCGATTGGTGCTGGTGTGCCCATTGCGGCTCCAGCTGGTAATTTAGTCGTCGATATCGGTGGCGGTACTACCGAGGTAGCGATTATATCGCTGGGTGGGATTGTGGCCCAAAACAGCGTGCGCATGGGCGGCGAGAAGATCGATCAAGCAATCGCTGACTATATACGCAAAAAGTACAGTCTCATTGTCGGCGACCAAACCGCCGAGGAGATCAAAAAGGAAATCGGTAGCGCCTTGCCGCTCGATAAACCTATGACCATGCAGATTCGTGGTCGCGATATGGTGGCGGGGTTACCCAAGACGATTACGCTTAATTCCACCGAGATTACCGAGGCCATTGCCGATCCACTGGACGCCATCATACTGGCCGTGCGGGCGGTGCTCGAACAAACCCCACCGGAGCTCTCGAGCGATATCATTGATCGCGGCATGGTCATGACAGGTGGTGGGGCCCTGCTGCGCAACATCGATAAGCTCATGACGAAGGTAACCGGTGTGCCGAGCTACATTGCCGAAGAGCCACTGCTGTGCGTGGCGCGTGGGACCGGTATTGCCCTCGAAAACCTCGACGACTACATGAGGAGCGTAATAAGTAACCGATGAAGCAGCTCGCTTTTGTTAGTAAGGCCGGGCTGGAGCGCGCCGCGCGCCTTTGCACCCTGGCTTTGCTGATCGGCATGCCGTTTCACGCCCTTGCGGTCATTGTGCTGGGTAACATAACGGGCCATCAGTCCATGTATCAGGCCTGGAAAGAAGTCGTCAGTATCATGTTGCTTTTAAGCGCCACGGCGGCATTTGCTCTGAGCGGCCGCTTAAAACAACGTGCTGTTTTGACACCAGCCAACATACTGGCCCTAGCGATTATTACTTTGAGTATGATGCTGACGTTACTGCATGGCGTTGAGCTGGTGCCAGCTGTGTTTGGTGTCAAAATGGTGGTATTGCCGCTCGCGCTGTACCTAGGCGTGCAGCTGGGTCGAGTTTCTATAAGCCAAGATCAACTTGCCAAAGTTGTGCTGTGGCCGAGCTATGTGGTGGCAGCGCTGGCGTTGTTGCAGGAGTACGTTGTGCCACTCAGCTGGTGGACCAGTCTGGGTTATAATAGCTCGACGATTCTGCCCTTGCAGCTGGTAGACCCGGCTGTGAAAAGCATTAGGGCCTTTGCTACCCTTGGTGGACCCAATCAGCTCGGCGCGTACTTGGTGCTGCCAACAATCTTGGGTGGCGTGATGGCCGTCAAGACGAAACGCTGGAGTTATGCGGCCGGTAGCGTGTTGACTCTGGCTGGCTTGGTGGTGTCGTTTTCGCGCAGTGCGTGGTTGGGCTTGGCGGTAGCGGCTATCTGTGCGGTGATCTTGCTTGGCAGTAGGCTCGTGCGCCTCTTTACGCTTGGATTCGTAAGTACGGCTGTGTTGGTATTCTTGGCCTCGGCCTCAATGCTGCCTCAATACTTACAGGGAACACAAGTGCAGTACTTCTTACTACACGGCCGCTATAGTGACACACAGCAAGTTGAAGGTTCGGATGTGGGCAGAAACAGTGCCCAGCAGCAAGCCCTCGCCACGCTCGTGCGCGAGCCGTGGGGTCACGGATTGGGTACAGCCGGGCCAGCTAGCTTCAGGGCCGAGCAGCCGGTTATCACCGAGAGTTGGTATTTACAGATTGGCTTAGAACTCGGGCTGGTGGGTCTTGGCCTGTTTCTGGCCTTCTTTGGTGTTGAGCTGTTTGGTCTAATCAAGCTGGCAACACCGTTTAGTCTGGCGCTGGCTGCCAGCGTGATTGGCCTGCTGATAACCAATGTGTTCTTGCACGCGTGGGCAGATAGTACGCTCGGGATTATGATCTTTACACTCCTAGGACTGATGGCCTATGAGCGCAGCCGCAAGACCAAACAGGGTGCGCGAGCATGAAGATAGCTCTCGTACACGATTGGCTGGGGGATAGAGTCGGTGGCGCGGAGCAAGTTTTCTTTGAATTGGCGGCCCACTATCCGGAGGCTGACTTGTTTGCACTAACCTATAATCAGAAGAAATTCGCGCCCTACCTGGGGCTGAGACCGGTCCGCACAAGTTTTCTGAATCGATTACCTGGTTTTATTAAGCAGCGGCCAGCGCTGCTGCTACCACTGATGCGCCGAGCAGTCTTGAGTTTGAAGTTTAAGGGCTATGACCTGGTAATAACGAACTCCACGGCTTGGGTAAAGAACATCCAGGTGTCTGAAGACACAAAGCACCTAAGCTACTGCCACTCACCAGCGCGGATGTTGTGGGACAGCTGGCCACAGTACCTTGGCTGGCAGCACATCGGACCGTTTAAACTCGGTCCTGTCAGTCGGTTCTTGATTACACGCTGGGCTTCACGGCTGCGCCTATGGGATTTCTATAGCACTGAGCGTATTGATATGATCTTGGGTAATAGCCGCTACATTGCTGGGCGTATCAAGAAGTACTGTGGCCGCGCCGCGCCAGTACTGTACCCACCTGTTGAACAGCTAGATGCTGTAAGCCAGCCACGGCGCGGTGATTACTACCTTGTTTTGTCTGTACTCAGTCGTTATAAGCAGGTTGATTTGGCGATCACGGCTTTCAAATCAAGTTCGCGCCAGCTTGTCATAGCTGGTGACGGACCAGACCGTCAGCGGCTCGAGCTGTTGGCTGACGGTGCGCCAAATATTCGTTTCGAGGGTCGGGTAAGCACGCTACGCAAGCAGGAACTCATGCGTGAAGCCCGTGGTTTTATCTTCCCGAGTGTTGAGGACTTTGGTATCACCCCCGTTGAGGCTATGTCGGTGGGAACACCGGTGATTGCCCTACGCGCCGGTGGACTTAAGGAGACGGTCGAGGAGGGTGTGTCGGGGCACTTTTATGGTGCGCCGACGGCTGACGCTTTGCGCGCGGCCATTGAGAACTGCGACGGCATGAAGTGGGATCGAGCCAAGATTCGCGCCTCAGCACAGCGCTTTAATAGAGACAGCTTTTTTAAGTCGCTTGATAAGTACGTCGAGGAGGTAGTCTCGTCGTGAGCAGGACGCGCGCAGCCACTACCCAATCAGATATCTTGGGTGTTCGTGTTGACGCCGTTGATTTAAACCAATCGCTCGAACTCATAGCAGACTGGATAGATTACTCGGCTGCGTCGTCGCGCGTTGTCATTAAGCCCTACGTTGAATTCATGGTGGCGGCTCGCAAGGATCATGCCTTACTAACACTTCTTAATGAGTCGGATCTGTCCTTGGCCGACGGTGTGTCGCTCCAGTGGGCCGCCAGTTACCTGTATGGTCAGCCTGCTAGCAAGCCGAGCTTGAGAAAGCTGGTGGTCAGTTTGCTGGTATGGCTACAACGAGCAGATTGGAAGAATCAAGTTTGACCCGAGCGCTTTGCTGGCATTAATCATACCAAGCCGCTGCTTGATGCCGCCCAGAAGGCTGGTTGGCGGGTTGGTGTTATTGGTGGCAGTGACCCGGGACGTACTAGGCAGGCATTGCAGCAGCGCTGGCCGCGTCTCAATCTCGTAGGAGCATGGAGTGGATACACGCAGTCGTCTGACTATGTGCGTTGGCAGGGCGATGCGCAGCTCAAATCAATTGTGACTGAAATGCGAGCCGCTAACTGCGATCTTGTGCTCGTGGCCATGGGTTTTCCACGCCAAGAACGTTTTATGAGTGCTATGCGCCAGGCTGGTTTGGGGAGCGTTATGATTGGCGAAGGTGGGTCGTTTGACTATCGTGAGATGGGAGGTAATAAAAAACGTGCCCCCGAGGCTTGGCGTAAGTTTGGCCTTGAATGGTTGTGGCGGCTGATGCTAGAGCCACGCCGCATCGTCCGTCAAATAGCCATTCCGCGCTATATCTGGGCGGTGCATAGCCAGGCGCGGCGTGCCTACCGAGCGGCTAATCGACAAAAACCTTAAAAAAACTGCTTTACGCTCATGCTTTGTACATGCTAGAATACATCTAGGATAAGCACTATGAGCGACGGAGCAAATACCAACACTACAACATGTACTACTTGCAGCGAGCAAGATAAGATTACCATTGCCGGTAAAACATTCTGCGCTAATTGTGGTACGCCACAGCAGACTCCACCACCTGGATCGCAGGTAGCGCCTGCAGCTGGAGTCACCCCGAGCTTAAGTACGGATAGTCACGCTAGCACCGTTGCTAGCGTGGCTCCAGCTGAGCGCATGCCCACGGTAACGCCGAGCACCCCGCCACCAGCGGCTGCCGCGACGACCTCGCCAACACCATTGGTTGCGCCTACTCCTGCTGGGGATACGGTTGTGCAAGCTCGGCTCAAGGCTGACCAGCTCGATAGTGCGCTTAGTACACAACAGAGCAGCAATATCTCGAAGTTTGCTTCCGCACCTTCGCCCAGTGCAGCCCAAGCCCAGGTAAATGGCACACTGGCCGACGAGAAGGGTGCGGGGGAGTTTGGTAGCTTGGACGACGAGGCGGGCGAATCAGTTATGAGTGACGCCACGCTCGATGAACTATCGAAGGCTCCTGCTGAGTCGATACTGAAAGAAGAACCACCTGCAACTATTGGCCCAAGCATAATTGATCCCAGCTCAACTCAAGAGCCAGTGAGTCAACCAGCCGCTGAGTCGAGTGATTCTTTAGGCACTGCGGTTGCGTTGCCCACTCCGACTGTCACACCAGAGCCGTCGACGCCACGCCCTTCCAACTATAAACTTGATTTGACACAAGCCAAGTCTTCGTCTTTGCCCAAAGCCGTTAGTGATGTTCGGCCAGCTGCAGCTCCTGCAGTAGCCACGGCACCAGTCCAACCCAACCCATCGCCCGTAGCTACGGTAGCCGCGCCAAGCCCTGTAGCTTCGATGACACCAGCCGCGCCCGTTGTCGCGCCACCGCCGAATATTCCAGCCAGCATGACAGCACCGAGCCAAACGCCGCCGCCCTTGAATCCTGTCAGCACGCCATTAGCACCAGTTGCCCCTCCTACGCCAGCAGTAGCTTCGGTGATGGCATCAAGCCCGGTTGCTGCGCCCGCTCCAGCTGCGCCCGCTGCCAAGAGTGTCCGTGCTAGCAGTGTGGCCTTAAGCCTAGTTGGTCTCTTATTGGTCGGTGGTTACATTTGGCAGGTTAACTATCCTAATTTAGCGCTCAAAGTTGCCGGCAGCAAAGCTGGTATTAGCGCAAATTTCCCCGGTTATGTGCCAAATGGCTGGAAACTAAGTGGTAACATTCAGTCAAGTCCTGGCAATATCAGTTATAATATTGCCAATGCCAAAGGTGGAAAATCACTTCAGGTTAGTGAGTCTAAGACCAACTGGGACTCTCAGGCACTGGCCGAAAACTACGTTGCGCCCAAGGCCGAAAACTACCTAGCTTTGCAGGCGCAGGGGCTGACCATTTACCTCTATGATGGTAATCAGGCCAGCTGGGTAAATAACGGCACCTGGTATCGTGTCGAGGGCAGCGGCCACGGCTTGAGCCAAGACCAGATTATCAAACTAGCCACCAGCCTATGAACGACCGCGGCTGGGAAGACCTGGTCGACCGCATAGACGTAAACTTTGGTATTGAGCAGATGCGCAAGTTCGAGCAACCGCTCGAAGACGATAGCCGACGTACGGCGCAGGTAGAGCAGATTGACTTTGTCCGCCAGGGCACCACGTACCGTGTGCAGCGACGCACTAGTCCGGCAATTGTTGACCGTAAAACGAATTACAACAAAACCGGCATTGCAACGAGTTCACACACCACCTACGACCCAACTGAAATGACTCATAAGGTCACGTTCTTTCGCGTGGAGGGGGATAACACGGTTGAGATTACACCCGAAGAACTCCTGCACTAGCGTAGCCTACCTGGGCTAAGCTATAATACAGGCATGACTCGTAACCCAAATATTCGACTCCGCTTCTGCCCAAGTCCAACAGGTTCTCTACACATAGGTGGCGTACGCACAGCACTATTCAGTTACTTGTATGCTAAGCAACAGGGTGGCACATTTATTCTTCGTATTGAAGACACAGACCAAGCGCGAAAGGTGGAGGGGAGCGAAGCGCAGATTATCGAGAGCCTTCAATGGCTTGGTCTCGTGCCTGATGAAGGGGTGGTAGATCTCAGCACTGACAAAGGCGAGTACGGGCCTTACACTCAGTCCAGGCGCTTAGGTATCTACAAGCGCTATGCTCAGCAGCTGCTCGACAGTGGCCAAGCATATTATTCTTACATTAGCCCCGAGGAGTTTAATAGGCTTAAACAAGAAGCTGTCGCAGCAAAGCGACCGTTCGTGTACCGTCAGTCTATGGAGCCCAGCCGTCCAGCCGATGCTGACACCGCGCCATACCCAATCCGACTTAAAGTTGAACCAGGCAAGCTATCGTGGAGTGACTTAGTCTACGGTACGGCCGAGGTCGATCATGCTATCATTGATGACTTTGTACTGATTAAGGCAGATGGCTTCCCAACTTATAACTTCGCCAATGTTATTGACGACCATCTTATGAAAATCAGCCACGTAGTACGAGGGCCAGAATTCTTGCCTTCGACACCGAAATTTGTTTACGCATATAAGGTTCTTGGCTGGGAGCCACCACTCTTCGTGCATGCGCCAGTTATTCTTGGGCCTGATGGCAAAAAGAAGCTCTCTAAACGTGATGGTGACGTGGATGTGCTTGAGTTCCGTGCCAAGGGCTACTTGCCCGATGCAATCCTCAACTTTCTTGCACAACTCGGGTGGAATGACGGCACGACGAAAGAAATATTCTCGCGCGACGAACTCATCCAAGCCTTCTCGCTTGAGCGTATCCAAAAAAGCCCGGCGAAGTTTGATATTGAACGGCTTACTTGGATGAACAGTGAGTACATTCGGAACGTTCTTACTCAAGCCGAATATTTAACGGCAGCTAAGGCGGCTTTAGAAAAAGCCGATTATTCATTGGAGGGCTTTGCCGATGACTTTGTCGAGCGCGTATTGTTGCTGGACAGAGAGCGGGTTAAAGTGCTAGGCGAGATCCCGGAGCTAGTGGCGTTCTTCTTTGTGTCACCGAGCTGGGATAGCGAGCAGACTAAACTCCTGAGTGCAAAATCAAGTAGGGAAGAAGTCTCCGCTTGGTTAACTCAGGCTGGCGACGCTCTTGGTAGTACGGACGGATCGGAGCAGACAATAGAACAAGCACTACGCGAGCTAGCTGATTCTCAATCTATTCACACAGGAAAGCTGTTTTATGCTATCCGTATCGCCATTACTGGCCGTAGTGCAGCGCCAGGCTTATTCGAGACCGTTGCCACCCTGGGGGTTGATGAATCTACGCGCCGCCTCTCGGCTGCGATCAAGGCTCTGGCGTCGTAACTACTGATAAGTAATGGTCTTCTCGAGCGGAATAACCGTTACCCAGGTCTGGCCGCGATTTAAGAGGACTTCTTTGCCGCTAGCATCAAAGAACTGGGTGCGGGCTTTGTCACTCGGCTTACGCCAGGTTATCTCGGTAGCCTTACCATCCATAAAGATTACACCACTCCCGCTGCCCACAGTCTGAATGTAAGTAGCTTGGGTGTTAGCCCGTGTTACGCCGTAACTGACAGCAGCCTTGAGCGTAACTACATTCTTAGGTGTAATTGCGACGTTACCATTAGCGTCAATGTCGGCCGCACCGCGCAAAAAGCGGCTATAGGAATTATCAGTTGGGTTATAGGTGTAGCTTACCTTGTAATCAGGCGACGATGGATCAATGGTGATGGTGGAGGCTGTCGGCGTAGTGGTTTTGCTATCGTCTTTACGTGGCCACAGCGTAAAGCTCGGTTTGGTGTAAAACCCGCGAGCTTGCATGAGTTTATCCATTAACTCACCAGTGGTGTAGAGGTTATGCGGCGCGTAGCGCGTTGTGAGGCGCTGAAAGTAGCTGCCATTAACAAACTGGTCGAGGTTTTTCATGCCCAGCGGAGTAATCAAATCGAGCGCGTCGATGTTGCCGCCAGCATGCACGACTGGCACATTGTACTCAACGCCCCAGCGGACAAAGAAGGTTCGCAAACTACGCACAGGGCCAATACTAGCTGGAGTAGTATCGCCAAAGAACGCTTGGTAGCGAGTAATGCCGCCCTCTGAGAGCGTCTCATAGACAACACCGGCTGAGGATAAGCCTGATTGAGGTCGAGCGCTCGGGTAGAGGTTTTCAATCACCACCGAATAAACGGGGTGCTGGGCACGCTCGGGCGAGACTTCAACGCCTGTTAGAGGGCTCGGCGCGGTCTTGGGTTTAGTCGGCACGACCGCGGTTTTTACGGTTGTACGCTTACTGGCCTGTGGGGCCTTGCGGCGCATGGCCACAATACCAGCTGCTAGCAGGGTCAACACCACTAAGCTAATGATAACCACAATAATAATGGTCCGCCGCTTGTGGCTTGGCTTGCGCAGTGCTGTTGCCTCGAGTGGGCTAGCAGCTAACGCTTGAGCCTGAGCGGTGGGCGGCTCCTTTGGCGCGCGCGGTTTTTGACTGACCGATTGGGGTTGGCTCGCCACTCCTTTGGCCGGCTTACTAGCTGGCTTAACGTCCTCGAGTGGATCAATGCTAAGCTCGGGGACTGGTTTCGCCGCTCGACTACGCGGCCGCGCAGGCTGCTTCGCTCCACCGGTAAGGCGACTTGAGGAACCTATCTGTCTTTGTGGTTTTTTACTTTGTGGCATAGTGCTAGCTTATATTCTACCACAAAATCACTTATGCTTAAGGCACTTAAAGAGTGCCGACAGTGTTACTTCCAGCTCAGAGCACCGCCGGTCTGGTACTCAGTTACGCGGGTTTCAAAGAAGTTCTTTTCTTTGGTCAGATCAACGGCTTCGCTCATCCAGGGGAAGGGGTTGACCACGTTATACTGTGTTGGCAAACCAACTGACTGCAGTCTACGATCGGCAACGTGTTCGATGTATTGCTTAAACCCAGCGGCGTTCATACCAAAGATACCACGCGGAAAAACCTCGGCCGCATAGGTGTATTCGAGTTTAGCTGCCTCACGAACGAGCTCTACAATGTGTTTTTGAAACGCTGGTGTCCAAAGCTCTGGCTGTTCTTGCTTGATGGCGTTGATCATATTGATACCGAAGTTGAGGTGCTGGGATTCGTCGCGCATGATGTATTGAATCTGCTCGGCCGAGCCAGTCATCTTGTTTTGCCTCTGAAAACCAAACATAACCGCAAACGAGCTATAGAAGAAGATACCTTCCAAGATCAGTGAAAACACACACAGGTTCTCCAAAAACTTCTGATCATCTTCGAGTGTGCCGGTTTTGAAGTTATCATCAAAAATACCTTCGTTAAAGCCCAGGATAAACGACGCCTTGCTATAGATCGCGGCGTTTTCTCGGTACATGTTAAAGATTTCGGCACCATCAAGTCCGAGGCTCTCAACGATGTATTGATAAGCGTGGGTGTGAATTGCTTCTTCATAGGCCTGGCGCAGCAAGTACATCCGGCACTCTGGCGAGGTAATGTGCTTATACAGAGCCAGTACGATGTTGTTAGCAGCTATCGAGTCGGCAGTCGTAAAGAACCCAAGCACGGTTTTTAGTGCTTGGCGCTCGTCGTCGCTTAAGCGATTTGATTTCCACAACTCTATGTCGTCTTGCATGGCGATTTCGGTGGGGAGCCAGTGGTTGGCATTGCCCGTGTTGTAGGCTTCCCAGGCAAAGGTGTGCTTCATGGGGTGGAGCTGCATGACGTCGGCGTCAGCACCGTTGATTATCCGACGTTTGTTGATGTCTATACGTTCTTTGGTTTGCTTAATCGGCATAACTATTATCCTTTCAGGTTTAATTGGCAAGCGGTGTAGCGGTGAAGTTACGCTTGTGTGTGGCACCAAACTCAGCGGTACTAACGGTTGACTTCTCGACCTGAGAAGCAGCCAGAGTGCGTAGGTAGTAGGTGGTTTTAAGACCCATTTGCCAGGCGTACATGTAAGCGTCAGAGAGCTTCTTGCCCGAAACGCCGCGCATGTAGATGTTAAGTGACTGGCTTTGGTCGATCCATTTGCCACGGTAAGCCGCGGCCTTAATCAACCACTCCGGTTCAATCTCGAAGACCTCTTTGTACTTGGCACGCAGCTTGGCGGGGATTTCTTCAATCTGCTGAATACTACCGTCAAAGTATTTGATCTTGCCGAGCATGGTTTCGTCCCAGAGGCCAAGCTGCTTTAAATCGTCAATCAGGTAGCCATTGAGGACGGTGAAGTCACCGCTCATGTTTGATTTAACATACAGGTTCTTGTAAATCGGTTCGATGCAAGGCACACAACCAGCAACGTTGGCAATCGAGGCAGTTGGCGCTATCGCCATGACGTTGGAGTTGCGCATACCATGCTTCTTGACCTGGGCGCGAACTGGCTTCCAGTCGAGCTTGCCACCACGCGGTATGTCGAGCTTTTGGCCCCGCTCACGTTCTAAAATGTCGAGCGTATCGGCTGGGAAAATACCTCGATCCCATTTTGATCCTTTATACGTCTTATAGGTGCCACGCTCCTGGGCTAATTCACTTGATGACAGGATGGCGTAGTAGGAAATAATCTCCATGCTTTCATCGGCAAACCGCACTGCGGCGTCGGAAGCAAAGTCGATGTCTTGCATATAGAGCGCATCTTGGTGGCCCATGATGCCTAAGCCCACCGGTCGGTTGTTCATATTAGCGCGCTCAGTTTCTTTGGTGACGTAGTAGCACAGGTCAATGACATTATCGAGCATGCGTACGGCGCAGCGAATGGTGTCTTCTAAGAGCTCAACGTTGAGTTTACCCTCACTCATGTGTGTTGCTAGATTAACGGAGCCAAGGTTGCAGACCGCAGTTTCCTCCTTGGAGTTATTGAGCGTAATCTCTGTACATAAGTTAGAGTTGTGGACCACACCCACGTGGTCTTGGGGCGAGCGCAGATTGCTGGGGTCCTTAAACGTAATCCACGGGTGGCCAGTCTCGAACAGCATCGAGAGCATCTTGCGCCACAACGCCGCCGCCGAGATACGCTTATGGAGCGTTATCTTGCCACTGTCAGCTAGCTTCTCGTACTCCATGTAACGCTTTTCAAAGGCCTTACCGTAGAGGTCGTGCAGATCTGGTGTGTCGTCTGGCGAAAACAGCGTCCACTGCCCATCGGCCATGACACGCTTCATGAACAGGTCTGGGATCCAGTGGGCGGTGTTAATGTCGTGCGTACGACGACGTTCGTCGCCGGTGTTTTTGCGCAGTTCCAAAAAGTCTTCAATGTCGAGATGCCATGACTCTAAATACACCGCCGTAGCGCCAATGCGCCGGCCACTACGCGCGATTGCCACGGTCGAGTCGTTAGCGATTTTAAGAAAGGGAATGACGCCCTGGCTGGTGACGTCGATGGTTTTAATTTGCGAGCCAGTAGCGCGGACATTCGTCCAGTCTGTGGCAATCCCGCCCGAAAACTTCGACATCAGGGCCGTGTCCAAATACACTTTGTAAATGTGTTTTAAATCATCCTCAACTGTGTTTAAAAAGCACGAGCTTAACTGGGAGAAGTTAGTACCCGAATTAAAGAGGGTAGGGCTGGAGGTAACATAGCGCAAGCTCGAGAGCACCTCATAAAACTTGATTGCCCACTCGGTCTTATGCTTCTTTTCGACAATCGCCATCCCCATAGCCACCCGCATCCAGAAGTACTGTGGTAGCTCGAGCACATTCTCTCTCGCCTTGGAGCGTAGGAAGTAGTTGCCGTATAACACATGCAAGCCCATGTAGTCGAGCAGATCATCACGCTCACATTTGAGCGCGGCACCCAGCTTATCCAAATCAAAGTCGGCCATGCGCTTGTCTAGTCGATCGGTCTTAATGGCCTCAGTGATAAAGCGAGCAAACTGCAGCGGGTACTGTTCGAGCGGGTTTTGTCCGTCTTTGAGTTCTAGCACTTCACGTTGCAGCTTGCGCATCAGCAAGCGAGCCGCTAGCTGTGAGTAGGCTTTGTCGCGCTCTATGTAAGCCTTCGTGGCCATAATCATAGCGTCTTCGAGCTCGACTGTACTCATGCCGTCATATAAGTTCATCTTAACAGCCTGGGCTAGTTCGTCGACGTTAACTTGGGCTTCAAGTCCGCTTGCCGCGACGAGCAAGTCTTTGATCAGCCGTGAGTAGCTAAAGTGCTCCACAGTGCCGTCTTTGGCAATGACCTTAAGCTCATTATGCTCGAGCTTTTGGCTAGAATCGCGCTCCATGGCTTCGCGAATTGCCTTGTGGGTGTCGCGGTAGACAATGTAGGTTCTGGCTGTTTGGTAGTGGCCGCTACGCATGAGCTCTTGTTCGACCAGATCTTGAATCGATTCCACATCGGGTAGGGTCTCGGCGGTCAGCAGGCTCTCTAAGTTAGAGATAATGTTTTCGACCATCAGGGCGATGTCTTCGCCTGGCACCTCGTCACCAGCAGCCGACGATGCTTTGCCAATGGCAATTTCTATACGTGAAGCATCAAACTCTACCACAGCTCCATTACGCTTTTTTATTTGCGAAAAACCCATTCTCACCCTCCTATAGTGTTTGTATTGTTATGATATACACTATATATAGTGCTTACGGCTAGTGTCAACACTCTTTGCCACCAAAAAGTTGGCAATTCTTGTGTCCCGCCCAAGCCTGCTACCAACTACGAACAGCATACGAAAATTCGTAGTACTTTGTCAAGCTGGGCGTTGAACATTACCTGTAAAAATGCTAGTATTGCCTAGTTCTAGGCCGCATAGTTATTGCCTTACGACGCGGTCCCGTCGTCTAGTGGTTAGGATATCTGGTTCTCATCCAGAAGATCGCGGGTTCGAATCCCGCCGGGATCACCATGAAAAGTGCCTCAGCTTGTCTGGGGCTTTTTTCATGGCTGGTGCGTCAGCGACTCTGGCTCGCGAAGCGGGGGCGATAATCAAGGAGTGAGGCAAAGCCAAGAGCTTGCTTTTGAGCTTTACGAGCGACGATGATTATACCTCTAGCAATCCTGTAATCTAGGGCTGGGCCTGTCGAAGGCCGGGATCACCGATTGACTTTATAACATTTTTATACTATTATTTATGTACTTAGCCGCATTCGGCGGCTCGATCCAGGAGGGGTGCATGCTCTTCGACCCGAAGGACGGCTTGATTGAATCCGAGAAGGACGTGACGTACGCAGACGTGTATGTCTATTGCCAGACCACGATGGGAAGCGTCTCGATGCTGGATCTGCACGTACGACGGAAGCGCGCACTCGAAGGACAGCCTGCTTCTGATGAAGAGTATGAGGCTCTTCATTCCCTGAAGGACGCTGCGTGCGATCTCATCGAGCACATCGTTCGAGAGAGCGGATGCCAGCCGCAGGAGATGGATGAGCAGCTGCTGGAGGCTGTGTTGACTCCTGATGCTAAGGTCCTCTACGACGTCATGATCGAGCGCCAGCACGAGCTCCAGCGACTCACTGGTCAGCCCGAGGGCCCTGTCCCCATCAGCATCTGAGCCTCGTTGCAGGCAACGGCTATCACTATGGTGGGGCTCGTTGCTTGCGACGAGGCCTTGCCATCTAAAGAGATTCTACTAGACCTTGGTAGCCATAATGACTGTTTATCAGATAGGACCTAATACCATCTCAGCAACCCTTTCTTGATTAAGTTCCAATTCAAAATATGAAAGATCACCAAAACAAGTCGCTCACCCCGTGGTGGGCGTTTTGTTTTGGTGTGAGTCACAGCTTGTCTGCAAAATGATGCGAAACTATTGAACCATTGCGTTGATATTGACATAATCAATGGCTAAGTGTATAGTAACCAACTGTAAGTTGTAAGTGCCTACTGATACGCGATTCGAATCAAGGAGCTACCGTGGCAAAAAGAGCCAGAGGTCAAGAATTGGGGAGTCGCAGACGCCCCGCCGCATTTGATGTAGCTGGTGGGGTCGTCGATCATGACTGCACATCGTCTGGCTGTCGAGCAGCCAGAGAGTCAGCTGAACAATTCCTGCAGGAGCTGTGTCGTGAAGGAGGAATCAGCCCGAAACGACTACCCCTACTGAAACCGATGCTGCCGCGTCTGCTGTGTAAGCCAGGTGCCTGGCCGCCCAAGAACGTTTCAGCCAAGGAGGTGAATGCCCTTTTCTTAGCAGCAGTTGCAGGGTGCGTCGAAACAAACATCACAGGTATGCGTGTCCAAAGTACTGAAGGATACGCAAGAGTGGTCAAGGCCATTCGAGAGGCCAATGAATCTGGCTGAAGAACGAGCACTTCTGCTCTCCCGTCTAAAATTCCACCCTCTTAGGTTTCGCAAGCAATACGCGAAACTTAAGAGGGTTTCGCATTTATGGCAATAAAGTCTATGCAGAAAACTAGTCTTCTTTTTAGGAAGTCTTTTGATACAATATGAGTCTATGACGGATCGCAGCACTACAATACAAGACCTCAAAGAAAAAATGATACAGGCGGCCAGCCAGCCTAGCTTTGTACACCACGATTGGTATGTTAGATTCCATCTTGAGATTGTGGAGGTAATTGCGCTTGAGCTATGTGATCTCTATCCCAATGCCAATCGACAAAAGGTTAGCGAGCTGGTTTGGTTGCACGACCTTGAGAAGATAGCGGATTTTAGTAAAAAGGACAGTACTGAGCTTACTGCTACGCGCTTACTTATGCAGCAGATAGGGTACTCGGCGGATTACATTGATGAGATTGCAGCCGACATTAACCTTGTCAACGCCAAGCGTGACATAGCGAGCGCAGCAATAGAAGTGCAGATTATTTCTTCGGCTGACGGAGCGGCCCACTTGGTCGGTCCTTTTTACGGGATCTTCTGGCACGAGCATCCCAGTCTGCCCATCCAAGATATCCTAGACAGTAATAAAGTTAAACTTGACAAGGATTGGAACCAGAAGATAACTCTGCCAGAAGTGCGCGACGCATTTGCGCAGAGACACAAATTGCAGCTAGAACTTAATACTGGTAAGCTCCCAACGAGCTTCCTTAAGCGCGTCTAAATTGCCAAGCTCGTCAGCTGAGTTGTGGCGTCAATGTTTTTAATGCACACTTGGCCGTGTGAGCGTGAGTTTGCTTTAAAACGAAAAGTCGCTCCAAGCGAAACGACTTAACGTTTTACTTGAAGCGCTGCTGAGTGGAGCTAGGGCCAAGCACGCCAATCACTGCCTTGGCTGTGGCCCCCGGTTGAACGCCGCCGCCAGGCGGCTGTAGAAGACCTGCAAGGGATGATCTGTGTCCAGGCCGACCGCGCGCCTGGGCCCCTCGTAGGTCTTTTGGTACCACTCCATGAACTGCTCGACTACCCCAGGCGGAATAGCAACTGCATCCTGCTCGTTAGCTGTTGGGTAAGCGACGAGCATGGTGGCTGGAGTGACTACCGAGCAGTCCAACTCGGCCAGAACTTCTTGCCGCAGCTCGGTCGGCTCCCCATACAACTTGGTAATGATGGCGACTGCCGGCGTGTCGCCTCGGCAAATGATCCCGAGTAAGATGTGTTCGGGGCCGATGTAGTTGTGGCCAAGCATAAGCGCCTGTCGTAGGGAGAATTCCAATACCTTCTTGGCCTCCAACGTATAGAGCGGATGACTCCGTGGGTCTTTGCTGCCTGGCGCACCGTTAGCTTCGATCTCGCTCTTTACACGCTCAGCCGTTACGCCTCGCGCAGCCAACAGCTTGGCCGGGATGCCCTGCCCTTCAAGGATTAGGCCGAGCAACAAATGCTCGGGGCCAACGTGGCTATCACCACGCTGGCTGACTTCTCCCTGGGCGAGGACAATAACGTGCTGTGCTCCCTCATTGAAGCGATCGAACACTTTTATCTCCTTTGGGTACGCGCCTATCTTTTGTTAGCAGGCGATAGTAGTAGTTTTATCATGATTACACCCTCGTATCAAGCATGAGCATTACCTATGTGCCTCTGCTGACAGCCGTCCGGCAGTAGTTGTTTGAAACTTGAGTGGTCAGTGCTACAATACGGCTATGAAGAAGCTCTCTATCGGACTCATAGTTGCGGCGGCGTTCTTTGGCACCATCCTGGCGGCGGGACTGATTAGCGTCTTCGTATGGTATACCAACACCGTCATCCCGCACACCTACGCAACTCCTTACACTAACTTTTGGTGGGGGCTGGTGCACGGCGTTATGATCATGCCAACATTCTTCTGGAGCTTGTTTGTCGGTGACGTCACTATTTATCAGGCGCCAAACGCTGGCAATTGGTATAACGTTGGCTACTTCATTGGCATCTCAATGGTATTAGGTGGCTCGCACGGAGCACGGAGTACTAAACCTAAAAAAGCCAAGCAGAACACCGCCTAAGGGTGTATGATTAGCCTAAGCAAGGAGACCAACGATGCTCAATCTTAATTCAATCATGTTGGGGAGCGAAAACCCCGCAGTACTGGCGGACTTTTATGGCAAGGTGCTGGACAAGCAGCCTGATATGGAGGAGAACGGCTTCACGGGCTTTTTGGCCGGTAGCTGTTTTATCACCATCGGCCAGCACGATGCCGTTAAGGGCAAGAGTGCTAACCCTGAGCGTATCATCTTCTTCTTCGAGACAGAGGACGTGCAGGGCGAATTTGAGCGCATTACTCAGATTAAGGGTGCCACGGCGGTCAAGGAGCCATACAGCCCGGGCGATGATAAGTTCGTGCTTGCTACGCTGGCCGACCCCGATGGTAATTACTTTCAGCTGTCGTCACCCTGGGACGCCTAAGCCCGCGCGCTAGGTTATAAAACGATAAGGAGAACAATTATGAGTCTAACACTCGCCGTCATACTAGCATCAATCGCAGAGTTCATTGTTGGAGCTATTTGGTATACACCATTGTTTGGTACACTGTGGGGCAAAATTCACGGCTTTGACAAACTAAGCAGAGCAGAGCAACAAGCGGCCCAAAAGGGCATGGCGCCCCTCCTAGCGGTTCAGTTTATTGGCACGGTGGTTACCACCATTGTGCTTGCCAAGGTTATCGAGGCATTCCCAGCCTACTCAGTGTTCGAAGTGGCGGCCTTGGTTTGGATCGGCTTCTTCGTGCCCACGCAAGTTTCAGCAGTTGTCTTTGGTGGCACCGAGAGCAGGTGGGTGGTCAAAAAGTCTCTCGTCATGGCTGGTGGCTCCCTAGCTTGTTTGCTCGTTGCCGCAGCTGTACTGCAGCTCAGTGTGTAGGATGGCAATAGTCTGCCAGTATTGCACTCATGCTTTACGCTTATGATAGAATTAGGTAAACTAGAAACATGAAGAAGTCAGTAAACACACAGGCTGTCAAGAAGAAGCCTATTACTGCAACGAAGAAGTCTCTGACTCGAGCAGAGTGGATTAAGCTGTTTGTAGACCGCCACAAAAATGCTCTTACTACACTAGCCCACAAATAGGCTCACCCCCATGAAGTATATAGAAGAAGGGGATATTGTTGATATTCACGACCAGATCATCCAAGCTACTGGTGGACGGATAGGCATACATAGCCGCATGCTACTCGGCTCTGCCTTACAGAGACCCAGACTAACTACGCTTGGATACCACCGATATCGTAGCGTGTATTCTAAAGCGGCAGTTCTCCTTGATTCTATAGCAAATCACCACGTATTTAATGATGGTAACAAGCGTACTGCGGTTGCAGCGGCAGCATACTTTTTACAGATTAATGGTTACAGGCTCGTGATTACTGATCAGCAATATGAATCATACATTTTACGCGTAGTGTCTAAGAAGCCTGCGATTCGGTCAATTGCGCGATGGCTCAGGCGTCATAGCCAGCAAATTGTGTAGCAAGCACGACTTGCGTTGACTAAACTCTATAGCTATAGGGTTGTACTTTAGGTTGGCTTTTAACGCCCAAGTGACATACAATCATAAGCATGAAGACCAAGCCGAAGCCTCATTCAAGACACGTAGTTATTAAAATTGTCGGCATTGTGCTCGCGTTCGTGTTGCTAGCAAGTGGCATCGCTGCGTTTATGAACCAACCCAGTCCAATCAAGAGCGGGCGACGGCAATTTTATATAATGTCTGGTGGCGTAGGGGGCAAGTGCAAATACTATCTGGCAGACAGGAAGGGTAAGACGCAAGATGTCTGTGTCGACAAAAACCTCATTGCAGATACCTTTGCACGGATTGATCTTTTGGAGCCAGTCTCTGAGTCGCAATTAGATGTCGACGTGTATCCAGTTCCTGATATAAATGCCTTGTGGGTGGACGCAGACATTAGAGTTGTAACCGAGCAGCGCTCCGCTTTGTTGCCCAAACCAGAGTACAAGAAAACCCCCGTCATTTACATTGATACCATCCATAACCAGACGGACGCAGCTCTACCGGAGTAGCCCCAAACAGCCTGCGCAGCAAACGTACTTTGTACAAATATCAATCGCCACCTCCAGTGACGATTGATTTGTCTCGAGATGGCGTTGGTGTGTGTCGCCTAAGCGATAGTTCTGCTTGGTACGTAGGCGGAGCCGTGATAGAGAATGCGCCTTAGCTTACGCCTGAACGTCGATCTACCATGCGGGGTTAGCTGCCAGCGACAGCGCATGGCGCCAATTGTGGCCAGCTCGTCGGCGTCTTCTGGGGTAATGTAGCCCTGCGTGGCGGCATGCGCCATGAAGGTGGCTACGCGGCTGGTAGCGTCACGCCGCCAGCTCAAGCCGCTGCGCTCTAGTGCTGCCGTGTAGTACAGGTCCCAGAAGCGCCAGTTAGCCGACTCGGCGTCCAGCTGGCAGACGGCTAGTAGCAGCTTGAGGCGTTGCAGGCGAAAAAGAGACCAGGGGTAATACAAGGCCACGACAGCGAAGGCTGCGAGCAGAGCGCGGAATGCAGTTGGTTTGCGTGCTTGCATAGCACACCTTTCGTTGGGAGCTTTTGGTGAACGAAGCTACTATATAACACCCGGGCGTGTCGTTCAATGCCTGCGTTTCTTACTAAAAGCCTGTTGCGTCTGCTTAATGTAAGCTGATAGGATATAAGCGTTGTACCTTCGTATTCTCGAGAGTGGAGAAGTTAACATGGATTGGAATACGCCCCAAGCCTGGCGAGCACATCAGATCGGCACTCGGCTGTGGCAGCGCCACCCGGACAACCACCTAGTTGTTAGCTACCGAGCAGAGCGCGGAGAAGCAGTCGATGACTTTTGCACTGATCTCACACCGATCCTTCATGGCTACGCCGTGGCGAACAGCCGTCGCTCTATGCAGGCCTCATTCCCGGCGGGGTGGTGGAACTACGCTGCGCTGCGTGATATCGAGGGCAGCATCTATGTGCTGGCGGATTTCAAGTATCCCGACAGCGAGAGGCTGTTTGCGGCCTTAGAAGAGCTCGAGAGCATCATCCTGGAGGTTGATCGGCTGTGTGGTGGCTGCGGTCAAGAAATCGACGAAGGCTCTCGGGTTATTACGGCGCGGGTTTACACCAGCGAGCTGCAAGACCCACGCACCTCTCAGCCCACTAGCCGCCCTGAGTACTTCAAAGGGCGCGTCTGTAGCCCGGCCTGCCTCGCTACGTGGGCCGCGCGCTGGCCGGCGCTCAGTACCACCCCACAGCCAGCATAGGCTTACACTTACCGTCTTCTTGCTTACGCATTGCCGTCTTGGAAGGAGACGGTTTTGCGTTGGTGCCCATTACGCATATGCTTGTAATAAACAGGGAATCATTAGATAATTACACGGTTCAAGAAGTCGCCGATTACTTAGGAGGTAGCGTGGCAGTCTTGAAAGGATATTCACATCTGGATGTTTCGTGCGAGTTGTGTGGGGACAACCACATCGCGATCGAGTCAACAGAAGACCCCACCAAAGTAAAACTGCGTTGCTGGTGTGGATCGACCTGTATTGGACCTAAGGATCACCCGGCAGTTCAGGCAGCGCTTAGAGGTCGGTGATGACGAACGACAAGGTAGATCTAGTCGTAGTCAGCTTGGATCCGGACTATCCGCAGGCGTCAATCAACGCTATGCTCGTCGGGCTGCGTAGCACGCGTGTTATCGACGCCACCAAGCTGATGGCGCCAATTGCACAGGAACTGACAATCGAGCTGGCACGCAGCAGGCCTAGGCGACGCAAGGTCAGAAAAGTCACACATCGGGTAAACGAACTGCTCGGTCGAGTGCTTACGGAGGCAGCTAAGCGACCCACCAAGCAATTGGTCGTCTTAGTGCCACTATGTCTACGGTGCAACGAACTCGCCACCCGCATCAGTCTGATCATGCCGGCCGACAGTGTAGTCTGCACCGGCAGCGACTAAACCACTTTTTAGCAGAAGGGAGCCTACGTAAAAGCCCCTTGCCGAAAGGTGGTTTTTACGTTACAAGGAAAATGTGGTGATTTAATCGCCGAAGCAAACCCTACCCCCAAACCTGAAAAAAGAGTAAAATAACTGGATGAAAGGGGCAGTAAGTGAGTAAACTTCAAACAAGCTTTAAGCGAATCGACCAGATCCTCTTTGAAGACGCCGGGACTAATGGCGCAAATGACTACATGTCTCAAATGTCATGGGTATTGTTCTTAAAGTATCTTGACGACCTAGAAGATGTGCGCAAGCATGATGCGGTTTTTTCTAACAAGTCATATGAGCCACTCTTTAAGCCTGAATTTCAGTGGGATACTTGGGCGGCGCCAAAGCGTAAGGACGGAACCTCTGATGTTACTGCCCAAATGGTCGGCCAAGACCTGATTGAATTTGTAAACCAACAGCTATTTCCATACCTTAAATCATTCAAGGCCACCATTGAAGACCCAAAGTCTATTCTGTATAAAATTGGTGAGATCTTTGGAGAAGTCTCAAACAAGATTCAGAGTGGGCGTAACCTGCGTGAAGTGATTGATATTATTGATGTCCTACAATTTAAAACCCAAGACGAACTAGATGACCTTTCCCACCTGTACGAAGAGCGCCTGAAGTTGCTTGGTGGTGCGGGGCGGAGTGGTGAATACTACACGCCACGACCATTGATTAAAACAATGGTCAAAGCACTAGAGCCCAAACTTGGCAAAACAATCTACGACGGTGCAGCAGGATCGGCTGGGTTCTTGACCGAAAGCTATGTGTACTTGCGCGAAAAGACCAAGATACCCACAGAATTAAAGTTTTTAAAAGAAGATACTTTTTTTGGCAAAAACAAAAAGCCCGAACCGTACCTGCTCGGTACTATGAATATGATTCTGCATGGCATAGAATCCCCCAACATGATCCATGCCAACACACTGGGCGAGGATACGCACGACATTCAGGCCAAAGACAGGTTTGATTATATTCTGGCCAACCCGCCGTTTGGTGGCAGTGAGCATCCAGAAGTCCAGCGCAACTTTAAGATAAAAACAAGGGCGACAGAGAATTTGTTCCTACAGCATTTCATGAAGAAGCTAAAGCCAGGCGGGGAAGCCGCAATAGTTATTAAAAACACTTTCTTGAGCAACGTAGACAACGCCACTCGCGACATTCGCAAGGAACTATTGCAGGACTACAATCTGCACACCGTGCTTGATCTGCCCAGCGGAGTATTTGCCGCTAATAGCTCGACCGGGGTTAAGACGGTTGTGCTGTTCTTTATAAAAGGCCAGCCCACCAGAGACATCTGGTACTATCAACTAGAGGTTGGTCGTAGCCTGGGTAAAACCGCTCCACTCAACGAAGGCGACATGGCCGACTTCCTGGCCAAATACAAAACCCGAGAAACTAGCGAAAACAGCTGGACCCTCAGAACAGAAGACATAAACCCGGAAACTTACGATCTAGGTGTCAAAAATCCCACCCTACCCGAAGCCGAAACCCTAAAATCCCCATCCGAAATCCTCGCCGAGATCAAAGAGATCGACAAAGAAGTTGTTACGATTTTAAACGAGCTATGCAAGTTAGAAAAATAAAAGCAATCAAAGGGTATAAGTCATTTGCTGATTTTGAGTGGAAGGAATTCTGTAAGTATAAAGATGGGCAAGAGTCTGTACTGCAAGGTTTTACAATTATTTTTGGTGAAAATGGATCAGGAAAATCTTC
>CAZNJX010000004.1:0-22861 GCA_964573585.1 uncultured Candidatus Saccharibacteria bacterium
CGACACCGCCAATATCAGTGTGAACGCCGATGGCAAAGACATCTTTAGCGGCACCATGGTGGCGGGCAGTGAGCAGACGTGTAGGGCTAATGAAACAATCAAACTTGCGACGAGCAACGCTGCCTCGACTCAACTGATCCTAAGCAACACCGTGGTGACCAAAAAGGATTTGGGCAAAGTCGGTACTACGGCGGAAGCCAAAAGCGATTTGATATTTAACAAAGACACGCAGGTGCAATAGTGGGCGAAACAACTGAGCCAAAGCAGGTAGGACCACTTCCTCCAGCTGAGTATTTTGAAAAGACGCGTAGCACTGGTGCTAGTAAAACATTGGTTGAAGCACTTGCGTTGGTTCCGAGCCGCGCCGAAGCGCTCGATCTAGGCTCTGGCTCCGGCAGGGATAGTTTATTCCTACTCGAACAGGGCTTTAAGCACGTGGTCGCGCTCGACTCGGAATCTGCAGCCGCTCGTGTACTCGAGTTTGTGCCAGAAGATAAGAAGTCAAAGATTGAGTTTGTCCAGCAGAGATTTGATGAATTTGAATTTGGCCAAGAGCGCTTTGATGTTATTAACGCCCAGTACTCACTTGCGTTTAATCCGCGCGACACTCTGGTAGATGTCTTTGAGAGACTCAAAGCGTCACTGAAGTCTGGGGGTGTATTTGTTGGTAACCTTTTTGGTGATCATGACGAATGGAACACACCAAATGATACGCGCACATATCTTAGTCGCAAAGAAGTCGAGACACTCCTTGAGGGTTTGGAGGTCGTTTCGTTGACTGAAATAGACGACCCTCATGGTACGACTGCGGCTGGTGGCCAGAAGCACTGGCACAAGTTTGATGTGGTAGCTCAGAAGCCCCGTTAGTGTACGTCTATCACTTTGTGCCCGAGGACATGAAGGGCTCCACGCTTTACCCCCTGAACATACTAAGGGGAGTGCACCCAGATATCTTCGATAAGCAAAGCAAGAAGTACGCAGGCCGCGAGACGGTTAAGGGTACCGAGATACCCGACCTCGGTAGATGGAATGATGTTATTCATCTATCACCAATTGACCCGAGTGAAGTTCGACAGGCGCTGCGAGATGCTGGCGCGCCACCGAGCGCTGATTGGAGAGTATTTTGTATCGATGTGGACTTCCTTGGTCAATCTCGACTCATTATCCATGTCGAGTCCGGGGCATCTGGAAATAGCCCAGTAGTTAACTTGCCGTTCACCAAAGAGAACTATGCGCAGCACTGTCATCTTCCAGACCGAACAAAACTCTACTATAGGCGGTGTGCCGAAGATGGCAGGCAGATCTTGATCTATGGCTTCGCTCCACACGTGCTCTACGGTGGTACCATTGATGTCTCTGGAGCTGAAATACGACAGTATACAAATTAGATAGTCTCAATCTGGTATAATCTAATCTGATAAGGAGGCCAGACAATGGCAAAGGATTTTTCATTTGACGCAGTAAGCGACTACGACCTATCGGAAATGATCAACGCAATCGACCAGGTAGGGCGTGAGCTGCAGACGCGTTATGACTTTCAAGGTACGGGCGCAAAGTGCGAGTTTGTGCGCGACGCCGGTACACTGGAGCTGGAGGCTAATTCGGATCTCAAAGTCCAGACGATTCTAGATGTGGTTGAAAGCAAGTTACTTAAGCGTGGTATTAGCCTTAAAGCCTTGGACAAGTCAGGCGAAATTACGCAGAGTGGCATGGTCAGCAAGCTAACAGTCCCGTTGCTAAAAGGCTTGGATCAGGACAAGGCCAAGAAGATCACCAAGCTCATCCGCGATGAGTTTCCTAAGGCCAAAGCGCAAATTCAAGGGCAAGAGGTGCGGGTGAGTAGTACCAGCAAGGACGACTTGCAGGCCATTATGAATATGCTGAAAGCCGCGGACTTTGATTTCCCAATCAGCTTTACGAACTTTAGATGAGCCGAGCAGTACTTGATCGCACATCGCTTACGATACACTCTGGTGGTGTGGAGCTGCCAGCCAGTCTCGTAGTACCACGTGGTGAGATAAAGGGTGCTGTGCTATTCTTGCCCGGTGGCGGCAACACGCGCTTGGAGGCCGGTCCCGTTTTGGCGGGTAGGAAGGCCTGGCAGGAGAGGTTGGCTGGGTGGGGTGTAGCTAGTCTGGCTTTTGATTATCGGGGGATTGAGGGGACTGGCGTTGAGTTGAACGTGACTTCACTCGCAACTCGATCTGAAGATGCTGTCGCGGCATATGACTCACTCAAGCAGGCAATCGGTACCGATAGGGTATTCGCAGTTGGGGTTAGTATGGGGGCGATTGCAGCGATTCAATTGGCTCAGGAGCGTCAACTTACGGGGATTTGCCTTGTGTGTCCGGCGGCTTACTCACGTGCGGCACACACTATTCCTTTTGGGCCGGATTTTACCACAGAGCTTCGTAAAGACGATGATCAGTCGCAGTATCTCGAGTTTGACCTTCTGAGGCAGTACAGCGGGGAGCTCCTGTTGGCGTACGGTGGCGAAGATGTAGTAATTCCAGCTCAGATCATCGACATATATAAGGAGATTGTTGTAGCGCACAACGGGATAGTGCAGGAGTGCTCATTGGCTACGCACTTTATGAACAAAGAAGACCCCATTAGTCTGGAAGCACAGCGAGCTTTGGCTAAAACGCTCAAAGAATTCTTGAGAACTTCGTGAGATTGCACTATTGACACGTACGTATGCTGTTCGGTATTATCCTTGTATCAAATGTTTTAAGATGTAAGGAGAGCAAACGTGAGTACAGCAACAGCCGAAAAAGTAGTAAAGGTGGAGAAGTCAGCAATTATGAAGCAAGATAACACAGACAAAGCAGAGCCGAAGTCAGCTTCGGCAAGCGAAAAGTCCGCGCGGCTGCGCGCGGTTGATCTCGCCGTCGAGCAGATCGAGCGCCAGTTTGGCAAGGGTTCGATTATGAAGTTGGGTGAGGGGGCAAAGGTGCATGTTAAGACCTTCTCAACAGGTAGCTTGTCACTGGATCTCGCCCTTGGTGGCGGTATTCCAGAGGGGCGTATTGTAGAGGTCTATGGCCCGGAATCGAGCGGAAAAACAACGCTGGCACTGCACGCAGTTGCCGAAGTCCAAAAGCGCGGTGGTACAGCTGCATTTATTGACGCTGAGCACGCACTAGATCCAGAGTATGCAGGCAAGATTGGAGTCAACTTGGACAATCTGCTCATTTCCCAGCCGGACAATGGCGAGCAGGCATTGGAGATCTGTGAAACACTCGTGCGCTCGAGTGCTGTTGACATCGTTATTGTTGACTCAGTAGCTGCTTTGGTACCCCGAGCCGAAATAGAGGGCGACATGGGTGACGCTCAAATGGGTTTGCAAGCTCGACTGATGAGCCAAGCCATGCGCAAGCTTACCGGTGTAATCAGCAAGTCCAACACTACGGTTATTTTCATTAACCAGTTGCGCATGAAGATTGGCGTTATGTTTGGTAACCCAGAGGTTACAGCTGGCGGTAATGCCCTAAAGTACTATGCCTCGGTTCGGCTCGACATCCGTCGTAGTGAGCAGCTCAAGGACGGCGACACACCAATCGGTAACCATGTAAAGGTTAAGGTAGTCAAAAACAAGATTGCTGCACCGTTCAAGGTAGCTGAGTTCGACATTATGTACAACGAGGGGATATCCAAGGCGGGCGACATGATCGACCTGGCAGTAAAGCACGGCATGGTTATGAAGTCGGGTGCTTGGTATTCGTATAACGAAGAAAAGATTGGACAGGGTCGTGAAGCTGCTAAGGCATTCCTTAAGGAGCACCCAAAAGTCATGGATGAGATCGAAAAGAAAATCCGCGCCGAAGCCCTTTAGGGTTTTGGGCGCAGGGACGGTGAACTAAGCGTGCCAGTAGTAACTGACATTACCGCCCAGAAGCGTAGTGCTGACATCTATAATGTCTTCATCGACGGCGAGTTTGTGTGTGGGCTGAGCGCTTTGGAGCTCAGTAGTGCAGGGGTCAAAGTTGGGTTAGAGCTATCAGAAGATGACGTAGCGAGATTGATTGCACAGTCGCGCGGGTCAAAGGCGTTTAACGCTGCACTGCGCTATCTGAGTTATCGATCTCGCAGCGAGCATGAGGTCCGTGACTACTTAGTACGCAAGGACTATGATGACGAGATCATAACAGCAACGATAGATCGGCTTAAACAAAACGAATTTGTCGACGACAGAGCCTTTGCCCAGTCTTGGCTACGCAGTCGACAAGCCAGTGCGCCGCGCTCCCAGCGTGTTTTGCGTCTGGAGCTTATGAAAAAGCGTGTGCCCAGAGATGTGATTGATAGCGTGCTCGCCGAACAAGACGCGGGAGCCGAGACAGAGGCTTTGCGCAGAGTGGCAGAAAAAAAACTGCGACTGGCGCGCTTCAGCCAAGACAAACAAAAGCTAACCCAGTATTTAGTTGCACAAGGGTATAGCTACGGCGATGTTAAAGGAACCTTAGATGAATTAACGCGCGAGGATTACGAAGCGCACAACGGTACCAATCACAACTAGCCATAATAATACTACCGCCAAGCCACCCTCCTGATTTGTTGTAACTAAGTATAAGCTAGTGAGTCTGCTTGGGCAAGGGGATCGTAAGCGGTTTACTCGCTCTGTCCTTGAGGTCTCGAACTGTAATGCGGTTTTTCTCTACATTGATAATGTCGACTCGATCTATCATTTGTTCTTGTTGGAGGGGGTTGCCGAGTAAGCCGGACGTTACGTAGAGCTTACCAATGAGCCAATCACTGTCCTCGATAGCATAATTGACTACTTTGCCAAGCCGCTTGCGACTCTCGGTAACTACCTTGCGGCCTATTGGGTCAAAGGCCGCAGCTATGACCTCTTGATGGCGGATTAAGTCCTCGTGTGTTGAGAGCTTTTCCTCGGCGTCAATAATAAGCCGCTCGTGGTTCATGAACCTTACGTCGCCAGGCAAGAGGTAATAGGTGCCACGAGCATTGGTGACAATAATCAGGGCGACGGCCAGCTTTGTGGAGTCGATTACGAACCCAGAAACCTTACCGCAGGGCAGTCCTGACTGGACACTGGCAACCGTGAGGCCTACAAAATGTTCACGTAACAAAAGCATAACCATATTATACGCCTTTGGCGGATTGACTTTAAGGGGCTAAGGCGGTAAAATAGCCTGATATTAATTAACCTTTTTGTTGTAGCAACTTAAACCTAACAGACTACAGCAAAGGTCGAGAAGTTTTTTATGCCTCGACCAAGCCAAAGAAAGGAGCACTAACCAGTGCGAAATTACGAAATTGCCGTTGTGTTGCACCCTGATCTCGAAATCGACATCGAAAGCGCAACCAGCAAAGTAGAAAAGATTATAGAGCTTGCCAAGGGCAAGGTCACCAAAAAAGACAATTGGGGCAAGCGCAAGCTAGCGTATCCGATCAAGAAGCAGGATTGGGGTATATATGTGTTCTATCAAGTTCAGCTTGATCCTGCTGCCGTAGCCCAGATAGAAAACACCCTTCGTATCACCGAAGAGGTTATACGTTACTTGGTTGTATCGCTTGAGAACACGAGGCTTGTCAGTAAAACCAACCAGCAAAACTCAGAACCAGACAGCAAAGAGTCAGATAAGAATCAGAAAGAAGCAATTACCAAGGAGGATAAGTAATGGCACAGGGATTCAATCAAGCAATTGTAATGGGTAACCTAACGCGAGACCCCGAGCTGCGCACAACGCCAAGTGGGCAGTCGGTCGCAAGCTTTGCCGTAGCAACCAATCGTAATTGGACCGACCCATCGGGCGAAAAGAAGGAAGCGGTGGAGTATCACGAGATTGTTGCTTGGGGTAAGTTGGGCGAGCTCGTTAGTAACTATCTCAGCAAGGGTCGCAAGGTTTTGGTAACTGGTCGTTTGCAAACTCGTAGCTGGGAGACTGATGGTGTTAAGCGTCAAAAGACCGAGATTATTGCCACTGACATTAATTTCCTGGATCGAGCCGGTGATGGTGGAGGCGACTATACGCCACCAACAAGTACGCCAGTTGGAGAGGCGAAAAAGCCTGCCAAGAAGAATGATGATGTGATTATCGAAGACATGGGCGAGGGCGAGATTAACTTAGACGACATTCCGTTCTAGAAACAAAGGAGAAAACTATGGCAGAATACCGCAAACAAAACCGATTCTATTCAGAGAAGATCAGTTTTATTGATTACAAGGACGTCAAGCTTTTGCAGCGTTACTTGGGCCCGACTGGCAAGATCGAGTCTCGCAAACGCACAGGAGCGAGCATGAAGCACCAGCGCATGCTGGCAACGGCGCTCAAGCGAGCTCGTCACATCGGCTTGCTACCTTACGTCGTTCGCTAGTCATCATATTGTCATCCTGAATTTATTTCAGGATCCAGGGGTAGACCCTATGCGTGACTACTATGTGTACATAATGAGCAATAAACGTAACACTGTTTATTACGTTGGAGTAACCAACAATCTAGAAAGACGGGTTGCTGAGCATAAATCTCAGATACAGCCTGGTTTTACGAAGATGTATAATTGTAACAAGCTTGTATACTTTGAGGCGGGTTCATCAGCTGCAGAAGCCATTGCTCGCGAGAAGCAGCTTAAGAATTGGCATCGCGAATGGAAGTTAAATTTAATTCATGAACACAACCCAGGGATGGTCGATTTGTCGGACGAGATTCTGAAATAAATTCAGAATGACAAGTGCGAAAGGAATACTCTGGCCTACTACTGGGCGTCATCTCGAAATGGGCTCAATATCTAATAACTAAAGAGATTAAAATGAAAGGAGTAGCATGTACGGCATTACTGATCTACGTAAAGACACACTTATTGATATCGACGGTACACCCTACCGTGTAACGGAGTATTCCCATACCCAGATGGGTCGTGGTGGCGCGACGGTCAAGGTTAAAATCAAGAACCTCATCAACGGTAGTGTGCTCGACAAGTCGTTTAAGAACGACGAAAAGGTCGCACCAGCTAGCATTGACCGTGCCCAACTCCAGTACCTTTATGCCAACGGTAAAGACTTGGCGTTTATGGATATGGCGAGCTTTGATCAGTACGAAGTCGCTGCCGACTTAGACGACGCAGTGCTTAAGTACTTTCCAGAAGGCTCAGAGATTACTGGGCTGTTATATCAAGGTCAGGTGATTGGCTTTGACTTACCTAAAAACACAGTTATAAAGGTGAGTGAAACACCGGGTGGCGCCAAGGGGAACACATCGAGCGGTGGCACTAAGCCTGCCATGCTGGAAACTGGCATAGAAGTCCAGGTGCCGATGTTTATTAAAGTAGGTGATGGCGTGAAGGTCGATACTCGAACTGGTCAGTATCTCGAACGCGCTAAGTAATCTACTTGAGTAGCTCTTTGAGAGCTTTCTCTTGAACAATCAGGTGCCCTGATCCATAGACAATAAACATGCTCTTGCCGTCTTGCCAAAGCCGCAGGATCTCCCTGAACATGTGGACATTTCGATACTCACTGCAGGCAGTTGCTGCTGGGTTGTAGCCGGGTGTTGCGTCTTTGCTGACTGTTGCTGTAGCCGGGTCGAACTTTCTTTCATGTTTCTGTTCATACAGTTCGACCATGCGCTCTATGCTGAAATCGTAATCCTCCCATTTAGGTAATTCTCGGTATCTGTTTAGATAGATACCGATGTATTCTTCGAAAGGCACCGAGATATTAAGGCACTGCCACTGTCTAAGTGTTATAGCAAAATAGTAATATATTGCTTCGTCTCGACCAACTTCTTTTTCAAGATGCAGTAGCTCGTCAAGCCAATCTGGTTCGGTGGACATAACATCGAGACCAGATTTTTTAGCCAGGAAGTTAAAGAGACCTGTCTCGCTCGCTTCGCGGACAGCGGCCTCCTGGGTTTCTTCATCACGAGGTACGCCACCCTCGATCAGTACAATCCTGTCCTTTCCCTCGGTAGTTGATAAGAACTCGCTCCAACGCTTCAGTAAGACGGGAATGTCTGGCCGTTCTGGATTATTCGAGTGATGAGGAGTGCCGAGGAAGACAAGTTGTTTTTCGCTTTTGTTTATAATGAGCTCCAGGGGATCATCCACTCCGTGCCTGCCTGCACGACTAAGTTCTTTATACATTTCATGCATTTCTTGTGCTGTGAGCAGTAGGCTTTTGATATGTGCTTCAGTTGGTTCTGTGGATTGGCCCATGTCAGGTGTTGGCTCTGTCATGACTTTAGCTAGCTACTAAACCGGAAGACAACAACGTCACCGTCGTGCATTACATAGTCCTTGCCTTCTAAGCGTGTTTTGCCAGCAGCTTTGGCCTCGGTAAACCCACCGGCCGTAATTAAGTCATTATAGCCAGTTACCTCGGCTTTGATGAAGCCTTTTTCAAAATCAGTATGAATCACACCGGCGGCTTGTGGGGCAGTGGCGCCAATCGGGATAGTCCAGGCGCGGGTTTCTTTGGGTCCAGTAGTTAGGTAGGTTTGCAGGCCGAGCAGCGAAAAGCTAATTTGCGCCAAGCTATCTAAGCCACTTTGTTCTTGGCCCAGGCTACGCAAGAGCTCACTGGCTTCTTCCGCTGGTAGGTCTTGTAGCTCGGCCTCGATCTTAGCACACAAAAACACCACGGGGGAGCTGCCAGCGAGTTTGCTTAGTTCGGTTTGCTTGGATGTATCGGCGAGGCTGGCTTCATCTAGGTTAAAGACGTAAATGAAGGGCTTAGCGGTAAGTAGCTGTAAGTCCGCAATCGATTCTGGTAACTCGTCATAACGGTGGCTAATCAACTCACCATTATTGAGTGCCGCGTTAATGCCCTCTAACTCAGCTACAATTGCGCTGGCTTTGGGGTTGGTTTTGGCTTCGCGCTGTGTAGTCTCGATGCGCTTCGTTACCGTGGCGATGTCAGCTAAGCACAACTCGGTTTTAATGGCGTCAATGTCATCAGCCGGGTCAACTTTGCCTTCTACATGAATAACGTTGTCGTCCTCAAAGGCGCGTACTACTTGTACGATAGCATTGGTTTCGCGGATATTGGCGAGGAACTTATTACCCAGTCCCGCCCCCTCGGACGCACCGCGCACAATGCCGGCAATGTCCACGAACGTCACCGTGGCTGGCAGTGTCTCGACCGAGTGGGATATTGCTGCAAGCTTTGCTAGGCGCTTGTCGGGCACGGCTACAATGCCAACGTTTGGCTCAATAGTAGCAAAGGGGTAGTTGGCAGCGAGAATGTTATTTTTGGTAAGGGCATTAAAAAGGGTTGATTTGCCGACGTTGGGCAAACCCACAATACCGAGGGAGAGGCTCATAGGGGTATTATACCAGGGCTAGGTGCAGAGGAGTAGGGAATATAGCGACTTGCACGCTACGCCAATTTACCCTATTCCAATCGATGGGAGATTGTATGGTCGTCAACTAGCGTACTTGTGTCCTTTGTGGATTATCATGATTGTACTGGTGAAAGACCGAGTTGAAACAGACAAACAAGTGGCTTATAGTATTACCATAAGCTTAATGTATGATGAATGATCTAACACCTCCCAAATCAGCGCAGCTAACCAAGCACGACATCTCCGTGTCTGCTGCGGATAAGGTAGTAACTAACGTGCACCCCAAGCCAAAGACACGTGTTGGCAAACCTGTCCGACGCTGGCTCAGAAGGGCGAGCATCGCTCTCGTAGTTATAGGGGTAATAGCCGTCTCTTACTCGGCCTTTACTCACTTGAGCTGGAGGAAGCTTGAGCCAGTCAAGGCGGTTCCAGGTGCTAGGAAAATTTCTGACCCTCGAGAGCTCAAGCAGCTTAAAGAAGCACCGGGTCAGCCGTTGGCGGGAACCGAGTAATGCATCGTAAGTATTTTTTATTCGCTCGAGCCTGTCTCGCCCTCTTTGCTCTAGTGGTGGGGCTGCACCTTGCGTCAGGTAAAGCAGAGGCGGCTATCAACTGGGAGGCCAATTGTGGTGGCCCGAAAACAATCTATGGCTATGACCCTGGCAATATAACGAACATTAACTTCGGCAGCGTTCCCCAAGGAACCGCGAGTGTTTCAAGATCCTCACAAGCTGGGGTTCATGTCTGTAGTACTGCATCGTATTCGTCAGTGGCAGCTGCCGCCATCCAGGCAACGAATAATTCAGTCCTCGCTGTGTCGCCTGACCGATTGGAGTACGGGTCAGTCTCGCGGGGTGCAACCGAGTATCAGTCCGTGACGTTTACAGCATATCCTAGTAACTTGTCTGTCGGTACACACAATCTGTGCCTGAGTTTTTCTGGTGCTGCAACTTACAGTGGGACTCGGCATTCGGCTAGCGGCTCGGCTTGTGGGACAATTACTATTACAGCACCCACCCAGCCAAACGGCACAATCGCAGTCAAGAAGATGATTCCTGACGGTAATGGATGGAAGGTCGGTAGCCCGGCGACAAACAACCCAGTCACCAATATTGGTTGGGCCTCAAGTGGTGCTAATGAATGGTCTCAATCGTACGCTGCTGGCGTTTATTCTACAAGCACGAATGCCCCGCCAAGTGGTTGGCACTTTGTTAAAACCACGGCTACCTATGGTGGATCGTGTGGTTCTCATTCAGGTACTGAAACATCTCCTGCTACGAGCTACGATGTACGAGTCTGTTCGAACCAGACCGTTGTCGTACGGTTTCACTATGCGCCCGACGAGATACCAAATGAGCCAAACGGCACGATCGCAGTTAAGAAGATGATCCCTGACGGCAATGGTTGGAAGGTCGGTAGCCCGGCGATAAACAACCCAACGACGTATATTGGTTGGGCCTCAAGTGGTGCTAATGAATGGTCTCAATCGTACGCTCCTGGTGTTTACAGCACGAGCACGTTGGCTCCGCCAAGTGGTTGGCACTTTGTTAAAACCACGGCCACATACGGTGGGTCGTGTGGATCTCATTCTGGTACCGAAACATCTGCTAGTATGGCTCATCCTGTCCGGGTCTGTTCGAACCAGACCGTTGTCGTACGGTTTCACTATGCGCCTGACACTGGGTCACAAACCGTATCTTGTAACGCCTTCTCAGCAAACCCCCAATCACTATCCAACCCTGGTAATACAACTCTAAGCTGGCAGACTTCTGGCGGCGCGTCATGGAGCATTAATAATGGCGTAGGAAGTGTCGGCTCTGCTAATGGAACTAAGCAGGTTTATGTGGCCAATACTATTACATACACTCTGACAGTTACTGGTGCTAATGGCAGCGACACTTGCTCTACGATTGTTACCGTAACTCCGACTCTCGACCCCACCAACGGCCCTTGGCTTCAGTCAAAGTGGGGTAACACGACAGCGATTAGGGAGATAACATCCAATAAGGCGGGAGATAGGGGTAGTAGGCCTGTGGCCGCAACTGAGAAGGAAGCTCAATATGTCGTTATGGCTTACATAGTTAACAACTTCTGTAGTACTAAGGGTTACAATTTCGGTGCTGGCTCTGGCGGCGGCTGTACCTACCCAGTTGGCTACAGGGTGAATCCTTCTATCTATCGCTCAGGCGATCTCGGTGGGCCAGATGATCCCATTATCGCTAATCTCAGGAAGATCTTGGCTAATTCAGCTACCAATGACACAAGTTGTAATGCTCAGAAACCCTACTTTGTGGTGCCGAACCTAACGGCCGTACTAGGCTCACCAGCCGTCAGCTTTGGTGCAACGGCCAGCTGTGCAAAGGTGGGTACACTAACGAGTGCTACGCTATCATCTCATACCTTTAGCCAAGGTCGTGCCACTATCTTTGTAGATGGTAATTTAACCATAACTGCAGACAATGTCGTGAACTATGGTGGTTCCTACCTCTCACCAAACGAAGTCCCTAATGTCGGCCTCATCGTCAAAGGTGACATCACCATTGACCCTGCTGTGAAGAACCTCGACATCTCGATGTATGCCACAGGCAAGATAAAGACCTGCACTACCTATCCTAACCCTAACTGCAATACCCAGCTGAAGGTGCGTGGTATCATGGCCGCTGCTGGTGGCTTTGAGCTTGGCCGCAACCTCTATGGCGCCTCGCCGTCAGAGCTTATTGTTGGCTCTGGCCTGATTGAAGCCTTCCCGCCACCAGGCTTTATTGATGTCTCGAGTAATAAGGTGGTTGGTGTGAAATACCTCTCCACCGAGAGCAATCCGAGGTTCTAATGTGCGGTTGTGAAAACTCACAACACAAGGCTTATAACTTTATAGTTGTTAGTCGGGTTGAGGGCAGGAGCAAAGTGGTTTATAGTAGTACCATAAGCTTAATCTATAGATGAATGACCTAACACCAACCAAGCTTGCACACCAGAGCAGTGACGACGCTGTGCCTTTGGCGCAAGCTCACGTTGCCACAAATGCCGAGCAGGCCAGTAACGGTAGTCCAGGGCGCTGGCCTAAGCGGTTAGGGATAGCTGCGGTGGCTCTTGTATTAGTCACGGTAGCCGCTGGCGGAACGTGGTATTGGCAGAAGGCCAGTAAGACATACAAAATTGGGAAGCATGCATTTACAGATAAGGACGCGCAGAAAACTGCAGCTAGATTGGCTAAGAGTAAGCCATCTGCAGATAAACCAACTGATAAGAAGCAGCTACTGCAGGAGGCTAACACCTCGCTCACCATGTTGGTAGCCCTTAAGGCTGAGGCCGACAAGCATAACATTAAGTACGACAATGCCACGATCGATGCTGAGATGAATCAGCTATATGTAGCCAAAGGCAGCAAGCAAGCCTATTTTGATTATATGAAAAAACAATATTCTTATGACGAGCAAACAACGTACGACACATTAGTGACTCAGTATCTCAAAGAAAACCTTGAACCACTTATTATAAGCAAAAAGCAGTTTGTGATTATCTATGTGCGTTGGGATGGCATAAAGCTTTTTGACCCTGATAATTACGACACGGTGTACAAGAGGCGTGAGGCCGAAATGACGAATAAATATTTGCCACTTATCAAGCAAGGCGCATCTATCGAGGCATTGCGTGGAGCAGTGGAATTATCGGATACTGCTGACGAGGAAACTACCAAGAAGGTATATGCAGCGACTAGCAATGCTCCGGTAGGAATTCAATTACTCACCACGGGCAACGTGAAGTTTGAGAGTTATCAGGACGGGGTAGACGTAATGAAACAGTTGGATTCTCTAAAAAAGACGGGAGATGTGGTGGGTCCCTTTAAGGGCGCCGATGGCAGGTTGGCCATTGCTCGGCTCGAAAGGATTATGAGTCAAGGTGGATATCACAGCTGGGATGATTTCTTGGACAAAGCCAAACAAACAGCTGGATTGTCTAAAGCAGGTGAGGCGCAGAAGAGTTTTAGCATGGCGAGTAAGCGTGTGGTAACGGCAATCGGTTCAGTTTTGGGTCCACAGCAGGCCAAGGCCGCCGCGGTTGAGCTCAACTGTGCATCACCGGGTAACCATAGGGTTACGTATAACGTGACCCTGGTAAACTCAGAGAATGGCCAACGTCTCTGGCAAACCTACACAATGGGCGCAGGTGCGCAAAGGCTTATTCGTTACAATGCTACACTCGACGATAATTGGTGTAGTAGCGCAAATTACACTAGCAATAACTTCATTGTCGGTAGCCAAAACGCTGACGGCTTTGCGAGTGTGGCAAAATACTTCACTTCTGATCAGTTTGGTTACTTATCACTCGTTTTAGATTGCTGGGGTCCGCCATGGTCAATTGGTCCGGCGCAACCAGTTATATCTGGCTTTACCTTTGTTGGTAGTTCTGGTGATTTTACCTTTAATAGCGGCTCAAATGGTCAGACCTACAACCTAACCTTTCGCTATAAACCCATACCTCCAGTGCAGGAGAACCCTACTCCATCTACTCCGTATTGCACACTTAGCATTAGCGGCTCCGGCGTACCATCGGCCAGTAATATGTACTCAGCTTCTTGGGCGAACTACAATGTCAACTCGACTAATCTCAGTGCTAAGCTCAAGAATACACAGAATGGAAACGAAGCTACGTTAGGCTATTCGCAGTCTGGTTCGGCCGGCATTGTACCAGCCGCTAATACAACGAGTGGTTATAGATATACGGTTTATAGTAATGGCACTGCTATATCGAGCTGTACCGCCACGGTCACACCATCGTCTAACCCACAGAATCCCCCGCCTGAGAATCCACCTCCGCCACAGCCGAATGCATACAACACTTGCTTAACCAAAGCCATGGTGGCACCAAGCGCAACTCCTTCTGTATCTGGACTCGGTACAGAAAACTACGTGACCATTAATATAGAAAAAGGCCAGACTGTAGATATGTATGCTGGTTTGGCTTATAAGTGGATCGCGAATGATGAGGTTGTGCCAAATTCACAAGTTATTGCACCTACATGGACACTAACGCCATTCGGGAGGATGTCGCCGATTGAAACGAAGCGCGACAACACCAGTGCCATTATCAAGTTTAGTTATGCGCCCACGTCTAGTGTTACATTTGCGCTCGAACCTCTCGAACTAGGCCAGATCGCCCAAAGCTGTTTTGTAAGAATTAATGTAGGTGCTGCCCCTGGCGACCCCACCAACGGCCCTTGGCTTCAGTCAAAGTGGGGTAACACGACAGCGATTAGGGAGATAACATCCAATAAGGCGGGAGATAGGGGTAGTAGGCCTGTGGCCGCAACTGAGAAGGAAGCTCAATATGTCGTTATGGCTTACATAGTTAACAACTTCTGTAGTACTAAGGGTTACAATTTCGGTGCTGGCTCTGGCGGCGGCTGTACCTACCCAGTTGGCTACAGGGTGAATCCTTCTATCTATCGCTCAGGCGATCTCGGTGGGCCAGATGATCCCATTATCGCTAATCTCAGGAAGATCTTGGCTAATTCAGCTACCAATGACACAAGTTGTAATGCTCAGAAACCCTACTTTGTGGTGCCGAACCTAACGGCCGTACTAGGCTCACCAGCCGTCAGCTTTGGTGCAACGGCCAGCTGTGCAAAGGTGGGTACACTAACGAGTGCTACGCTATCATCTCATACCTTTAGCCAAGGTCGTGCCACTATCTTTGTAGATGGTAATTTAACCATAACTGCAGACAATGTCGTGAACTATGGTGGTTCCTACCTCTCACCAAACGAAGTCCCTAATGTCGGCCTCATCGTCAAAGGTGACATCACCATTGACCCTGCTGTGAAGAACCTCGACATCTCGATGTATGCCACAGGCAAGATAAAGACCTGCACTACCTATCCTAACCCTAACTGCAATACCCAGCTGAAGGTGCGTGGTATCATGGCCGCTGCTGGTGGCTTTGAGCTTGGCCGCAACCTCTATGGCGCCTCGCCGTCAGAGCTTATTGTTGGCTCTGGCCTGATTGAAGCCTTCCCGCCACCAGGCTTTATTGATGTCTCGAGTAATAAGGTGGTTGGTGTGAAATACCTCTCCACCGAGAGCAATCCGAGGTTCTAATGTGCGGTTGTGAAAACTCACAACACAAGGCTTATAACTTTATAGTTGTTATGCTAATATATGCTATATGAGTTTATTTACTGAAGAAGAAAACTTTTTTGGACTCGATCTGGGGGCGAGTAGTATTAAGTTGTCCCAGCTCAAGCAGATGCACGGCAAGCCGAGCTTACTGACCTATGGCGACATGGAGCTTCCACCCAATTTGTTAGCCAGTGACTCGCCGGTTGATCAAGACAAACTGGCGCAAATGATTCGTCAGCTGGTGGACGACGCCCGTGTGTCGACCAAGAATGTTGTGGCTGCTCTACCATCGAACTTTTCCTACGCCGCAGTTATTACCATGCCTAAGCTGAGTCATGAAGAACTCGTTAACGCCGTGCGCTTTCAGGCGGATAAGTACATTCCGATGGCGATTGACCAGGTTAAGCTTGATTGGGTGGTGATTGGCCCCAAAGCCGACAGCGAAGACGAAATCGAAGTTCTCCTCGTGGCCGCACCGATCTCGCTTGCCAACAAATATCTCAACATTATGCAGAAGGCTGGGTTGGAGCTCATCGCGCTCGAGATTAACCCCATTGCGCAGACCCGTTCGCTCCTGGCGCCAGGTCATGAGCCACTCATGGTTATAGACTTTGGTTCGGTGGCAACCGACATGGCGATTGTGACCAATCAAGCTCCACGTCTCATCCGCTCAGCTAACGCTGGTTCGCGTACCATGGTGCGAGTCTTAGCACAGAACCTTGGCTTAGATGAGCCGCAGGCGCAGCAGTTCATGCATAAGTTTGGTCTGGTGCAAACGAATCTCGAGGGACAGGTCTACGCAGCGCTTAAGCCTGCAATTGACACGGTCGTAGAGGAGATTACCAAGTCAATCAACTACTTCCACGAGTCCAACCCAGACCTTAAGGTTGGCAAGATCGTTATTACCGGTGGCACGGCAGCCCTCCCTGGTTTACCGGGGTATCTGGCCAATGCCACGGGTATTGTTGTCGAGATTGGCAATCCATGGAACAACATCAGTTACCCAGCTAGCTTGGAAGATAAGCTAACACCCTTGGCGCTGTCATATGCCAGCGCACTGGGCCTAGCGATGCGAGGGATGGCTTAGATATGATACTTATTAATTTACTGCCCGAAGCGCGCCTTAGTAAGCTCCAGGATATGCAGCGTAAGCGATTGGCTACCACGGTCATGATCGCCATATGTGTAGTTGTGGTAACGATTATTGCTACGCTGTTACTGCTAATGGCTTATAATGCTACCGTGGCGAGTGTTAACAACGGGACTATTGAAGACCTTAAGGCGGACATTGCTAAGTCCAAGGACATGGAGCAAGGCGCCGCTACTCTGCAAGAACACCTAGCAACGTTCAAAGACCTCCACAGCAATCGGCTCTACGCCAGCGAGATCTTTAGTAACTTTGGTAACACTATCCCAAGCGATGTAACGGTTTCGAGCTTTGCTCTGGCCGATGATTACACCGCCACTATTAGCGGTACTACTACGAGCATCAAACAGGTTAGTGTGTTCTCAAACGCTCTCGAGGAATACAATGTGAACTTTAAACCGCAACCCAACTTAGCTCGCAAGCCACTCTTTAGCGATGTTAAGATAACGTCGGTTAGTAATGATGCTTCGGCTTCTAAGGTAACGTTTAGTATGACATTCAAGGTTGATCCAAGCCTGTTTAAAACAAAACAAGGAGGGAGTAGCTCATGACACCCAAGCAACCAGCTTCAACCAAGTCTAAGAAGGTGGAACATCCTAAAACACCTGCGTCAATTAATGATAAGTTGGCCACCAAGAACTTCTTGACCATCATGATAGCCGTTTCGATTGGTGTTGTACTGGTTGGTGGTTACTTTATCTACCGTTTTACCGGGGCGTATGTACGGCAGGCCAACGAGATTAAAGCCCAAGATCAGTTGATCGGCTCGCTCAAAAAGAAGCAAACCGCACTGGAACAACTCAAGCCAAACTACGCCGCCATTACCCAAAAGGGACCCAATAACCTAAGTGATGCCGATTTGATTCTACGCGCCGTACCAACTAGTGAGGACTACAAGCGCTTAATTGCTAGCATTGAGCAGATTGGCAAGGAAAGTAACGTGCGCGTAGCGTCAGTTACACAGTCTTCGAGCGCTGCACCAGCTCCAGTGGCATCCGGTGGTACTAGCACAGCAGCAGCACGTGCGACGGTGCTTGGCTTTACCGTTAGCATCGAGGGGCCGTATGACAAGATCTTTACCTTCTTAGAGAATACGGAGCGCTCAGCTCGGGTCATGAACTTTACAAACATGACGTTGTCGGGTAATTCTGGGACGGTGTCAGCGAGCTTGAGCATGAAAACATACTGGAGCCCGCCCGCGAGCATAAGTAGTACGATGGAGCCACTCAAATGAAAAAGCGCGATGTTATAACTCTCATCATTTCTGTTATCATCCTACTGATTGCGAGCGCGTTTATCTATCGCTACTTTGTGCCACCTGCTAAGGACAATGGTGTGAAGGTCGAAGTGCCACGCCCTGTTAAGTCAACTTTTGATCAAGCCCAGCTTGGTACACTTAAAAACAACGTTAAGGACTTCACGCCTGACATCACCCCAACTGATTCGGCCGCAAAACCAATAATCCAATAACGCAAAGGTGGCGCAGGTGCTTTCTCAAGAAACAGCTCAGAAAATAGAGAAGCTGATCATCGATAATCGCTTGGTGAGTGTTGCTGACATGACCCTGGCCAAAGATGAAGTAGCTAATTCAACCAAGTCACTCTTGGAGGTTTTGATTGAGCGTAAGTTAATTAGCGACGAAGATGGCACCAAGCTCATTGCCCTGAGCTCGGGGATTCCGTATGTAGAGCTCAAGGATCGGCAGATTGATCAGAAGGTGTTGAAGCTCTTACCACGTGATGTCGCAGCAACGTACTCGGCCGTACCATTTGAGCTCAATGGTAGCGAACTGTCGGTGGCGATGGTTGACCCCGCAAACTTACAAGCGGTCGACTTTATTGCTCGCAAGACAGGCTACCGCGTCAAGACGTTCTTAGCCGCCAAAAAACAGATTGAAGGCGTGGTGGGCAACTACACCGAGGGCTTGGGGGCCGAGGTGGCCCAGGTGCTCAATCAAGCCACTGCCAACCAGTCAGCCACCCCGGAAGAACAGCAGGCCAAGGAACAAAAGTCGTTTAAGGACACCGCTAAGGACGTTGAGAACTTAGTTCAGGATGCTCCTATCACACGTGCCTTAAACGCGATATTGGAATACGCCATTAACTCCAAAGCCTCGGACATTCACATAGAGCCACGAGAAACTGAACTCAAAATCCGTTTTCGCATCGATGGTATTTTGCAAGACGCCATGACGCTGCCTAAGACTACCGAGCCACCGTTGATTTCGCGCATCAAGATCTTATCCAATCTCAAGATCGATGAGCATCGTATTCCTCAAGACGGCGAAGCCCAGTACAAGGTCGGTGAGAGGGAGGTTGATTTGCGTATTGCCATAGCGCCCATTACGCACGGTGAGCAAGTGGTGATGCGTATTCTAGACAAATCAGAGTCGCTGATGAGCTTAGATAGCCTTGGCTTTCGGGGTCGCTCGCTGCGCGTAATCCAGCAAGGCATGAAAAAGCCGAATGGGATGATTCTTGTGACTGGTCCGACTGGTTCTGGTAAGTCAACAACGCTTTATGCCGTGATTCAAGAGATCAAGAACGTCGCCATCAACATAATTACCCTAGAAGACCCAGTTGAATATAAGATCGATGGCATCAATCAGATTCAAGTAAACCCCACGGTCGGGCTAACGTTTGCCTCTGGGCTGCGCTCAATTCTGCGCCAGGATCCGAACGTGATCATGGTGGGGGAGATTCGTGACCATGAAACGGCTGACCTAGCCGTGCAGGCCGCCCTAACTGGGCACGTCGTGCTCTCAACCCTGCACACCAACTCGGCCTCTGGTGTATTGCCTCGCATGCTGGACATGAACATTGAGCCGTTCTTAATCGCTTCGACGGTAAATACCGTGATTGGCCAGCGCTTGGTGCGCAAAGTTTGTGATAACTGCAAGAAGCCATTTGAGTCAACCCAAGCTGCTACCCAGATGGTAAACCGCGTCTTGGGCGCGGTGTTGCCCAAAAACGAGACCGAGTCGGCGGCCAAAGAAGCCGAACTGGGCTATGAGAATTTGCCAATCTACAATGAAAAAGCTTATACTTTGTACAAGGGGGAGGGTTGTTCGCAGTGTAGTGATGGCTATAAGGGGCGCACCGGGATTTATGAGGTGTTCGAGCTCAACGAAGCCATGGAAAAGTTGCTCGTAGAACGAGCAACGACAGGGGACATACAGAAGCAAGCTCAGTCTGACGGCATGCTTACCATGCAGCAGGACGGCATGCTCAAGGTCTTACTTGGTCTCACCACGCTCGAGGAAGTCTCGAGAGTAGCAAGCGATTATTAAGGAGGGCGGATGGATTCGACTCAGCTCAGAATCGAGCCATTTTTAGAAGAAGTAATTAAGCGCGATGCATCAGACCTTCATTTGCAGGTCGGTTTGCCGCCTATGATTCGTGTGGATGGTGCACTGCGCCCCATTCCCGAGGTAGCGGTGCTCAAGCCGCTCGATGTTGAGGGCCTGGCCTACACGCTGCTCAACGAGGATCAAAAGAAGCTCCTTATTAAAGACCGTGAGCTTGACTTTTCGTTTGCTTTTGGCACCAAGGGTCGGTTTAGGGTCAATGCCTTTCACGAAAAGGGCAACCTAGCCATTGCCCTACGACTTATTCCAACCAAGATTCGCACACTCGAAGAACTGGGCATGCCCGAGGTAGTTAGTAAGTTTACTGATTACCCACGTGGCTTAGTCCTGGTAACCGGCCCAACTGGTTCGGGTAAGTCTACCACGCTAGCTGCCATGGTTGACCTTATTAACCGCAACAAGGCGCTACACATTGTGACTATCGAAGATCCGATAGAATATGAGCATCAACACAAGAAGTCGATTGTAGTACAGCGCGAAGTTCATTTCGACACCAATGGCTTTGCGCCAGCCCTGCGCTCAGCCTTACGTGAAGATCCAGATGTGGTGCTGATTGGTGAAATGCGCGACCTCGAAACCATTGCTGCTGCCATTACCATTGCCGAGACTGGCCACTTGGTGCTTGCCACGCTACACACCAACTCAGCAGCGCAGACGATTGATCGTATCATCGACGTCTTCCCGCCCTACCAACAGCAGCAAATCCGTGTTCAGCTCGCCGGCATTGTCCAGGCAATTGTCGCCCAGCGGCTTATTCCGATGGTTGGGGGTGGTAGAGTGGCAGCGGCTGAGATTATGGTTGCCACTGCGGCCGTACGTAACATTGTGCGTGACGCCAAGACGCACCAACTCGATGCGGCTATTCAGACTGGCGCTGAGTACGGCATGCAAACCATGGATCGCACCTTGGTTTCACTCATTCAGTCGGGCAAGATTACCTATGAAGAGGCCAAGAACTTTGCGGTTGATCCAGCAGAGCTCGATCGGCTCATGAGGGGATAGCAGGCTATGCTCGACTTTACATATACAGCGCGCGAGCAGGCTTCGGGCCAGGTTATCAAGGGTAGCATTCAAGCAGACAGTGAGGTTGCCGCTGCTGATCTGTTGATGCAGAAGGATCTAGTACCGGTCAAGATCGTGCCAGCACGCACTGGTGGCCTACTTGGCATTAACCTCACTTCGCTCGAACGGGTCAGTGCTAAGGAGCGGGTGATATTTACACGCCAGCTTTCTACCTTAATCAAGGCTGGCTTACCAATTACCCAGGCTTTGGCCACCGCTGTAGACCAAGTTACAAGCGAGAAGTTCAAGGACATATTACAAAAAATCGTGGCTTCAGTCGAGGGTGGCTCCACCTTGGCGGAGTCGTTTGGGCAGTACCCAGCGGTGTTTAACAAAACCTATGTAAGCTTAGTAAAAGCTGGTGAATCATCGGGTACACTCGACGTTGCGCTCGAGCGGCTCGCTACCCAGCAAGAAAAGGAGCTGGCCATTGCCTCCAAGGTGCGCGGTGCGCTTATCTATCCCGTGCTCGTCTTTGCGGTTATCGTGGTGGTAATTGGCTTTATGCTCGTCTACGTTCTGCCGCAAATCACTACCCTGTACGATAGTTTAGGCAAGGAGCTGCCGGTTTATACGAGCATTCTACTAGGCGGCTCGCAGTTTACCATCAAGTATTGGTGGCTGACACTACTTATGACAATCGCGGTGGTATTTGGTATTCGCGCTTGGGTGCAGTCACCCAGTGGACGTAAAGCGCTTGATCGCTTCAAGCTCAACGCACCGGTCTTTGGCAAGCTGTTTCGCAAAGTCTACATGGCGCGGTTTGCCCGCACTATGGGCTCGCTGGTGGCCAGTGGCGTGCCTATGCTCGATGCCCTCGACATTACTGGTGAATCAGTCAACAACGTAATTATCAAGGACATCATAGACGGTGCTGCCAAGCAGGTAAAGGGCGGCAAGGCGCTCTCTAGCACGCTTACGGGCCACAAATACATACTACCCCTTGTGCCACAGATGATTCGCATTGGTGAGGATTCTGGTACGCTTGGCGATATGCTCGACAAGGTCGCGACGTTTTTTGAAGAGGAGGTGGATCAGACGGTCAAGAACCTCTCTACCATCATTGAGCCGGCCATGATGATTTTGCTCGGTGGTATGGTGTTCTTTATGATCGCGGCTATTTTGCTACCAGTCTATAGTTTGGTAGGTGGGGGACTAGAGGCAAACCCATCGAGTAGCGTACAAACAAAATAGGGCTTGACGCGGGGTAACGAATCGACTAATCTTAGCATAAGAACTTTAGATTATATTACAAAGGAGACAGTATGAAATTATTATCAAACCTAAGAAAAGACAAAAAAGGCTTCACCCTGATTGAAATCGTCATCGTTCTCGCCATTGCTGCATTGATCTTAGTGATCGTGTTCTTGGCCGTACAAGGTGCCCAGAAGAGCCAACGAGATAACGCTGCAAAACAAGGCGCTAGTAGGGCTGTAGCTGCTGCTCAGAGCTATCTGTCAGACAATGAAAACAAACTTACTACTATTGCCACCGATGCACCTGCAACTTGTGACTTGAGTGGTTCAACGAGTGCATGTAACTTCGGAAAGTACTTTACAGACGTTGTGGGTCATACCAATAAGACTTTCAGATACGGAACCACAGCGGTGACTCAAGCAGGCAATCCAATGATATCGTTTGGTCAAACATGCGTTGCTGGCGTGATGTCGACAACGGGCGCCGGCCCTACTTCTGTAGCGGCTGTTTATTGGTCAGAGACTGCAAATAAGCCAGTCTGCGTAGGAAGCTAAGCAAGTCTTCCTTTAAGAAGAAGAGTCTGCTCTGCTAGGTGCGTTCTCGGCTTACGATAGACATAGTGCTATAAAGAGAGTGGGAAAATGAAAGAAAATCGTAGAGGCTTTAC
>CAZNJX010000005.1:0-21302 GCA_964573585.1 uncultured Candidatus Saccharibacteria bacterium
CAGCTGGTAGAGATCAGTTGGAAGCTTGCTTAAGCCAAATAACACATCGTCAATGGCAGGCGAGCGTTTGGGCAGCCTTAGGTGAATTACCAGTGTGTCCGCCTTTTGACGATAGCTGACGCTCAGCTGTGTAACACGCAACTCGCCACCAAGCGCACCAAGCACGAGGCAGAGGCCGTCAAAGGCCGACTCCCCTGCAACACAAGCCAGCGGCACTGTGTGTTGCCTTGGTGAGCTCATCCGCAAACCACTCGCTATGCTGGCCCGCGCCACTATATCGTCAATATGGGCTGTTTGCGCCTTGCTCGTAGTACTGCGTTCGAGTTGTTTATGAAGCGCCACCACGCTACCGAGGACCTGCTGAGCACAACTCGCTGCCACTTGAGCGCTATGGCGCAGTTCCTCTTGGCGGTCCTGAAACGACGCCTCAGCCAACAAATCAAGGTAGCCAGCCACAGCCGTAAGCGGACTCTGCAAATAATGCGACGTCCAGTGCAAAAAAGCCGCCATAGAAGCAGTCGTGCTTAGTTGTGGTCTCACCCTCTTCTTCATGTCTCTACGCTACGTGCTTTTGAGCCTGCCCGCAAGCATAAGCGCAAAGAGAATTAAGCTTAGGCCTTACGGTACAAGCTTGGCAGTCTGCAGCATCTGTGCATATGCGTCGCTGTAGAGCTTATTGCTATCGGTTTGAATCAACATTGTCTTATCGCGCAGTGGCACAATGGTGACCGTACCAACCGCTTCTTTGCTTTTTTCGTTAATCTTGCCGACGTACTGCACGCCCTTAATCCCCGACACGGTTACGTCACTACGCTTTGAGCCGTTATTCTTCATATCGTTGTCGTAGCTCTTCTTGGTTGTCTCGTAGGGAGTATTAATCAAGGTAAAGCGCAGGGCTTGCTCGGGTGAGGTCAGGGTAACAAAGCCAGGGTTAACAAAGCCGTCAACCGGCGTAGACGAGGTTGAATCAACCGACAAGCTCCAAGCCTTAGGAAAGCTTAGTTGGAAGCCGCCGTTAATAGTCGGTGCCTCGTAGGTGCGCGTGCTACTGGTTAGCTCCTTGTTAAAGGCTACGGTGTCATCTTCCTTCTGTTGCTTCTTGCCAGCCTCCAGGCCGTTGTTGTACTGCGAACTCGACTCAGCAGCTAGCTTTGATGACTTAGTCGCAAACACCAGCGTGGTAACGAGCAGAATAACCGCCAACGCACCCACGGCAACGGTGATGATCTGAAACAATTTAAGCTGCGAAGCCGCAGCGCCAGTCGAACGTTCAACTGGCATTGGCGGCATATCGAGCGGATCCAGCCCAGCAGCGGGGTTGCTTATCGCAGGTTGGCTTTGGGGAGCGCTCGGCGCTTGGGTTTCTGGGCTATCTTGTGGAGGCATTGCGACTCAACTATCCCTTCAGGGTTGCCTGACCAGGCTCCCAGTCAATTGGGCAAAGCCCACCAGTCTGCAAGGCCTTAACTACCCGTAGAGTTTCCTCAACACTTCGGCCAACATTCCCATCAGAGAGCACTACATAGCGCAAGTCGCCTTCAGGATCAATGATAAAGGTACCGCGCTCGGCCGTGCCGTCGTTTTCGTTCAGAACCTCGTAATCACGGGCCAAGCTGTGCGTCGTATCAGCTAGAACGGGGAACTTTACTTCCGCCAGATCACGCTCGAACCAAGCCTTGTGTGAGTGCACACTATCGGTTGAGGCCGCTAGAATAACCGTGTCAGCCTTAGCAAACTCTGCCTCGGCCTTAGCAAAGCCGCGGATCTCAGTTGGGCATACAAACGTAAAGTCACGTGGGTAAAAGAACAGTATAACCCACTTACCCTTGTAGTCTTTTAAACTAACTTCGGTAAAGTCCTTACCGGCCACGTATGCTGGCTGGGTAAAGTCTGGTGCTGGTTGATTGAGTTTTAACATGTCTTGTCTCCTTGTTTTAATGTATTATACTTCGTGATGCGCTACGCGCTTACTGACTTCCGACCAGTCAATCGCCGCCATGAACTGCTCGATGTAGTCCTTACGGGCAGTGCCGTAATCGATGAAGTAGGCGTGCTCGTAAACGTCCATAACCAGTGCAATCTCGGTGTCTACGATACTCCCCTGATTATGCGCGTCAAAAACATAATTGTCGAACCGGCCCAGAGCGTAATCATAGGCCAGTACGACCCAGCCACGCGCGGCAATACCTAGGGCAGCAAACTGCTCTTGCCAAGCCTCAAAGCTCCCCCACTGTTTGGCCAGCAAGTCCTTCACCTTGCCTTCAACTGGCCGTGGTCTGTCGGTAAGATTAGCAAAGTAAAGCTCGTGCAGCTTAATGCCATTGAGCGCAAACGACTTCTCGACCATCAGCTCGCGCACATCGGAATACGTCGCATTGGCACTAGCCAGGTCAACACTCGCGAGCTTCTCCATGATCTCGTTATACTTTTTGACATAGCCAGCGTAGAGCACATCGTGGTGCTCGGCCAGCTGGCGCTCGCTTAGGCCGGGCACACTGGTATATGTAAGTGGCTGCGGTTCTTTGGGGGTAAACTGATACGTCATAAGCCTCCGTTTCTCTTACTTCTATTGTACAAATTTTAGCCTCTCAGGTCAAAGCTCGTAGACATAAGCGTTGTGGGTTTTATGCGTCTGTTTGAGACCACTAAACTCAAATACGTACGACACTACACGCGTGCCCGAGGTGCCATCGGCCTTAAGTTTGCGCTCCATCTTGTCCATCCACTTGGTGTGCAGATACAAAAACACAACGTCAGCTTGGGCAATGTCTGCGCGCCACATTGAGCGCAAATAGACCTTAGCCTGCCCGCGGTAAGCCCGTAAGCGCCACAGACTCAGTAGCCATAGGATTGGATTAATCTCATAGCCCGTCACCTGAGCGCCCCGTTTGGCAGCGGCAAGCAAGACCTTACCATCGCCACTGCCCAAATCAACAAACCGACTCCCCTCACCGACCTTACTTATGTTTAAAAGCCGATCCAAGTCACGACCAAACGCCGGCACGTAGGGCGCACCAAAGAACACGGCGTACAAGAAGCCGCTCAGCACCACCATCACCAGCCAGAACCATGTCACCCCTTACTCTACCCTACTTGTTAGCAGTCAGCCAGTTGCGCACATCTTCGACTTGGTGCAGGGGCTTAACCTTTGGCCACACCGCCAGCACGCGCACGTCAGGACCAATCAAGAAGCTTGAGCGCGTAATCACCATATACTTTTTGCCAAACATCGACTTTTCGCCAAAGGCACCAAACGCCTGCGTCATAGTCTTGTCTTCGTCAGCCAGGATGGTAAATGGTAGCTTGAACCTATCGGCAAAACCACGGTGGCTCTTTACGCTATCAGCGCTCACGCCAATTACCGTCACGCCGTCCGCCTTGAGTTCTTCTAAGTTATCGCGCAGTGCACAAGCCTGTGCTGTGCAACCCGGTGTGTTGTCCTTGGGGTAAAAATAAATGAGTGTGGTCTTGCCTTTAAGCTCAGCCTCGCTGTGCTCATTACCGTCCTGATCACGGAGCTTATAGCTCGGTACCTTGTCGCCTACTTGTAACATACTTGTCTCCTCGTTTTAATCTACATCTTCACGTAGCGCTGCCAGTAGTCATAGAGCTTGGCTGTCGCCTTAATATCATCCATATTATACTTGGCTATCTCAAAGTAGCGGCCATCACGGTAAGCCTGTGGCACCTCGGCTCCGCTCATAGTCTCGCTCTTGGGGCTGGTAATGTTAAACGCCCTGCACCAGGCATGCAAGCTACCCTTGTACAAGCCAGTGCCATAAAAGTTCAAAAGCTCCGCCAAATCATAGTGAATTGCACCTGGTTGATGCGACGAATTATAGCGATTGCTTATGAGGTCCTTACTAGGCTTAATGCCGTTAATAGCCGAGCGAATCGCCAGGTATGGAGCGTCGCTACGACGACCAAAGAAGCTCACAAACTCATCGGTAATTTCTGCTAAAGCCCAGAACTTTACCAACATCTCGACTTCGGTCATAGCGGCGTACTTTATACCGTCCTCTTCACGATCTTCGGGGCTAGTATCGGCCGCGTCATAGTAGACAGCGCCCTTGTCCTCGGCTGGGTCATACACCCCAATGGCGATAATGCGGCTCAGGAGTGGCGAAAAGCTCATCTTGCGCTCAATCTCATTCATCTCTTTGGCATAGCCAACCGGATCGAGCTCTTTGTTGGGCAGGTTCCTACCCAAATCCTTTTGCGTCATCAGGTCAAGATCTTCATACTTTTCGGTAACAAATTCTAGGTCAAATACGAGTTGTTTCTTTTGCATTAGTTCATTATACCTTATTTGCGACGTGTGTGCTCGCGGACCCAGGTTGAAAACCAACCCGTTTTCAGCTAAGATTGTTCTGTTATTCTCGTTCGATACTGGGGCGTCGCCAAGTGGTAAGGCACCGGCTTTTGGTGCCGGCATTCGGGGGTTCGAATCCCTCCGCCCCAGCCAAGCATTTATACTAAATTAGTCCAACAGGTTAAAGAGCCCACTCGGAAGTGAGTGGGCTCTCTGCGTAAAGTGATAATAACGTACTGCACCCCGGGACAAGTCCCGGGGGTGCGAATTGGTTAAGGACCCCATCGTCTGTGACGGTCGGCCGATGCGGGCCTTGCCGTCTTCGGCTCAGCGCTGGCGGTGATGCCAGCGATCCCTGCGGCGGCGGCCGATCATCTTCTGGAGTTCAGGCACTGAGTAGGTGCCCTCCTCCGGCTCGATACCATCCTTGGCAACCAGCGTCTTCACCATGATGCTCCCGTCGCGGTAGGCGGCGGCGGTGAAGGTGTACTTCGTGCCGCCCTTGGCGACCACGAAGGGTTCTTCGATCTCCCCGAAGGAAGTCTGGAACATCGTGACGCCGCGAGCGACGTTGGCCGAGCGGGTCTCCGGCCCCTGGGTGGTGTGCCGCAGAGGGAAGTCCGAATCCGAGCAGTGCTTGCCAGTGCTGTAGCGCTTAACGTACGCGTCAAGCTTAGGCAGGTCGATGTGACCCCAATCCATGCCATAAGCCCCGATCGGGATGCCGTCGAGCATGTCTCGGATGCCGAGCTGGGCAAAGAGGGCACCGAGACTCTCTTCTGCAGGCATGAGAGTATCGATGAACTCCTCATGCGCCTTGTGGGCCGCCGACTCGGCTTCCTGCTTGGCGATGAGCTCGTCGATAATCGGATGCGGAGAAATCTTGCCTTCCGCAACCAAACCCTTCAACTCGTGCACCGACACCTTGATGTCGCGATCGCGGACGATCGTCAGCATCGCCTCCAGCTCCTCGCTGGCCGGCACCGCGGCAAGGATCCCGGCACGGAGCGCGTCGAACGCCGCGCGGTCTCCGAACTCAGCCGCGAGCTCGTCGATGTGACGTTGGTCGCTCTGATGCGGATGTTCAGATGCCGCGTACCAGCAGGCACACAGTGTACCGCTATTGATCTGCGGGGTGTGCTCCAGCAACTTCATGGCACGCCACGACTGGATGAGCATGTGCGGCATCACGAGGCCCCAGATGGACCCACTGCCCTCGCTCGAGAGTTGATAGCCGACTCCGAATGAAGCGAACTCGCCTTCCCTGTCGGTTCCCGCAAACGGGATGACCTCGTGCTCCTGGCCATCGATGACCTTGGTGCACGGATTTCCTTGGGCGACCAGAACGGTCATGTTGCACCCCTTTCTAAGGGCTCTTGTATCTAATATTTCAAGATTGCAAATCGGGTAGTTTTGGAACTCCACCGAAAAGACAAATAATATTATACTACTTTTATGACATTCATGCAAGATAAAGATGCCCCAGAGCCCGCCATGCCCCACTTTGAGGCCAATCGCAATCTAGACCACAGCGCTCAGCCAAGATAAAGCCAAAGGTTACCCGAAAGGGTTCTTTTTGTTATAGTCTATATATGAACAAATACAAAACCCTAGATGAATTCTTTGCAGACCAGTCAGAAGAGAAACGTATTCAAATAAAGATGCTTAGAAGGATTATCCTTGATGCAGAACCAGGTCTTATAGAGACTATCAAATGGAATGCACCGAATTATAGTTACAAAGGTGAGGACAGGCTTACATTCAACCTAGTGAATAAGCAAGGTCTAGTTAAGTTGGTTATACATATGGGGTCAGTAAAGAAAGAGAGTAAGAATACAAAGTCAGTCCTTGAAGAGGACGAAGGTATTGTTGAGTGGAATTCGAATATCAGAGGTACTTTGAGTTTCGATGATATTGCAGATATTAAGAAAAAAGCTCAATTAGTTCAGAATGTCATTAAGAAGTGGCTCGCGATTAGTACTGAATAATCCAGATGCGACGCTCAGCCAATGTTCTTTCCAGTCTTAAGCCAATTATTTATAAACAGCTTCCGCAAAAAGTGATAATAACGAATTGGACCCCACGTTACCGTGGGGTCCGAGATCTATGCCTCTGCTTGGTATGCCTTGGATCTCATTCCGGGCATGCAGCTGATGGGCTTGCTGTTCAGGTCACCGTGCGAAAGGCCGACAGACCTTGCGCTTGGTCTCCTCAAAACGAAGGTGCACGGTGCGCTTGCGCTTGGGCAGAGCTTCTAGAGACACACCAGCGCCTGTCGGCCGACAGACCATCGCGCTTAGCTCTCGGTCCAATTCCTTGAGTGCACGTACCTTCTGTTCTTGCCGGGCACGTTCCTTGTTCTCATTGCGCTTGGCACTGAGCCGATCCCATCTGCTACTCGACCAAACCGAAACTCTCTTGCTCAGAGAGCTACCGATCATCGCTGAGATAACCGCCAAGACTCCAAGGATCAGCAAGAAGGCCGCTGCCAAGCCAACTTGTGCGAGGTAGACGGCGGCGAAGTACTTCCACCAAGCCCACCCCACTAGGCCAACGATCTGCTCATTGCGAGTGACGTGGTAGGTACCGATTGTCCAGAAGATCGTTCCGGCCAAGAGAGCCGAGATCGGGTTGAGCATGAGAACCGGCATCGGACGACGGTTCCGGCTCGTGTCCTTGAACCAGACTGAGCGCTTGACGTTATCGGCGTTAGCCACGACATCGAACATCCCACTTTCAATGGGGTGCAAGAAGCCATTGGGCTCAAGGCCGCGAAGCCCCAGGAGCAGACCCGCAGCCAAAGTGACCGTCCGGACCAAGTACGCAATCGGGAAGTAGATGATTGAGAAGGGAGCAGCGAAGAACAGCGTACGCCTACGCATGTGACACTGATCCTTCGGCTTGGCCTGGAAGAACTTCCCGACATAGGTCTTCACCCAATCGGGGTATTCCTTGGCGAACATCTCCGCCGGAACCGACACGTCGATCGTGTCCGACAGGCTGCTGAGAATGGTGCCCTCGTACTTGACCTTGCCACTCTTCCGCTCGTGATGCATGTGGTTGACGCTGCCATCATACTCGAAGATGGTCTGCCTGTAGTTGTAGGGATACCCTCCGGTAAACAGCGGGCCAAGCTCGAGGAACGCACCATGCCCCTCTTTGTTATAGACGACGGTCGCAAATACTTCGTTATTGCCAGGTCGGCTGAAGCTCACGTACGCCATCTCATCCAGAAGTGGAACCAGCTTGCGCAGACTCTCGCCCTGGTACACCTTGCGGCGACGTTCGCCGTCGCCGGCCCAAGTGAAGGGCCTGACGACGAGCAAGAGGTAGGGCCTGATTACACCCTTCTCCTGCAAAATCTTCGCCAGCTCAGGCCCAACACACCACCGCACCGGGATAACAGCATCGGCATGACCCTCGGGGTCAACCGCGCCATGCAGCTCAAGCAATGGGGCCGGGGCCTTTGCCTCGGGAATGGAATCGGTTGTAACGGACATGTCGTCCCCTTTCGGAAGGACTGTTGGATTTGGGTATTTCAAGATCGCTAATTGTAGCCAATTCTCTCGGTACAAGAAGACAATTCACTATACCACCTTATACTATTACAATCAATGGTTTAGTCAGGAATATCGGGGTGAGTTCTGTTATCAAGCCAGCGCCTCAAGTCCAGACCGCAACGCTCAGTCACTAGAGAGCTAAATTAGTTCAACAGACCAAGAACCCACTCATACGTCGAGTGGGTCTTTATATAGGCGATAATCTCCCCTAAACACGAAGCCGCTCCAAGCGGAGCGGCTAAGCGCCCGCCTGAAGCGGTGGTGCTACTCGTAGTAGCGGAAGATCACCTCGACCACGCAGCTGGGCTTGGATGCGCCCTCGCACTCGAGAGTGAAGGTCATGTAGACCTGGGCGCCGTAGGTGCTGGGATCCCCCTCTCCGAGGATCTCCACCTTGTCGAGCTGAACGCCGAGTCGGAGCCGAGAACCCATGGGCACGGGCGCCGGGAAGCGCACCTTGCCAGCACCGTAGTTGAGAGCCATGCTGACACCTTCGACCGAGAAGATCTGCGGCGCAAGCGTCGGGCCAAGCGAGAGCGTGAGGTAACCGTGAGCGATCGGGCCTCCGAAGGGGCTCTCTCGCTTGGCACGCTCCGGATCCACGTGGATCCACTGGTGGTCACCCGTTGCATCAGCGAAGGTGTCCACCCGCTCTTGGGTGATCTCCAGGTAGTCGGAATAGCCCAGGTGGACACCGACCGGTACCACCTCTGGACTTCCACCCTTGGACTCGATGGTCTTCGACGTCTGAGCAGCGAGCTCGAGCAGCCCGGCAATGCCTTTGATGATCATGGCAGCCACAAGGGCCTCCTCTGTGATGTGACGCAGGGCGAATCCCTGTCGTCTGAACTTGCATATTCTATACTAAATAGTGCATTTGGTCAATGTCTCGTCTCTTGCAGAAGTGATGATAACGAATTGGGCCCCACGTTACCGTGGGGTCCGAGATCTATGCCTCTGCTTGGTATGCCTTGGATCTCATTCCGGGCATGCAGCTGATAGGCCTGTTTTAATCAGTCTGCCAGGCGTCTTCGCCGGATCCCAGTGCCGAAGCACCAGTCGGAGCCAACGGGCGCTCGGCAAACACCTTGATGACACTCTCGAGAGGGGTACCCTCGAACAACGTCGCCAGCATGTCTGCTGTGCTCACGCCAGCAGCAATCGCCGCCGGCCCGATAGCCGTAACAATGTCCTTGACCAAGGCATGGTCGGTCAAGGATGTCATGGCAGCAATCAGGCCAGGTTCGAAGGCGGCCATACGGGCTACGAGCTGGGTTGTCTCGGCAGTGAGACGCTCCAGCTCGATCTCATCACGTTGCCGCTGAAGAGCGATCTCTTGCTCGGTGCGCTTACGCGCATTGGCGAGGTCGAGTTCATTCACCTTGGCTACTTCACGAGACTCTTGAAGCTTGGCCTTAGCTTGCGCCAGTGCCTGCTCCAAGTCCAGCTCGACCACCTTGAGAGCCAGCTCGGCTCTCGCTTCGGCAGTCAGATGCTGCTCCTCGGCAGTTTCGCGGGCGAGCTGCTGAAGTCGCCGCTCACGAGATGCGTCTTCCTCGGCGATGGAAAGCCTGATAGCTCCCTCGAGCGCCTTGCTCTGCGCATTGCCAAGCAGACCCTCAACTTCAGGGTCGTCGATCCTGACATCGAGAACCTCGACATCAGTGACCTTCATCCCATTCTCGGGAAACCTCAGCCCAGCCCTGCTTGCACCAGGATTACTCGGCGCTTCGCCCAACAAAGCATCTCGGATGATGTCAATCGCTCCCGCATAGAGCTCGGTGACGCCGTAGATCTTGGCTACTCGACGCAACCTCGAACGACAGTGGTCTGTGAGCACCTGTACGTAGTTCTCGACATCAAACCAGCGTAGCCTCTCAGCGTTGCTGACACCCTCAAAGTTCACCCTGTAGGACAGCTCGATCTCGATGGATACGAGATCCCGTGTCTCCACCGTCACCAGATCACTGACGACATTGTTGACAACCCGCAGGTAACCCGTACGCAACAAGTTGCGGTCGGACTTGGGCCGTCCCGTCGAGAGTTCGAGGGCCGTGATGATCTCGTCGTACTGAAGCAAAACCACCTTGGGTCCAACTTCAACACGACGATCGCCTGTCTTGTTGGTTACCAGAACTGCGTAACCCGGCCAAATAGAGATACCCACTGCCCCCTCGTACTTGGTGTCGAGGGTGATGGTCCGTGGAGGCGTGTGGGTAGTTCCGCGCGGAAGAGTGTCTCCCGCATAGTCCTGATCGGAACCCCTGAACCGCGGACTCATTGCCGAGGCATCGCCAAGAGCCGTAGCACGGCTCAGGAAAGGCTCTCCTTCACCAAGCTGCTCACTCTCGACCTGGTAGCGCTGATTGACTCGAAGGGCCTCAGCATTCCCGGGGTACATGAGTTCCACATCATGCAGGTCCAGGATTCGTCTGACAACGACCTGGGTACGAGGATCCGGCAAGAACATGTTGGGACCGGTAACAAGGATCACCTGTCCATTCATGCGGTTCAGGACATAGCGCCCCTCTCCTGCTGGAATAGCGATTGCATGGTGCTTCTGTCGGCCATCGTAAGTGATGATGCTGTGTTCAGCACGTGGGAAGTAGATGGCTTGATCAGAGCCCCTGATAAAGAGCTCATCACCGACGCGACGGGTCTCCCCTTCTTCCTCGTACTCAGCGATCACCTTGACGTACAAACCGCTCTGCTCGTTGAGCTCGATGGCCTGGAAGACCCGGCCGTTGCGGTCGTTCGTCTTGAACGTCTCGGTGGGGCTCGGGAATACGACAGCAGGGCCACGCACATAGCGCTTCTGTCCACCTTCATCAAGCAAGATGCAGTACTCGAGGGTCTCGAGGGTGACTGCATCCCGCACGTAATTCCCACGGTCATCTGGAACCACCATCAGGCCTGTGGATGGCATGTAGAACGAAACGTGAGTTCCGGGAACCACCATGAGCTGCCCCATGGTGAGCTCTGAGGCCTCACCGGGCAGACCAACCACTGAAGACGGAGGCGCTGCTTCAGGAGCGGACGACGCTTGCTCGTCAGAACCTACTGCGCCTTCGCCCTCCCCATCACCTTGCTGCGTTGGAGCAGTCGAATCGATAACCGATGTAGTGACCTGAGGGGCAATGACTGCGCTCGTCCAGTTGGCTTCAGCCAGAGCCGGATCCACAACCTGCACGATGACGTACTGGTTGTGACGCAGATGATGTCCCGGAATGGTCTGAGCGGTCTGCCCGGGCCAGAGCGGGAACGTCGCGGGTCCGGAAACGATGACCTGACGACCCATCTCGAGATCGCCGGCTTCGGTTGACGTGCCCTTGGCAGGATGTGCCTGACCCGACTCGGGGGCAGGATTCCTGAGAACGATGTACTCGCCCTCTTCCGCCAACGCCCAGACACAGGTTGCCCTGTCGGTGCTGTCGACGTTCATGTAGCGCTGGGATTCCGGGTCCCAAACTACCGGCTGATCAGTCTCGCTCAGACTGTTCTTGGTTGGGCCAACATAAACGCTGACCTTCCCCTTCGTGGTATCGAGTACGAAAGCGTGAGTACCAGGTGGAAGAACAAGCTCCCGATTCATCCTGGCACCACCTCCTCCGTGCGCTCCCATGTCGGACATACTGTCCCCTTTCTAAGGGATTGGTGTTTAGAAATTTCAAGGAGTCTAAATTGGAACTGTATTTCAGTATCCGAAAAGACGATTTATTCTACTATGAAACAGGTAAGAACTCAATACTTTTATCCCTGTTATGCTAGATACAGCCTACCTGTTTCGATCTAAGCCAGGCAGCTCTATAGCGCGCTACTTCTTCTCGAAGTTCCAGATACTTAAAGTGCCGGAATTAATCGTAACACTAAGCTTGCGGGTGGAAGTGCTAGCGGGTAGCTCAATACAGCTCGTGAAGCCACCGTAGGCAGCCGTTCTGGTAACTGGCGATACTTGGGCAGGGCTAACACTGATGGTGTAGCTTGCGTTGGTCTGAGTCCCCACAGAGCCAAGGAAGCAATAACGCCCTGGTGTCGAACTGGTGGTATCAACCGTAACCTTGAGCGGGTTGGTGGCTGGTGGGTTAGTAACAGGGTTGGCTGTACCGCTCCAATATCGCCCACCATTGGCTTTTTGGACTATGGTGCCCCCTGTGGTCGTAAAGTCAGCCGCCAGCCATTTTGTTTTATCGGGCGTCTGGTTCGAAGACTGGGGCTGAATGCCGGCCGTGGTAATGATGGCGTGATCATTGGCCTTCTGGTCACCGTTGAGGTCTTTGCCAAAGCTACGCCATTCGTTCCAGGATCGAGCCGCGCCATTAAACCCAAAGGCCATGTTGGTGGTGTAATGGTTGTAATCAATCGTGTAGTTACTCAAGTTACCGCCCTGGGCATTGTAGGCTGGGATTGAGGCAGCGATAGCCTGGTCGCCCGACTGGCGGATAACGTTGCTACGAATAATAACGTTGTTGGTTGGGTCTGGATAGTGCGGGTCGTCAATTAATAGGATGCCACGGCCGTTGTTGTAAATGTAGTTATTTGCTATGGTAACGCCCTTGCCAGACGAAATACTGATAGCACCTTGGCTATCTTGAATAGCGTTGCCGCCACCAAGACTACCATGCACGCCGCCATTGCGCTGAATTAAATTGTTCGTAATGGTGGCTTTGAGGCTGATTTCGTGGAAAATACCGTTTTGAACATTGTCTTCAACCAGGTTGGCATCGAAGGTGATGTTGTCGTTAAAGCCATCCGCCCACAAGCCCGGTCCGATATTATGATGGACCCAGTTGTTACGAATTACGCTACCATTAGTGGCCCAGAACTTCGTGCCACCGGCCTCCCAGCCATAGTTAAAGTGGCTATTGTTGTTATACGCGATCTCGGTGTTATCGACCGTGACTTTATAAACAGCGTGCCCATAGTCGTTGTCGATGCCGTCGCCCCCATTCGCACCAACACCTATCTGGCCATTGCGAATAAACTTGGAGTACGTTACCCGTGGGTTGTTACCCAGCAGGGTGATGCCTTGGCCGGCGTTTAACTGCGAGGTGACGTTTTGGACCAACCAGCCATCGTTTGTTTGGATTGCCCCTTGCTGCGCCTGCTGAGCGTACTTTTCGATCGTTAGATCACGCACCGTGACGTTGACTGCACCACCGGCTTGGCTAGGACCCGAACCTGGCCTGGCACCATCGAGTGCACGGCGCACAGCACCCACCTCGACCTTGTGCCCACTTGGATTTGTGGCAAAGTAAACCCTATTGGCAGCATGGTCAAAAAAGTACTTGCCCGCGCTGACAGCGCCAAGGCTAGTGGTGGCAACCTGCGGCACATCGTCGACATAGAGCAAGACCGGTTCTGTACAGGCTGGATAATCTGGGTCGCAGTAACCAGCAGCGCCTAGCTCTTGGGTTTGATTGCTTGCATACCACAGACTGCCAGACTGGCCGAAGCTGCTAACCAAGTTTGAGCCGTTGAGATACGTTTTATCTTGCCCGCTACCGACGATAATATTGCCCGACTTGGGCCGCAGGGACTGCCCGCGGTAAACACCCTCTGCCAAGCAGATCGTGGTGTTGGCAGGGTTTGCGTCAATAGCCGCTTGGATATCACCGCCAACAGGCACAGACACACCGCTACAAACCGGCACAGCAGCATATGTTAAATAAAGTATGACTGATCCCGTGAGGGCAACAACAAAAACAACAATTGCGAGGGTAATGACATTGATGCGTGGCGACTTATTAAGGATGGTCGAGAGCTTTGATCGGATTGGCTTAGTGGGCTTGTCTGTCGTCATGACTCGTTCCTGTGCGGCGATTAGGCGCTTATGTTGTGCTTAGTGTAACAATCGTAAGTATTATAAGTAAATGGCTAAATGACATAATTTATTGCTTCCTTGCCTACGTCGAAGCATGCATTGACTTCATTGCGCGGTATGACCTGCGCAGAAGCTCCTTGAGAACCTCGAGGTCAACGTCGGCCAGCTTGCTTATATACAAGCAAGACACGCTGGTTTTGTGTTTGCCAAGTTTGGCGAGTAGATCCTTATAGCCATCAAAGCCGGGCATAATGTAGAGCGTGAGGCTTTGCTTCCTGGGCGAAAAAGCAATCAGCGGCCAGTCGCCCTCCTGGCTGCTCCGCTCAGACTTGTAATGATACATACCAAACCCGACTATGCTCGCACCCCACATCTTGGCTGGCTCACCAGTAATATCACCCAGGAGCTCTAAAAGCGTCAGGCTATCCCGCCTCTTTGTCTCCTCCGGGACAGCGTTGATAAATGCCATGACACTAGCATCATTGGGCAGCGTCTTTATCGTACTCATGTAGGTCATTATAGCAAATTACTAACCCCATACCAGGGCAGAATAACAAGCCCGCTAGCTTGTAAAGCTATGCTATAATGACCCTGTCAATAAGCCCAGACATCAAAGTAGCCTTTAGTCCAAGGAATACCTACTTGGCTGGCAAACACATCCCCGGACACATCAACACAATATAACCAAAAGGAGTCGTGCTATGGCAAAAATGACACCGCAAGAGGAGCTTGATTGGTACGAGCGCTCGCAGAAGCATTGGCGGGCGTGGGGCTCGTGGTTCAGTTGGGGCTCACCCGTCGGACTAAGCATTTTCTTGCTCAGTTTAGCCGTGAGTATCTGGATCATCGCCCAGGTTCGCTAGGTACCTACTCTGGTAAAACGAGGCCCCACAAAAGGGGCCTCGTTTTAGTTACCTATTTCGTTGCTATATCACTTCCGCAGTATCTTCTCGATTGCTTTACCTTTGGCCAGTTCATCAACCAACTTATCTAAATAGCGAATGTTCTGCATGGTCGGCTCCTTAATGTCCTCTACCCTAACTCCGCAGATAACTCCCGTAATCAGCCTTCGAGCCGGGTTCATGCTCGGCGCTTCGGCAAAGAAGGTTGCGACGTCTGTACTGTTCTTCAGCTGTGCTGCCATTTGTGCAGGGCTATAGCCCGTCAACCAGCAAATCACCTCATCGACCTCTGCCTTAGTGCGCCCCTTCCTCTCGGCCTTTGCGACATAGTGCGGGTACACGCTCGCAAAGCTAATCCGATAAATTCGATGTTCTGTAGCACTACTCACACCAATACCTATTTAGCAGCCCTAAAGGCTTCTTCCAATACAGTTGTTTCTAGTTTTATCATCGGCATCATAGCTTGCATCAAGGCTGTTTTTTGCTTCGCTGTCGCCCCGGGATCGCTCATCATCTGGCCGAGCGAGGTTGGGGTGATTTGCCAGGTAACACCAAATCTGTCCGTGATCCAGCCACACTGCTGTGGCGAGCCACCCTCCATCAACTTACTCCAAGCAGCATCAATCTGCTGCTGGTCATCAAACTCAACGAGAAGCGAAATAGCACCTGTAAGCTCAAACTGCGCACCGCCATCGATACACATAAACTCACGCCCCATTACCTCGAATATGCCAGTTAGGACTTTACCTTTGAGCCCAGCTTCGCCCGGTATGCCCTGATCGCCCGCGTAACGCTCAATTTCGACGATCTTTGAATCCGGAAACACATCAGCATAAAAGTTCATTGCCTCCTCGGCATTACCCTGAAACCATATAAACGGTGTTATTTTTGACATAGTCCTCCTTCACGTTGTTACCTAATGCTCATCATATTCGTTTAGGCTAAGCGGCGTCAACGGCTTCCACAAGTGCAAGGCTGCTCCCTCCTGCGTGACTAGTATGCGATAATAGAGCTATGCTTATCGGTCGAATCCGCAATATTCCTGGGATCATCCTTCATAAATGGCTCCGCTTGCCCTACAGGCTTCATGTTCGCAGTCTGCACCGTGAGAGAGCTGCAAAGACGACGGTCGTGTTTGTGCATGGTCTTGGCGCCACCGGCAAAATGTGGCAGCCTGTCATAAGCCAACTCCCCCACAGCACGAACGCGGTGAGTGTTGATTTACTCGGCTTTGGTCGCTCCGCCAAGCCATACTGGGAGACGTACTCCGCGAAGCTACAAGCTCGCTCGCTACGCACCACGCTTTTACGGCTACGGCTGACGGGTCCTGTCATCCTAGTTGGCCATTCGCTTGGCTCCCTGGTCGCGATTGAGTTTGCCACCCGCTACCCCGAGCTCACCCAATCACTCATACTCTGCAGCCCGCCCATATACCGCCACGATGACGCAACACCCAAGCTAAGTCCCGAGAAGTTCTTGCGCGCCTTTTACGAAAAGCTCCTGGCATCACCCAAGACACTCATACGACTCTATAACCTTGGTCGCAGCACCAAAATCGACCCGAGCCTGGAGCTAACTGAGGACAACATGATGATGTTCGCAGCCTCCTTGCGGGCAAGCATTATCAATCAAACCGCCATCGATGACGTAACGCGACTTCACATCCCAGTCGACATTATTCACGGCATGCTTGACCCACTCGTAGTTCGATCTAATCTGGTTGGTCTGGTAAAGCACTCGCCGACCATCAGCTTTGCCTCGGTTCGCGCCTCCCACCCGCTTAACCACGCCTATGTTAAAAAGATTGTCAGCACACTTCAGACGCGGGCGACCCACTAGTACCTTTTTTGCCACAAGCCCCGAGCGGGGCATATTTTACGCACTTAGGTCTTGATCTATGGCATTAAAAATGGTATTATGTATCAGCATTTTGACAAACACCTCTTTGTCAACCATTTGACGAGAGCAAAAAAGCCATCACGGTCACACCGTGAACGATCCAACGAGAAAGCAGGCGATGAGAATGAATACGGAAAATGACTATGACGATATCTTCGTCGGAGACACAACCGCGATGGTGCCAGCCAGACCCTTGTTCCGCGACATGTTCATTCACCCGGAAGCCCAGGTGGAGAACGTTCGCCGATGGAGCTTCGGGCGAGGCACGGGATTCGCGGCGCGTGACATCGACAAGGTGGCGGACCAACTCGCCGAACTGGACTGGCCCCAAGGCCGCCTGACGGTGCTGACCTTGGTCCCGTACCTCCCGACGGTGCAGCAAACCGTCGAGGCGCTGTGGGCCTGTGCTCGGCAGGCTCAACCGAGCGGCCTGCTGCTCGGCAACATCAAGACCGACCCCAAGCGTCTCTGGCTGGCCAAGGGCATTGAGCACCAGCCAGGGCTTAGGTGGGAGATCATCAATCTCGGCGCTTACCAGGCTGACGGTAGAGGGGTCAGTCCGATCGAGTGTCGGGATACCAACTCGGCCCACGCCGGTGTACTGGCAGCAGCGGCTCACTTTCCGCTCTGGGTACAGGCAATGGCGGGCAATGATGTCCCGCCCGTCTGGATCCCGGGCTACCAGGTGCGTACGGGGTCGTTCGGCGACCTTACTCGCACCATACACTTGGGTTGGCGACCGCTCTGGGGCTCGGGCGGCGACAACGAGCCCAGCCCCTGGGGCATCACGCTCGACGCCAGCTTGTCTGACGCTCGAACACCCCCTTGGGCAGGCCCGATCATCACCTGGTCCGGTCCATTGGTTAAGCCCACGTCAGCCCCTCGGGAACTGAATGCGGGCAATCGGGCCAAGCTAGCCCTGTCGGCTTAAGCGGCTCAGGAGTAACCCCGATACACATTCGGGTCCTGCTCCGCCCCTCGGGGCGTTTCTTTACCAGCGCGCAAGCGAAGGTTGAAGAAGCGCCCCTTCTTCATCAAAGCTTTTATTATCTTACTGAGCGCTATATAACCTAGCCAACGGGCTGCAGCTGAGGAACGCCATATGGTAGCGGGGCTTGAGGCAAGAAGTGACCAACTTGCTGCGGAGACTGGGCGCGTAGATCTCTAGCCCACTGATGATTCCACGCAAACTGCGGCTGTGACAGCACGACGCTGCTTAAATGTAGCCAGTTAAGCGCATTTGGGATGGTAGTGTATTCATAATTAAAAGTTTTGGCTAAGTGTTTGGTTTGCGCGCGCATGTGCTCATAATAAACATCATTGGTCATCAGCTCACAGATGCGCTCGGCCCAGGTGCTTATGTCCTCTGGGTCGATCACGAACCCGGAGCGCTCACTAACAATCTGCAGGGGTATGCCGCCACGACGTGAGCCGATAACGGGCTTGCCCTGCAAAATAGCATCTGTCACTCGGGACTCGAAGCCTTCTTTGGTAGACGGCTGTATGACCAGCTTGCTGTTGCGCACGACTGCGTTGATCGCAATGTCGTTGTGGGGTACGCGGGCGACTTTGATGTCGGCCATGATGTGACGATAGGTAGTCCTGCGCAGTCGCATGATCTCTCTAAGCACTGGCACGCCGTCCGGATCATCAGCCGAGCCATTGCCGACTATGACCAGCTGCGGAATACGCAGCATAGCCAAGCCGCGGCGCAGCATTTTTTCCCGAGCAAGCGCATAGGCAGCCATAGCATTGGGCATGCCCTTAGATGGATCAAAGCGCGCCACCAGAGCCACGTACGGTCTCATACTGCTCAATGCCGACTGATGCTCGTTCTCGGCTAACTGCTGGTTAATAAAAGCCAACCCGGCTCTATTCTCGCTCTCACTCAACGGTCGGTTAAGATCATCAAGCGGGTCGCTAGCAGCTGGCACAAACACGACTTTGCGGTCCGGTACATCGGGTGGTACGAACTCTGGCTTAGGGTGCACAACAAAGACATCTGAGGCACAAACCTGGTTATGCTGCCATATATAGTCCCACGTCAGGTGCTGAGGCGTGCCAGGAGTACTCATGAGCTTACCTTCGGTCTGAATATGGTCTCTAAAGATGATCTTTGCTGCCGGATTGAGGCCCGGGCGGCCACCAAAGCCCTTGATGTAAGGAATAAGCCCTGATGGCTGCCAGTCGTCAATCACAATAACATCGGCAGTACTGATTGGGTCAGCCAGCGCCTCGGCGTTTTGCTTAATCCACGCTTCATAAATGGCCTTATCCCTGGCGGTCAGTTCTACCCCATCACCAGCTACATTCTGCAAAACATTATGAAACTTGCGTTTGGTCACTAAAAACGCCGCTTCACTGGGTTTAAGCACATACCAGTGGGCATCGACGCCGACTGATCGCAAAAGCGCGATGAGTGGCGCGCGCATAATAGCCACCCCGCCACCCTCATAGGTTGCGTTTATAAAGATAATGCGCTTGCCTTTGAGTGCTGCACTATAGGCGCGTAGCACCTCAATATCGCTCGGAGATCCAACTGCGCCATAGTCGCTCGCAGTCAGCCGACTTAAAACATGCACCTCGCGCGTAGCTTCGTTGAGTCGCTTACTAAAAGCTGGCGGGTTGTCAGTCTGCCGACCCGTGGCACTAGCCGCTGTAGCTTGTGATGCGTGATAGTTGTGCGCGTGCATGTTTGTTTTTGTCTTATTACTTATGTTTATAATACGCCCGCGCGCAAGAGTTAGCAAGTAAGCCTACACCATGCCGCTTATGTTAATATAAGGCAAGATATGGCGACTACGAAAAAACTTAGCCGAAGTCTCGGGCTACCCGTGGTAGCCCTCTACGGCTTGGGCAATATCCTGGGTGCCGGCATCTATGTCCTAGTCGGCAAGGTAGCTGGCGAGGCGGGACACAGCACTATCCTCGCCTTTTTAATTGCCATGGTCATAGCCGGTCTAACTGCTTTTTCGTACATGGAGCTCTCAGGCCGTTATCCGGCGAGTGCTAGCGTGTCGGTGTACTTGCACAAAGCCTTTGGTAAACGCTGGCTCTCTATTGGTATCGGCCTCGCCATGGTGGCCGCCGGCATCACGTCAGCCGCTACATTGGCAAAGGGCTTTGCGGGTTATTTACAGGTTGTATTCCCCACGCCTGAGCTGCTTGCTGCCATTGGGCTACTTGCACTACTAGGGATGGTCGCGGCCAGAGGAATTGGCCAGTCAGCAGCTCTGGCGGGCGCCTTTACCCTTGTTGAGATAGCCGGACTGGCATTAGTAATCTACGCCGGTCGTAATTCGCTTGCGACCTTCGATGCCGGCCGACTGCTGACTGTCGACCCGGCGGTTGGGCTGAGTGGTATAATCGGCGGTGCGTTTTTGGCATTTTACGCCTTCATTGGCTTTGAAGACATGGTCAACGTAGCCGAAGAAACAAAGCGTCCAGCGCGCACTATGCCGCTCGCCATACTGATCTCTCTAGCGGTCTCAACCGTGCTGTATTTGCTCGTGGCCGCAGTCGCCATAACAACGGTCAGCCCCACCGAGCTGGCCAACAGCAGTGCCCCACTCTCACTTGTCTATGCCCGCGAAACTGGTGGCAGTGCTTTGTTTTTAACCATTATTGGTATTTCTGCGGCCATCAATGGCGTCATCGTACAGATTATTATGGGTTCGCGCGTCCTCTATGGCCTCTCACGCCAGGGCTGGCTTGATAGCCGCCTGTCCAGCGTTGACACAAAAACCAAAACACCACTCCTGGCAACCATGCTCGTCGTTGGACTGATGGTGATTGGAGTGGTCTTTTTGCCACTCGTGTCGCTCGCACGGCTAACAAGCTTGATCGTACTGAGTATATTCACGCTTGTAAACGCGTCGCTTATTCTCATTAAGCGTCAACGCAAGCAGCACGAAGGCGCTATTACCGTGCCTCGCTGGGTGCCCTACCTGGGAGCCTCGAGTGCAGCACTCATTATCCTCTACGAGCTGCGCGGGATTCTCTAGAAAACCTGCTTGGGGGACTTGCACGCTCGGCGTATAATAGAAGTATAAGGAGTACTGCCATGAAACTTCCCAATACCTACACAAACAAAAACGAAACGGGTTGCTGCGCTGTGCCAAACATTCAGGACTGGGACGAACAAGCAGTTAGCTTTGAAGGCAAGAAGTTTATTCGCATGTATACGAGGAACTTCCTATACATCCCCTTAAATATGGCAAAGGTCATGACTCGCTTGCAACAGTCGGTAGCAGCGGCAGGGGCCGAAATGCCGCCTCAGCAGGGCATGATACTCAGCCATGACCTATCGCCGTGGAAGGCAGAGCACCTTTACGCTGTCTCGAAAAACGTGCCTGGAGCCGAGAATGTTGAACTTAGTGGTGACTTTTTAACCAAAGTGTTTGAGGGACCGTTTCAGGATGCCAAAAAGTGGTATGCGTCACTCTTGGCGTTCGCTAAAGCCAAAGGCATGACGGCAAAGGAAGTTTACTTCTTCTACACCACCTGCCCAAAGTGTGCCAAGCACTACGGCAAAAACTACACCATTGGCCTTGCCAAGGTTAGCTAAGCCTAGAACCAGCCAAGAATAGTCTTCCAGATATTAACGAAGAATGCGCCTATGCGGGCTAGTAAGCCTCCTGGCGTGGGTGTGGGCTGGGAATCTGCCGACTCGCCTTCATTACCAGGTTTAGTTGAGGTTTTGCGTTGGGCGCTAACGTCTTGACCACCACTACCACCTACGCTCACCGCCTGAGGCTGCCCGGCGGATGTGGTCGAAGTGTTCGTGTTGCTTGCAGAGCTACTACTAC
>CAZNJX010000006.1:0-21006 GCA_964573585.1 uncultured Candidatus Saccharibacteria bacterium
GTTTGCGAAGCGCACCACAGCAAGTCTTGCCGCTCTTATCTTCTTGCTTTCAATAGTACTAGGCACCGTATCTCCGCTTACAGCCTACGCCTTTGCTGGTGGTGATGGTAGCGAAGAAAGTCCGTATCAAATATCAGATTGTGAGCAGCTGCAAGATGTAGCGAATAACCTCGCGGCGCACTACGTACTGGCAAATGATATCGACTGTTCAATGACTAATCCGTCCGACCCAGACTGGAACGATACTGGTCGGTGGGCAGATAGTGCTGGTTTTGTACCAATCTTGTCATTTGTAGGCAACTTTGACGGCGACAACCACACTATTTCTGGCCTGTTTATAGATAGAGGAACAGCTAGAACTGGCTTGTTCGGCAGTCTCGACATGGCTGGCCGCATTAGTAACTTAGAGCTAACGGATGCCACTATCATGGGTAGCGATTATGCGGCTGCGCTCGTTGGCTACTCGTACCCTGATACCGAGATTGAGAATATAACTATTAATGCCACAGTTGATGGCGACTGGTGTATTGGTGGCGTGGTTGGTAAGCAGAGGGGGCTGGTCGAGAATGTTACTGTTGGCGGCGAAGTCCATGGTGAGAGCGAAGTCGGTGGTGTCACAGGCTGCCATATCAGCGACCTTGATACTATTATCGATGCCCATTCTTCGGTCGAAGTTCATGGTGATTATGCCGTTGGCGGCTTAGCTGGTTCGAGCTTTCATCATGAAGGCGAAGACCCAGATATTATCGACTCATCAGCTAGTGGCGATGTATATGGTCAAAATAGTGTTGGTGGCTTCGTTGGTGCAAACATCAGCGGTGGTATTATTGAAGATTCATCAGCCAGCGGTGATGTATACGCCGAGGGAGGCTTAAATAACAATATCGGCGGCTTTGTTGGTGAAAATGACGAGGGTATCATTACCAGATCATCAGCCAGCGGCAACGTTACTGTCGCACAAGCAGGTGATGGCATAGATGATGGAGCATTTGGTGGGTTTGCCGGTAGTAATGAAGATGGCGGTAGTATATCTGAGTCATCGAGTTCGGGCAATGTTGTCGTAAGTGCAGTGGGATATAGAGCGGGTGGTGGCTTTGTCGGTGAGCTGGATAATGCAATTATCACAGAGTCATTTGCTACTGGTAACGTGAGTGCTCCAGCTACCTCTTTTGTTGGTGGCTTCGTTGGGCAGACTGACGGCTCAGGTGATACTACCTTCATTAACGATAGTTACGCTCGCGGTGCGGTGGCCGGTAATGTCGGTGTCGGCGGGCTAGTCGGTTACAACAAAGGTGGCATTGCTTACAGTTATGCCACAGGCATGATCACAGCCGAAGATGACAGCGGCGGGCTGGTCGGTGACGATGACGGTGGTACAGTCGAAAGTTCTTTTTGGGATGAACAAACCACGGGCGTGAGTACCTCTAGCGGCGGAGCTAGTCCTAAGTCGACAGACCAGATGAAACAACAGGCAACATTCACCGATACCGTCAACAGTGAAGGGTTGGATGAAGCATGGGACTTTGCCGACGTATGGGGGATCGCCACCACGATTAATGATGGCTATCCATGTCTACAATGGACAGACAACAGTTGCGCAGTAGATGATAGTAGTTCGGATGGCCAAGATCTCAACGGTGATAACATCCCCGACTCTGAGCAACCCAACGTTGGCGGCTACACGAGTCCTATCACGGGTAAGACCGTTGCCATCGACGTTGGTGAAGGTTGTGAACTCACCACTGATGATTACGTTCGTGAAAGCCAGCTAAGTGTTCAAGACGCTGCCTACGACTACGCCAATGGTCTGTGGGACTTTGAAGCTGACTGTGGTACTGCCGGCCATACTACAACCGTTAAGCTCTACTACTATGACGTTACCCCAGACAGTAAGGTGCTCAGAAAACACAACCCTACCACCAATGCTTTCTTTACCATCACTGACGCTACCATTGCAACTCAAACCATTAACGCTCACTCCGTCACCGTTGTTACCTACCACGTTACCGATGGGGGTGAGCGTGACACTGACGGTACAGCTGATGGTAACATCTCCGACCCAGCTGGCCTTGCCGCCGCGGTGGTAGGGGCGCCGAGTACGGGGCTACAAGGAGTAAAAAAGTAGTATGAAAAAAGCACTATTCCGCGCTGGTTATGTGGGTATTCTGGCCGTCTTTAGCGTAGCCAGCTCTAGCGTGTTTACCCTAACCGCTCATGCTCTTGGCGGACAAGGTACTCAGCCGGCACCATACCACATCACTACCTGCCAGGACTTGCAAGATACTACCAATGACCTAGACGCTTACTACATATTAAAAAACGATGTTGACTGTGCTGACTTTACTGACTTTGCACCAATCGGTGATGGCGACACACCGTTCATGGGTGAGCTCGATGGTCAGGGCTATGCTGTACGCAACCTAACCATTGACCAGCCAACTGGGCGGGTAGGTTTGTTTGGACAAATTGGCCAATCCGATAATCAAGTTGGCTTAGTCAAAGATCTAGGGGTAGAAAGTGTTTCAGTAACTGGCGATTGGTCAGTTGGTGCTATGGTTGGTGTGCTGTATGGACAGGTCAACAATGTATACAGCACGGGTGAGGTCAGTGGGGATATTGAAGTCGGCGGTTTAGTCGGTTCACATGGTGGTATTTGGGATACTATTATCAATTCGTACTCCGCAGCCAATGTTACAGGTGGAGGCGATGTTGTTGGTGGCTTGGTTGGGTACAATGCCCCAGATAGTCAGATCGTCAACAGCTACGCAACCGGCGATGTTAGTGGTAGCGATAACTATGTTGGAGGGCTCGTTGGTAACAACAAAGGCTTTATCCAACAGTCGCATGCTACCGGCAATGTCAGCGGCGGCGATAGCAACATCGGTGGCCTCGTTGGTAGCAGCGATCAGGGGGGTGACATCTATCAATCGTATGCAACCGGTGACGTTACCGGCGTCGGTTATAACGTTGGCGGGCTGGTTGGCAGAAACGATGGGCAGCTTAAGCAATCATATTCAAACAACGTGAATGCCGGAGGATTTGCTGCCGTGGACGGCAATTGTCATGTGGGGGGTCTTGTAGGCTACAACGATCAAAATGGCTATGTCATGAATAACTATACGAGGAGTAGCGTCACTACGAACACGAATCAGGTTTGTGAAGTTGGCGGCTTTGTAGGCACTAACGTTGGTTCTATTATTCGAGCTTACTCTACCGGTAATGTCAGCGGCGGTATTATGGCTAGAGGTGGTTTTGCCGGTGCGGTTACATCTCCTGGGTCGGTCTATGTGAGTTTTTGGGATGAAGAGACTAGTGGTCTGAATGTTGGCTGCAGCACGACTATTGGTGATTTCGACTGCACCTCTACCAACAGGGTCATGGGACGAAGCACGTCAGTTATGAAACAAATGGGCACATACATTGATGGGTTGAATGCCAGTTATTGGCATTTCCCCGATCCATGGTCCTTCGTAGCAGGGCAAAATAACGACTACCCAATGTTGGTTGCTGGAGCGACGCCTACTTCGCAACCAGGGCCTGAGTTTGACATGCACGGCTTCATAAGTCCCTTAACTGGCAAAGGCATCATGGTGGAGCTACCGGGCAGCTGTAGCTTTGTAACTCACTTCAAAACCGAGGCAGAACTTAGCGCCAAAGACGCCGCGTACGACTACGCCGATGGCTTGGTTGGTTTTGTTGCCGACTGTGGCACGCCGGGTATCACCGCTACTGTATCGCAATATTACTTGGGGGGTGTCCGGCAAAACAATCGAATTTTGCGTAAATACAGCACTCGCATCAATGGCTTCTTCACCATTAATGATGCCACGTTTGAGCAAGTTACCCTAGATGGCGAGCCAGCCACTAAAGTTACCTACACCATAGCCGATGGGGGCGAGCGTGACGCCGATGGATTAGTTGATGGTAACATAACTGACCCAGCTGGCTTGGCTCAAGCTGTGCTTAGTGCGCCGAGTACGGGGCTTTAGGGATATATGAAAAAGAGCAAAGCAAGGATTCCTTCATTACACAAGAAACAGAAGTTTGTCATAGTTGGCGTAGTACTATGCCTAGCTTTGCTGATAGTTGGGCTGGCACTAAGGGGAAACTCAGGCAAAAGTACTAATGGAGTTGTAACCCATTCGAGTGATGAGCCGAGTGAGGTAAGGCCTGGCGATGACTACAACTGGCAGGGCAAAGCCAAAGATCCCAAAAAAATCAAAATACCCTCAATCGGCGTTAATGCCTTCATTCAAAAAGTGGGTATTGATCAAAACAAAGAAGTCGCCGTACCAAATAACCTATTTATGGTGGGCTGGTTTATTGATACCGTTAGACCTGGCGACAAGGGCCTTAGCTTGATCGTCGGTCATGTTTCGGGGCGCAGAAACGACGGAATCTTTAAAGAGCTTGAAAAGTTTAAGCAGGGCGATGAGTATAGCGTGGAGTTGGGGGACGGCACGGCAATAAAATACAAAGTCATTGGCAAGCAGTCTGCTCTAGCTAAAGACTCTGTAAGTATCATGTTCTCTCAGAACCCCAAGGTTTCTTATCAGCTCAACTTGGTTACGTGTAGTGGTAAGTTTGACGAAAAAACCCGTTCATACGCTGAACGCTTAACGGTCATGTCCGAGCAAGTTAAGTAGGCTTGCTAGTCAGGTTAGTGAGCAGTTCTAAGACCCTGTTCTACCCCTAGGGTGTCAGGAGTGCCCCCTGTCTTTTGGGCTGTCAGGTATAGCCCGCTTGGTATTTGTTGAATGAACGGCCTTGATTTATACTAAGCTCATGCAAAAGATTGCTACACGAATATTTGTCTATGCGTCGGTTGTCTTTGGTGTCCTGGGGATGTTAGTAGTCCTAACGGCATCAGGCCCAGACCAGAAGGATTCTGCTCTTAGCGAAACACTCATAAGGCTATTGTTTGCGACTGTTTTTGTTATACTTCCTTCGTTTGCGCTGAGTGTTGCCGGCAAATATCTTAATGGCAAGTAACCAGCAGGCAGGAGCATCGGGTATGGCTGTGCAAGTATTGCCCTAGATACTAGCGCCAGGCCTTTGTTACAATAGTGGCATGAGAGTTAAGCGACAAACCCTGTGGTGGATCATTACTGGTGGCTCAGCCGTTGGTTTGGTAGCCTCACTACTGCAAACAATCGAACGAATTAACTATGCCTTGCATCCTAAGGTTGCACTCATGTGCGATCTTAACGCAGTGTTTAGTTGCTCAAGTGTTTTTGATGCCTGGCAATCACGGGTCTTTGGCTTCTCCAACTCCCTGGTCTGTATGATCTTCTTTGCAACTACACTCGGCTTGGGGCTTGTGGCCGCGACTGGTAGCGAAATCAATCGACGACTCCAGCACGTCTTTCATTTCTTCTCGGTGTTCTTTCTCGGCTTTGGGGCGTGGTATTTGTGGCAAAGTACGTACCGTATTGGCTTTGTTTGTATCTTCTGTCTGTTTTGTTACAGCGCTGTTATTGTCATGAACTGGGCTTGGTTCCGCGTCTACTATCAGCAGACCGTGCCGCGTGTGTCTAGCAAGGCTAAGCTTGTGCGGTTCGTTGATGCTGGCGGCGATGTATTGGTCGCATTTATGTGGGTGCTGGCAATCGCCAGTATGATACTCTTTCACTTTTGGTAATAGTGAAGTCCGTGGTTAAAGACAGCTTTATTGAAGCGATAACAGTAGCTTCTGGGCACGCTTTGCAACAGACTTGTGCTTGCTGTTACTGTGCCGCTTGAGCTCTGTGAGAAAATGCGGGCGTAGCGAGGCGTCGTTTTGGACAAAGCTGGCAAAAACCTGGAGTGAATAATTAAGTACAATCCAGTCTGTAGCTGTTCTAAGATTACGCTTGAGGATATCAAGAGCCTTGTGTGTTTGGACTTGGTCTAGCGGCAGCTCACCAATCATCTGTGCTAGATGCCACTGCACTGAAGCTTGGTCGATGTTTGCCACCTCATTAAACAATCGATCGATATACGGCCGAAACAAGTCTGGCTGTTGCCGGCATACCTTTTCGAGTGCATCACCGCTACGCAATCGTACAATTTCATCATCATCGAATACGCACTCAAACAGAGCTTCAAGTTGATCTTGATTAGCTAAAACATGCGCGGCCACTACATCTGCGTTGCCAAGCGATCGGGGATTACCACCTTCTAACTGCTGTCTTATATTCATGCTTCTAGTATACAGGACGGGCAGCTGCTAGGTAGAGAATAGGCCGGCCCTGTGCGTTGCCCGCGCGACTTGCTGGGCACTCAGCTTTTCTTGCTCCAGCTTCCGGTACTTGAAAGTACTACTATTATTGTGGTGACGCACGATCTATCCATTGCTGGGAAAACCGACCTTACCTTTACTCTCAAAGACGGTAAGCTACTGAACAAAAAGTAGTGACTGGTGGTATGTGCACAGATGGACAGCTGCGATTACACCATAAGGAGCGTCGTTAGCAACACGCATAATGCTAACAAGCTCCGTACTTTGCTATAATGGTGCTATGAAGCAAAGAGTGAAAGCCGGACCAGCTCATAACCTGCCCGCAGACCTGCGCTCTGCTCTCGTGGCATCACCAGCAGCGCTGGCCAAGTGGCACGACATTACGCCGCTGGCGCGTAACGAGTGGATTTGTTGGACAATCTCGGTCAAGAAGCCAGAGACGAGATCTCGGCACGTGGATAGGGTAGTCGAAGAGCTCATTGCGGGCAAGCGCCGACCTTGTTGTTGGCCAGGCTGCCCACACCGCTAGGGGTGGTAGCGTAGGCTTACTCGTGGCGAACTGCCAATATTGAGTTTGGTAAGGTGGGTGGTCCCAAGGCTGCACTAAGCGACGAGTGAATCGGTTTTTGGTATGATGACTACATGTCACTTTTTGTAGAGAGTATGCTCATTTTGCTGGGGGTTGTTGTTGTGGCGCGCTTTATCAAGCGCCGCTCAACTCGTCTGCAGAAGTTTTATTTACCAAGCTCGCTATTGGCCGGCTTAATCGGACTTTTGCTTGGCCCCCAGGTACTCAACTATATATCCAAGGACGTGACTACGTACTGGGGAATGCTGCCAAAGTATCTCATTATTGTTGTCTTTGCCGGGCTGTTCTTGGGTCGACACATCCCGTCGCGCAAGGAAATCTGGCGGACGGCCGGTGCACAGATTGCCTTTGGCAACACCTTGGCATGGGGTCAATATGTAATCGGCATTGCACTAACTACCCTTATTTTGACGCCACTCTTTCGTACTCCGCCCATCGCTGGAGCGCTGATTGAAATTAGTTTTGAGGGTGGTCATGGCACCTCGGCTGGTTTGGCTCCGGTGTTCGATCGGCTAGGCTGGCCAGCCGGTACTGACATTGCATTAGCGCTGGCAACGCTTAGTCTCTTCGCTGCGGTTATATCTGGCGTGTTCATAGTTAACTGGCAAAAGCGCCAGCTAGGTACGGTGGATGACGAGACAGAGTGGCAGCGCCAGCGTCGCCAACAGGTGCGGAGTGGTTATAACTTACAAATACTTGGCAACAAGATCGCATCGCAGCCTGGTGTAATTGCGCGTAGTGTACTAGCCTACGCCGTAGCCATCCTGCTCGGCTGGCTGATGTATCTTGCTCTCGTGTCTGTAGAGGCCGCCACGCTTGATAAAATAACCGACCTACGGTTTATGCCCTACGTACCGTTCTTTCCGCTTGCTATGGTGGGTGGGATCCTCGTGCAGCTAGCACTGCGCCGCGTCGGCAAACAAGAACTTTTGTCGAGGCGTATTTCTGAAGTTATTGGCTCAATCGCGCTAGACGTTTTGGTCGCAAGTGCCATCGCCACAGTTTCACTTAAGGCTATAGCAACCAATTGGGAGGTGTTTGTTGTTATGGGATTGGCTGGCGTTGGTTGGATATTGTTTTCGTTCTTTACACTTGCTCCGCGCATGTTTCCATCCTTTTGGTTCGAAAAGGGCCTTACAAATGTAGGTCAATCTATGGGTACCACTGCCACGGGCTTTATGTTCCAACGCCTCGTTGACCCCATCAACACCTCTGGCGCAAAAGAAAGCTTCTCGTATAAACAACTGGTATTTGAGCCGTTTATGGGCGGCGGGATAATAACCGCGACATCGCTGGTGGTCATTCACGAACTTGGGTCTGGCTTTGCTTTTGGGTCAGCCCTGGTAGTGTTTATCTTCTGGCTTGTTTTGGGTATCAGGCTGGGCCGAAAAGGCTAAACAATAGGTTTGTCGTTTAGACTACAGCTATAGTATGATTGAATCATGAGCAGTTTTCCCCTACAGATTTTTGTACTCGATGTGGTGACAATCTTCTTGATCGTGCTGCTGTTTGTGCAGTTTTATTATATTCACAAGCTACACGCTAAGCTCGGAGAACAAAACGAGTCGATCGCACAACTTAAAGAAATGGTGTTTAGCATATACGAGACCAGTCAGCACAAACTCGGCGCCGAGGTGCTGCATCATAAAATAGGTAAATCGACAACAGACTAGACAGTTCTTGCGTGGGGCACTACGTACTATTCGCGGCTGTTGAAATACTACCTGGCTTGTTGTATTCTAAGCATAAGCGGCAAAACAAACATGAAGAAACTACAAAAGGCTGGATTCATAGGCGTACTGGGGGTGCTCATGGCCCTGGGTGTATTCGTGGCGCGCCTTGGTTTGAGCTCTCCAGCGGGGAGAGGTGGCTTACCGGAGCCGAGCCGGGCGCACCCTGGTGGCGAGAAGCCTGCGCTGCAAACCGATCAAGCCAAAGACGATAAGAATCGTCAGACTGATAGTACGGGCAATTCTAGGGCCAACTCTGTGAGCCAACCTGAGCAGGGTAAAACACTAGTGCGTTTTGCGTCCTCAGCTGCGCGCGAACGGTTTGTGCAGACCAATAACTTGAGCGACCAAGCCATAGAAGCAGTTGAGCAGTTGGCAGTTTACGCCGTTAATCGAACTGGGCTTAAGGCTGGTGCTGGCACAGAGGTGTTTACTACTCAGCGCTATAAGGCGGCACTGACGCCAGTGGATACTCACTACAACCTGCAGTGGCACTTGCCTAAGGTGAATGCGCCGGCTGCCTGGAACAACGCAGTGGGGAGTGCTGCTCCTGTGGTGGCGGTGATCGACACCGGCTTTGGGTTAGCGCACGAAGACCTCGATGGTACATGGGCAACGAATGCGGGTGAACGGGGGCTGACGTCGCAAGAGGGTAGCGCGCCTAACTGTACGAGTCGAGCACGTGCGTTGGATAAATCGTGCAATAACCTTGATGACGACAACGATGGCTACCGAGATAATCACACGGGTTGGGACTTCGTGACCGACACGGGTAGTGTACAGGCTGGCGAAGTAAATCCTACAGGTAGCGGGGTGTCTCACGGTACGTTAGTTTCGGGGCTAATTGCCACGGAAACAAATAATAACCAAGGCATGAGCGCAGTCAGCTGGGGGTCACAAATATTACCAATCCAGGCTCTCAGCGACGATGGTGATGGCGATACGCTATCGGTAGCGCTGGCTATACACTACGCGGTGGAACATGGCGCAAAAGTCATTAACATGAGCCTAACTTCGGACAGCGATGACCCGTTGGTAGCAGAACAGATCGAGTTAGCACTTGATAGCGGTGTTACGGTTGTGGCTGCGGCTGGCAATGATGGCGTAGGCCAGCTTGGGTATCCTGCTAACTACCCCGGTGTAATCGCGGTAGGGGCCTCTGATGCATCCGACGTGCGGGCGGACTTTTCAAATTACGGCAGTAACCTAGCGTTGGTAGCACCAGGCACAGGCTCAATCTGTACAACAGGCTGGACGCAAGCTCGTCCGGCCGACTACTATGTGTGCGGATACAACGGTACGTCGTTTTCTTCACCAATTGTGGCTGGTGCGGCGGCGCTTCTTCTGAGCCAAGACACGAGCTTGACCCCTGTTCAGGTAAAGTCGGCGCTGACTTCTACCGCTGCCAAGGTGGCCGGTATGAGTGGCCAAAACTTCACCAATCGCTACGGCTACGGCAGGCTCGACGTGTATGCTGCACTGACAAGCGTTGCGCTGCCTACACCAAGAGGCGGCTGCACTACGCACATGGCAAATGCGTTGTGTGAGGTTCGCGCCGTGAACGCATTGAGTAATCAAGTAGTGTCTTTCGGTCAGGCTGCGCTCTCTGCGGTTGCTAATCTATATCAAAGCTCTCTGCCAGCGGGGCTTAGCCAGGGTAGTTGGCTCGTACAGACGCGGGTTAAGGTTGCTGGCAGATACAGCTTGGTGCGTGAAGAGAGTTTGACAGTTAGTCCTTGACGATAATACTTTGCATACGGCTCTAAGTATATAAACAAAAAATTGATTAATAATTACGTAATTATTTGCATTCGTCTTTAAGGTGGCATATTCTCTATGTATGGCGCGACCAGAAAATAACCAAACTAGTGTGCGAACACTCTCGCTTGTCGGGGCCAAGTCCTTCGCCGTCAGTTTGCCAATAGATATCATTCGCCAGCTCGGCTGGAAGAAATCTCAAAAGCTGGTGGTTCGTCGTATCGGAAGTAAAGTAGTCATAGAAAAGAAGGTACGAGACTAGGTATGTGTGGAATCATGGCCTATGTCGGAGAGCGATCTGCTAGAGATATTATTTATGCTGGCTTGAAGCGCCTTGAATATCGTGGCTACGATTCAGCCGGCATCGCACTATTAGACGACAATGTTACTACGGTCAAGGCGTTAGGTGCTACAGACAGCATTGATCTTAGTACAGTCAAGAGTGAAGGCCATGTCGGCATTGGCCATACGCGATGGGCTACTCATGGTAAGCCGTCAGTCGCGAACGCTCACCCACATACCTATGGAAGGGTGACGCTTGTGCATAACGGAATTATAGAGAATTACGGAGAACTTAAACAACTAATTAATACCAAGAAGTTGGTGAGTCAAACAGATAGCGAGGTGCTCGCAGGCCTAATAGATAGCTATTACACTACTAATGTTAGTTTGCTTGAGGCGACGAAGCTTGCTCTCGCTGACGTTAAGGGGACTTTTGGGATTGCAATAATCTCTCCGAGTGCACCAGGGCAAATTATAACAGCCCGCCGCGGTAGCCCAATCGTTGTCGGTGTTGGTGATGACCAGTGTTATATAGCAAGCGACTCTACGGCAATCATTGATCATACCGATAAGGTCCTTTATTTAGAGGACGATCAAATAGCAGTTGTTCATAAAGACTCACTAGATCTATATGATCTTAAGTTAAACAATCAAGAGGTTCGGATGGAGAAGCTCGAGGAGCTTGACCAGGATTTGGAACATATCGGCTTCACAAGTTTCCTAGACAAAGAAATACATGAGCAACCCGCAGCACTCGAGGAAGTTATGCGTGGACGAGTGGGTAGTGACGGCTCTATGAAACTAGGTGGGCCAAACTTATCCCAAAGCGAGATGATGCGCCTGGAGCATATAGTAATTATTGGCTGTGGTACGGCCTACTATGCAGGGTATTATGCTCGGTATGAGCTAGAACAGTTGCTTGGGATTCAAGTTAGCGTGGAGTACGCCAGTGAGTTTCGGTATCGCTACGGTTCCTATGATCCACCGACGACACTCGCAATATTCATGAGTCAATCAGGGGAGACGGCCGATACATTAGCATCCCTTAGGGAAGCTAAACGACGCGGCATTAAGACGCTCGGCATTATTAATACAGTTGGCTCTACTATTGCACGAGAAGTGGATCATGGAGGGATTTATTTGCACGCTGGGGTCGAATCGTCTGTAGCAAGTACGAAAGCTTATAGCTCGATGGTGGTGGCGCTGATGATGCTTGGAGGCGTATTGAATTATTATCGAGGGGGAGCTGAGGACAAGACACGGAATTTGGCTTACGAGCTAAAGCGCCTACCAGGCGAGATACGAGTAACATTGGCATTGAAACAGCAGATAGATAAAATGGCGAGCAAGTTAAGCAGATACCACGACTGGTTTTTTCTTGGGCGGGGTAACTTGTATCCCGTAGCGCTTGAAGGGGCTCTGAAGATCACGGAGGTAGGCTATGTACACGCCCAGGCTTTCCCTGCTGGGGAAATGAAGCATGGTCCGATTGCCTTAATTGACCCTAAACATCTATCGGTCTTACTTTTGCCAGAAGATGAACTTTTGTACAAGAAGGGCCTATCTGCTCTTGAGGAAATCAAGGCACGTGGCGGTATAGCCTTAACTGTGTCGACTCGTCCAAAAGAAAAGCTAAGTGATTATCACATAGGCGTGGCTCATAGTGGAGCTAGTTCGGACGGTCTCATCTATAATGTTTGTTTGCAGATGCTTGCTCTTTCGGTCGCCACCATGAAGGGTCTGAATGTGGATCGGCCTCGTAATCTAGCTAAGTCAGTAACAGTCGAGTAGGGACTGTACTCCAAGATCGGCGCGGGGCTGAGTATAGGCAGATCGCCGCGTGGCTAAATGCGAACGCAGGCCAGTTTATACTGTGAGCTTGGCGCCATGGAGGCCAACAGCCCCACTATGTATATCATAGGTCTGTTGGCCTGTTGTTGCCGACATATTTGCAGCGCTTCTGCTAGTATCCTTTGCCGTTATCCTGCTGCTCGGCGCGTTATAAGCTTACTTGTCAGATTGGCTGCGAGTGTAGGGAACCTGGCCGCGGTAAACGTAGGATTGGCTGTAATTGGAGATGTCCATGAGGAGTCCGATACCGACAAAAAGCCAACCGCCAAAGTTGACTGAGCCAGAAGAGGCTACCAACATATAAAAGAGCGTGGTCCAGGGGGCGAAGAGTAGCCCGAGCAGCGGCATAAGAATGCCGTTATAAGCTTGGTTGACGATATTCGTAAACGCCCACAGCAAGATGATGCCGAAGCGTGGTGAGAGCATGATAATAAGCGCAAATAAACATCCCATAGTGAACTCCTTAGATTATATCTACATGGTAGGCTGAGCAGTGGGGTTTTGCAAGCAAGCCACCTCTAGGCACTTATAAACTACATGCATAAAAGGCATAAACCAGGCCGAGTAGAGCACAACACACTAGCGGAGCTTTGGTCGGCTCATCGGCTCTATTTTTGCTATGATATGAAGATGGGAACTAAGATACTTATCTGTATTATCCTTGTCCTCTTTGTTATGGCGTCGATTGTGCCGTTTTTGGCGCTTTAGGGTGTGAGGCTACCTAGCGATGTTGCCATGTGGCCTTTGCCTGATTGATTACGGCTATGGTATATTACGGGTGAAACTACCATTCAGGTAAGAGGAGACATTTGCAACACTCCACGGACAAAGTAGGTACGGATCAGGCGCACGTTTTGTCTGCACAAAGACGACTCGTTAGTCCGAATAAATTTAACCTCAAGGCCGTGATACTAACGGTGGCGGTAGCCGTTGTTATTGGATTGTTTGTCGTGTGGCGCTCATTGGCGAGTTCGTTGCCAGAATATAGATACAGTATGTTTGCCTGTTCTACCAAGGCCGGTAGCGCACCCGCTGCCAGCTCACCGTGTGCTGCACGTAGCGCAGAGGCTCTTGTCTACCGTATGTATGTAGGGGGTCTTCGTCGCTCACCTGACCTTCAGGGCATGAGTTACTGGCGAGATGCGCTCATTAAGGGCCAAACGGGCCCTGCAGGGATGGTGTCAACGTTCTTTAAACCGCCGAAGACACGGGTGGCGACCACTGCTACCAATGCAGCTTTTATTAGCAGCGTCTATACGAGTATCCTTGGCAAGAAACCAGACGCCGCTGGCTATAACTACTGGCTTGCCCAATTAAATTCGGGCAAAAAGACGCGGGACGCTATAACGACCTACTTTGCCAATAAAGCCCAAATGCCGTTGGCAGAGGCAAAGCAGAGGCTCGCAAAAAACGTTGTAACTGTCGATAACGAGCAGTTCGTGGCCGACCTCTACAGCCAGCTGCTTGGCAGGAAGGCTGACGCGTCTGGGCTTAGCTATTGGACAAAGCAGCTCGATGCCAAGACAAAGACCTACAGCGACGTTGTGGTTGCTCTTGCAACCTCACAAGAGTCCAGCAACTACTTTAGTGACGGCTTTGTTCGTTATGCCGCCTCGTTGTCGGCGCCTGCAGTGGTGACGCCGGCACCGCAAAACAGTAGCCCCAGCGCCACGCGGGCACAGACCGATAGCTTTACTCCGCCTACTGCTGAGACTAAGGCAAGATCTTCAAATCCTCACCTGTGCCGCAAACCCTACCCAACGCTTAAGAAAGGCTCCAAAGACACCTCTGCTCGACGAACCGACAAGTGTGTCTCGGCGGTGCAGTACAACCTCAAAAAGGCTGCTCCGTCGGTTACGGTGACGGGTACAATTGACGACAAGACGGTCGCGGCCATTAAGAACTTTCAGGGTCTGATTAAAGCAGCTAAGACGGGAGTGCTAACACCTGCCCAGGTACAGTCGATCGCAGACTATCTAGGCCCCTACTCGACAACAGCAACCCCCGCGCGTGTGGGCAAGATCAATATTGCCATCGTTGGCGCTGGCTTTAAAGATGCTGCGAGTTTCAAGCCGTGGGCAACCAAGGTAATTGGACAGATTAGTGCTAAGCAGCCATTTGCTAGTAACAAAGCCAACATAGTATACAGAGTTGCCAGTTCTAGCTCGGCACTTGGCTGCGCGTTTAGCAGTGCGACCTCCAGGGTGCTCGAGTGTAGTAACACCTTGGTTGCCAAGGCTCTTACGTCTGCTCGAGTTCCGGCTGACAAGGTAATAGTGATTTATAATAGCCGCACCTATGGCGGTTCCGCCGAAGCCGTATCGGGCAAGTATGCAGCCTCATCGCTTGCGGTGGTAGAGGCTGATTGGGTGGTACACGAGTTGGGTCATTTAATGGGGCTGATGGATGAATACACCTACACCGAGGAATTCTTTACACAAGTCTACGGTGGTTACTCGGCCGATGCTCGTTACGGCCAGTGTGTTGGCAAGGTGCCACCAGCCAATTGGCGAACGGTGAGTGGTCCGTGGTCAGTATGGAAGACCCTGCCAGGCGTGACTTGGTACAAAGGTTGCACTGGGCCAAGCTGGGCGCGACCTTCGCAGACGAGTATAATGGCCGGCACGTCCCGAACCTTTAATTCTGTTTCAATCAAAATTATCCAAGCCACATTGGATGAATACTATAAAGCATCGGTTCGCTAAGGAGATACAATGTGATGGATCCAATAACTAAGCATGATCAACCGATAGACTCTCATCAGGCGCGGTCACATTCCCATAGGGTGGCTACTATAGCCGTTGCCGTGTTTGTGATTGGGCTCTGTGTGCTTGGCGCTTGGGTTTACGGTCGGCAAGCCGAGAACAAGGTTGATAGCATTTCTGCTGGTGAGGAGCAGTTGCAGAGTGATACCCCTGGTGTTGATGAAGCACAAGACACTTTGCTTATAGAATTAGCCATTACGGGTGACGCAGACAAGCTCTTTAGTCTTGCTGGTATAACGCAGTACAACGGCTATAGTGCTGATCCTGCCGTCAAGGAAGCACCATATACGCTGACACTGGTTGGAGCGAGCGGCAAAAATTTTGTGGCGAGTTTTAGCGTGCCGTACGTGATTGCGGAGACAGTGTCGGCCGATGGTACGCTTGCGAGGGTGGCCTCGTATTCGCAGAAGAGCATTGTGGTCAAGACGCCCTTTATGCCGGTAGGTAGCAAGATAGTTATTCGCGACAAGGCTGGCAAGACGGTTTACGAAGACAGCGTGCGCGATGTTATTAAGCAAGCGAGTAGCGCTGACTACGACACCCTGACGGGTGACGATATAGAGTAGCACTGAAGTTTTGGTTACGCTCGTCAGTGGTGTATGATAAGACTAATTAACTATGGAGAGATATCATGGACGCATCATCATATGGGTTGGCAACAAATTCTGGAGCTTTAGGGGGACTGCTCGTTCTTTGGCTCGTATATTTGGCCGCGCTTGTTCTCGTCATAATTGCGCAGTGGCGAATATTTGAAAAAGCCGGTGAAGCAGGCTGGAAGGTGTTGGTGCCCTTTTATAATACCTATGTACTCTTTCAAATAGCGGGTCGAAACGGCTTAGGATTCTTGCTCCTGTTCATTCCAGTGGTGAATATTGTGGTTGGTATCATGCTGGCAATTGATCTTGCTAAGCACTTTGGCAAGAGCGCAGCCTTTGGCGTAGTCGGTTTGTTCTTCTTTAGTATTATTGGCATGCTAATGCTGGCCTTTGGCAATGCTAAGTACGTCGGTCCCAAGCACGCCTAGTAGGGATTTTGCACAAGCATGGCAATTGCTCCAAAGTGTGATAAGTGCGGCCGAGAGCTTGTCGCATTTGGTGCGATATTGCTTAGTCCGCCAAACGAATCATCTCAGGTGCAAAAGTACCATCTTTGCCAGCCATGCTATGAGCAAATACTAGCCCTCGTGAGTACTAAAAACTAACTTGGCCACGCCCAGAGCTGCGCCATTATAGTGTGGTAAGCGAACGGTTCTGATGTGGTTGCGCTTTTGCTGCTCGGCCAAGATATCGTTATTTTGGCTAATACCACCATCCACGTACACAATCTGCGCAGGGGTATCAATGAGTCCGCTAATGACCGGTGCGGCCTCAAGGGCAAGTTGGAGCATGAGTTTATCAAACGCCAGCTGATCTTTGCCATAGACTGCCGACACGCGCACGGCGGCGTTCTCGACTTTGCCTTCGAGCGCATAGATTGGTTCGTTGTTCTTGCCGACAGCTAGCGTCGTTAAATAATTATCGCGGAGCTCGAATTCACTACCGAGTATGCGCATGGGGAAAATACCCGTGCCGTACGTGACTTTCGTTGTCCCCGCCTCACTACCAGCCGCATACATACTCGCTTGCTGATCGCCAACGACTGTTTGGATCTCCACGGACTTACTATTTGGCAAAGTCAGTGAACCATAACTGGCCTTACTGGCCAACACACTCGGTAGGCTGTCTTTGTTGATGTCAAAGATACGTAGTAGTTCCTCGTCCCACTGTCTCGCCTGGATGTTGTAGAGCATGGTGCGTGAGGCATTGGTGTAGTCGGTTGCAAACACGCCAGTAAGCTTAAACACCAGCCAACTATCAAGTGTCCCAAGTGCGAGATTGGTGCAGCTTCTAACATCATCCTGTTGCATGAGCCAATGCATTTTAGGGGCAGAAGAGTAGGGCGTGAGAAAGAGCCCGGTTTTTGCGCGGATGGCCTGTTCTAGATCTGGTGTGCGGATAGCTTCACAATAATCAGTAGTACGCTTATCGCTCCACAGAATTAGGTTCGAGAGGGCCCTAGCAGTAGTTTCGTCCCAGGCCACGACACTCTCACGTTGATTCGTGATGCCGAGTGGTGTGTCTGGCGCGCAGTGCGTAGCGGCCACAGCGATGAGGTCTTGGCAGATACGCAGTATTTCATTGGGGTCTTGCTCTTGCCAGCCCGCGGCTGGACTTAAAGTCGAGGTTCGTTTTGACTGCTCAAAGACAACTTTTGAGTCCGCTGTGATAACAGCTACCTTAATATTGGTCGTGCCAACGTCCAGCACGATAACCGCTTTACCAGCGGCGTTATCGTTTGAGGGCGTCGAGGAGTTCATCGGCAGGAGCCTTGTTGATAATGACGTGATTGAGCGAGGCAATAATGGGGAAGTTGCTAAGTTCGAGGACTGCACTAATCTCCATGAGCGCATTGTAGCCCTCACCACTTGGCTGCGCGAGTGAACTCTCCCCAATCTGTTCGCCGACATGATGGTTGTAGGACGCTTCGCCCCAGCCGGTGGCGAGTAAATCACCTAGCCCACAGTATTGCAAAGCTACTGCAGTAGGTAGCTGTAGGTGCGCAAGTATGAGCTGTATTTCAGCCAGCATGCGTGAGGTTAGAGCGGCTTTGGTGTTCATGCCGACGTCGAGAGAATCGGCTACTCCCAGGCCAAGCGCATAGATGTTTTTCAGCACACTACAAACAGCCACTGCGCGAAGCTCCCTCGAGGGCTGGAGGCTTAGTCCACCGGCCTTAAAGTCGGCAATGATGTGTGGCTGGGGTGCGTTGGTTGCGAGCGTGCCGTAGCCACCCTCGTTTGCAATCAGCTCACCTGCTAGCATTGGGCCGCATAGTACGCCAACGGCGCATTCTTTGCCCAATTCGTCTTGCAAGACAGCGTCCATAGTGACGAAGCCTGTCTCCACGCCTTTGGCTACAGTCAGCACGGTGTGTGTATTCTCGCCCAAGCTACGGCGTAGCTTGCCTAATACATCGCGTACCCCAGCTGAGGGGATTGCTAGGATGATTGCGTGCGTGTTCTTGGCTAGTTGAGTCAGATCTTCAACGCCTGACTTGCTCGGGTCTCGATCCCAGAACAGCACTTCTTTTTCTGCTCGCCGTAAACTCGCACCCAGGGCTTGGCCGATAGCGCCCGCGCCAATGATTCCATATCTGTTTTGCTCGCTCATACTCCTCCTGCTTACCTGTATTATAGCCCTGATCTACCAGGGGCGCCAGTCGGCCGTGCTATGATCGTTACTATGAGTAATCGAATTATTACGGTTCATGACAAAATGCAGCAAGGCTATAGTTACGAGCTGGTAGCACCAATCGGCAGAGAGTTTGACCCAGACTTTAAACCACGGCTGACTCCTAAGCAAATGCTCACGCTAGGTGTATTTGGCGGTCGTTATATGCGCGATTGTAGAGCGGAGTTTCCGGCCACCTGGTTTGCTTCTGCAAAGCTTGCTTCGACTGGCTCAGATGCGACGCTGAATTACTTTGGTTTGCAGGCCAGCCAGCCGCTAAGCGTATGGCAAAAGAAGGGCTGGATCTACCCGGAGGATCCGCGGGGTTGGTTTCAGTGGTATTGTCGCTATTACATGGGTCGCCGAATAGCAGGGGAAGATGCGCGTCAGATAAAACGCTGGCGGGCGATGCGCCGACACATTGGTCAGATTAAGGCAAATTGTCATCCTGGCGACGTGATGTGCAGACCACGTCAGCGCCAAGCTTTACTGCACTGGGCGTATGACAGCCGCGAGCTCTAAGGGGGATATTACTTACACGCCAATACAAAAGCTGCTATAGTATCAAGCATAAGAAGGGTGCGGCCATGAATCCAGAATTACCACAGCAAAATCAACCAAGCCCAACAGTCTCTGCTCAGGCTGTGCCACCTCCTCTTGCGGCCGAAGTGAATAATGCCAGCTCTGCTTCAGAGCAATCGGCTAGCCAAGTCGAACCCAGCCATAGCGTAAGTGCTGGCTATATAGTTTTGCAATGGTTAACCTATGCTTTTTGGGGATGGACAGTCCTTATGTTGGCATCCTTAATAGCAGCTATCTTAAGCTTCTACCTCAACAAGGCGGACATGGGCGATGTGCCGATGTATATTGTTGCTGCGGTTTTGGTTTTATTGCCAATATCCTTGGTGTGCGACTACTTCTACAGCAAGCACGAGCTAACTAAGAAGACTGGAGCTAGTTCCGTCGTAATGGTTGTACATGTAGTAATTTTTGCTCTCTTTGGCATAGGCGCCATTATTGTGGCGGTCTTCTCATTGGTAACGATGTTTACAAGCGCAGGTGACGGTAAAGATACGCTTATTAGCCTCTACACTGGCTGTATTGTTGCGCTGCTGTATGCAGCGGTGCTTTTACGAACACTCAACCCCGTAGCTATACCTAGAATTCGAAGCCTCTTTACGGTCTTTATGCTAGCAGTAACTACCTTATTTATCATCCTAAGTTTCTTAGGGCCAATTTCACAAGCGCGAATCACACGTAACGATAAGCTTATCGAAGCTAACCTTAGTGCTATAAACAGTCAAATTAGTAGCTACACACAGAAACAAAAACAACTCCCCACTGATCTCGACCAGCTTACATTATCTACTGATGCTAAGGCAGTTGTTAGCAAGAGGCTCGTGGAGTACTCGGCACTAGAAGGACCAACGAAAACGACATTTTCTAACTCCTATAATGAACGCTCCAATACTTTCTACTATCAGCTTTGTGCTACATATACTAAATCAACTTCGGATAAAGATGGGTCTATTAGCTACGAGGGGTCTGGCGATGACGAATACCAAACCTATATAAGCTCTGCAGGTCATGAGTCTGGCAGGGTCTGTTACAAGATGAAGACCACGACCTATTAAAAGACCTGTTTGTCTTTGTATTCAAGCAGTGGGTATTAAGTTAGCTTCTATCTTTTGCGAACACGAAAGAAAACACTCGGGCCAAAGAAGAAGCGCGCTAGGGCTGGTTGCAAAACTCGCTCAATACGGATCATGGCTTTTTCGGGCAATACTTTTTTCAATCCTGGTGAACGCAAGTTAGATACGGAGAGGATCTTCTCTATCTTAAAGCCGGCTTGCTCGAGCTGGTCGCTAACCACCTTGGGGTGGTGATTGACGAAGGCAATAGACTCCTTCTTTATATTAGTTTCGCTACGGCGCTCGATGGGGCTCTTTGATACCCTTTGGAACTTGGCAGCTGCCTTGAGACGGGACTTGAAGTGGAGCGAGTTAGCCACTTCTAGGATCAGGATACCATCTTGCTTAAGCACTCGATTTAGTTCAGTAAAGGTCGGCTTGGGGTCGGGCAGGTGGTGCATAACACGAATCATGGTAATGAGGCCAAGTTCACCGTCCTTAAACGGGAGTTTGTCGCCTTGCCCATCCTTAAACTCAACACCACTGAGCTCTTGAGTGAAGCTCTTGCCGCGCTCTCGTTGCTGCTTGGAGGGTTCGACAACCACCACTTGTTTAGCATAGCTACGTAGCAGTTTGGCCAAGCGGCCGAAGCCGCCACCGATGTCGGCAGCCTTCTCGAAGACCGTGCTGCCGAGCAGCATATTGAGGGCCAGTTCCTCGGCGGCGTTTTCGTAGTCGCGTCCCTCCCAGTATTCCTGGTAGTTAAATGTCGGATCGTCGTATTGAGTGGCTTTCGTCATGCTTCTATCATACCACCACAGTCCAGCCTCTAAAACCCTCAGGACCTAAGCATAAGATGTACTAAGCCCCAGTTGTCACGACACTAGGGCACTCCAACCAAATAGTGTTCC
>CAZNJX010000007.1:0-6944 GCA_964573585.1 uncultured Candidatus Saccharibacteria bacterium
CTTGTCAAGGTAGATGTAAACACGACTGGGTTATATGAAAAGGCCCCCGAACGAAGCGGGGGTCCTTTTCGTTCGGGGGTTGGGGTGTGGTTAGCCCATGAAATCAAGGTCGAGCTCGGCAAGTTTCAGTTTGATTAGGCTGAGACCTGCTTGGTCGAGGCTTGTAGTCGTTAGCAGATCATGCTCGGACATCTCGACTAGCTGGCCTACTGTTTCGACCCGACCTTGACGAAGGGCTTTTCGAACCCGCTTGACGTGGTCGCCATGTGATGCGTTGGGTTGGCCGAACCCCAGGAGTTCCTCGACGGTCACCTTTAGAGGATTGTCCTTGCCAACGTACTCGATGTCGGAGGTCTGCGGATCGATACTGCCACCCATCGTCAAGCCAGGGTAGTCATGCTCGATACTCAGTATCGTGGCTTTGAGTGCCAAAAGTTGCTCCGGTGGCCCTGTAAAAGTAAGAGCTACGGAAAAGGAGCTGGGTGCGTCTGTTGTCATTGAAGCCTCTCAAGCGAGTTGTGGTTTGTACATTGTCTGTTTATTCGGGGTCAAGAGTACCTGGAGCCGGCAGCTGCCCGGAAGGCCAGTTCGAGCTGGTCGGTCACGGCGTTAAGGCGTTCGATGATCCTGGCATGCACGTCCTGGCCCCCTCCGGCATACATGTCGAAGACAGAAAAGTCGGACCACTGGCGCAACCTACCTGGGGGCCAGATGAGCTCCTGAGGGTGGTTTTGCGTATTGCCAACCAAAATGAAGTCACCGTAGTCGAAAACCCGGGTGTTTGTAGTCTCGCTTCTATAGTATCTACCATGGCTGCCCAACAGGAGGTACGGGCTGTAAAAAAAGTACGGAATAGTGTAGTACCCTTCTTGGCAAACCTCTTGCATGATCTGCTGTATCTGATCAAAGGTATAGCTCGCCGACTGTGTTTCTAATCCGTAATCACACTGAACCTGTTTTGTAGGAATTCGGACTCGGCGTTGGAAGATCGTACCGCTTTGAGCTTTAAGCTCGGCTACAGAAACCATTTGTATACTGCTTTCTCTGGTAAGGTGCAGAACGAACATATCATAGTATGAAAAGACCTATACGTCAACCATGTTTTGTTCCGAACGAGCGCATAGGCTATACTAAAAAGCAGGAGAAAACACTCATGGCGCGTGTTGCACCACGGATTCTCAGTGGCTTTATAGAGTTTCTGCCCGAGGATCAGATCCAGTTTAATAGCATGTTCGATACCATCCGTAGCGTGTACGAAAGCTACGGCTATGCGCCGATCGAAACGCCGGCGATTGAACTTAGCGAAGTGTTGCTGGCCAAAGCCGGTGGCGAGACCGAAAAAGAGATTTATAAGATAGCCCACAACGATAAAGATTTAGCTTTGCGATTTGATCTGACCGTGCCATTGGCACGTTACGTGGCACAGCACGAGGGTGAGTTGGTCTTTCCATTCCGTCGCTATCAAATGCAAACACTTTGGCGGGGAGAGCGCCCTCAGTTCGGACGGTACCGCGAATTCTACCAGTGCGATATTGATGTAGTGGGCAGTAGTAATGTGCTGTTTGACGCCGAGATGCCAGCGGTAATCTCGACGGTGTTTCGCAAGCTTGGCATAGGCAGCTTCACCATTCGGCTTAATAACCGCAAGATTTTGCAGGGTTACTTGGAGTCAATTGGGGCACACCACATTTCGACTGAAGTACTGCGCGTGATCGATAAGCTCGATAAAGTCGGTGAGACCGTGGTCACAGATGAGCTTGTGAAGCTTGGCGTGGATACCAAGGCCACCAAGGAGCTCCTTGAGTTTATTGCTATAGACGGCAGTGTGGATCAAGTTCTTGATCGCTTAGAGGCATTGCCGACCCAAAATACTCGATATCGAGCTGGTGTCGAGGAGCTAACTGGTGTTATTGGTGGTATGCGCCAGTTGGACGTGCCAGACGAAGACTACGTGATTGACCTGCACATCGCCCGTGGTTTGGACTACTACACTGGCACAGTCTATGAGACTACGTTAGACGATTTCCCAGGGGTAGGCAGCATCTGCTCGGGTGGACGCTATGATGACTTGGCTAGTAACTACACAAAGACTAAGTTGCCTGGCGTTGGCGTTGCCATCGGTCTTACACGTTTATTTATGCAGTTAAAAGCCGCAGGAATAGTGCAACAAGGGCCAAGAACGCTTAGTCGCGCCGTTATCCTGCCCCTTTCGCCAGCTGCCATGCCGCGTGCACTAGAGGTGGCAGCTGAGCTGCGTAAAGCTGGAATAGCCATCGAAAGTTATTTGGAGCCCGGACAGCCAAGCAAGCTGATGCGCTATGTGGATCGCTTGGGTGCGCCTTTCGCAATCGTGATCGGCGACGAGGAGCTCACTAGTGACAAGATCACACTAAAAGACATGAACAGTGGAGAGCAGAGTAGCGTTAGTGTGCAGCAAGCGGTTAGGACACTCACGGCAAAAAGATAGCTGACAAAGCTAGTCAAAACTGTTATAATAATGAGTGATACATGAGGCGCTTTTGTAGTGCACGAGTCATCTGCACTTTTAGGAAGCGCGTTTATTTTGCTTAAAACCTCATAATCCTTAAAGGAAGGAATAATTCATGGAACAAGCCCAAAAACCCGAGAACATCCGCAACATTGCCATCATAGCCCACGTCGACCATGGCAAAACTACCTTGGTAGACGGATTGCTTAAGCAATCCAAAACTTTCCGTGACAACCAGGCCGAGATGGGCCAGGAGTTGATTATGGACAGTGGTGACCAAGAAAAAGAACGTGGCATCACAATCACCGCTAAGGTCACGGCTGTGCAGCACGGTGACTACCGCATCAACATTATTGACACTCCAGGACACGCCGACTTTTCGGGCGAGGTGGAGCGCACCCTGAATATGGCGGACGGTTGTTTGCTGATTGTCGATGCTCAGGAGGGTCCGATGCCGCAGACGAAGTTTGTCCTCACCAAGGCTCTGGCTGGTGGGCTCAAGCCAATTGTGGTGATTAACAAGATCGACAAACCAGGCAGCCGTGTTGCCGAGGTGCAGGAGGAGCTGGCTGATTTGTTCCTAGAGCTGGCCGTACATGAGGACCAGTTGCATTACCCGGTTTATTACGCGATTGGCCGTGAGGGTAAGGCCTGGCAGGAAGCGCCGAGTGATCCAAGTGCGGCTGGTGACTTGGAGTGTATATTTGACGCCATCATAAGCGACGTGCCCGCTCCGCAGGTGGAGCTAGAGGCGCCGTTTCAGATGCTGGTAACCGCACTGGCGCACGACACCTATAAAGGTAAATATGCCATTGGTCGGATTAACCGCGGTAGAGTCAAAGCGGGTGATAGCGTGGCGCTTTGTCAAAAGGATGGCAAAGTCGTAAAGGCCCGCGTTGAGACGGTGTTTATGAGCCATGGTGTGAGTAAGTTCGAGGTGCCAGGTGGGATTGCTGGCGACATCGTTCAACTGACGGGGATTAGTGCGGTGCAGATTGGCGAAACACTGGCCGACGCTGAGCAGCCCGAGGCCCTACCAGTGTTAGAGGTCGAAGCGCCGACGCTGAAGATCTACATTGGCCCGAACACCAGCCCGCTCAAGGGTCGTGAGGGTGAATTTACCACCAGCCGCCAGATAGATGAACGCTTGCACAAAGAGTTAGAGACCAACATTGGCTTGCGCGTCGAAGACGGTGGGCTGGGGTTCTTGGTTTCAGGTCGAGGTGAGCTTCACTTGAGCGTTCTGATTGAAACCCTACGCCGCGAAGGCTTCGAGCTCGAGGTTGGTCGCCCTCAGGTGGTAACCAAAGAAGAAGACGGTAAGACGATGGAGCCGATCGAGGAGCTCATTATCGAAGTTCCGGCCGAACATGTTGGTGCGGTTCAGATGGAGCTTGGCGCTCGCCGCGCAACGCTTAAGGAGCAGTTTGCGAGCCCTAAGGGTGTGACCAAGTTAGTCTATGAGCTGCCAACGCGTGTATTGCTTGGTCTGCGCAACATCTTGCTGACCAATACTAAGGGCACCGTGATTATGAACAGCCTTATGATCGGCTACGAGCCGCTTGGTCCTGCTATGCAACAGCTGCGTAGTGGCGTGCTGATTGCCTTTGAGGCTGGCACGACCACGCCATACGCTCTCCAGACGGTAGAGCAGCGTGGCACGTGTTTTGTTGGTCCAGGCGAAAAGGTCTACGCCGGGCAGATTATTGGCCTTAATGCCCGCTCCGATGACATGGAGATTAACGTTTGCAAAGAAAAGCACCTGACAAACATGCGCTCGAGCTCGAGTGATGGTGTGGTACAACTCACGCCACCGGTTGTTTTTAGCCTAGAAGAATGCATTGATTTTATCGAGAACGATGAGCTGCTCGAAGTAACGCCAAAGAACCTGCGCCTCCGCAAACGCGAGCTGGACCACAATATACGTAAGCGCCAAGGCAACAAGCGCTAAGTTAGCTTTAAGTGCGCGCCTTTAGAATTCGGCTGCTGGCACGTATAATGCCCTTATGAAGCCCCAGACTCTCATAGCCCAGGCTCAGCAGCATTATGCGCCAGAGCAGACATTGCGGCTTAAGGCTGCAGTCGAAATCGCTACCAAGGCGCACGCTGGCCAAAAGCGTAAATCGGGTGAGCCTTACATTACTCACCCCCTCCATGTAGGCTCGATTCTGATTGATTGGCGGTTGGATATTGACTCCGTGATTGCCGGTGTACTGCATGATGTGGTAGAGGACACGGCGGTGGAGCTCAATCAAATAGAGGCTGAGTTTGGCGAGGATGTGGCGTTCTTGGTTGACGGTGTGACCAAGGTGGGCAAGGTGCGCAGTGGCATGCGCGACATTAGCCAGTATCGGCCAGAAACGCGCGAGAACCTCAGCAAGCTGCTCATTGCTGTGGGGCATGATCTGCGCGTGGTTATTATCAAGCTGGCTGATAGGTTGCATAATCTGCAGACTCTCAAGTATCTCAGTACCGAAAAACAACATAAGCTCGCCCGCGAATCGCTCGATGTGTTTGCACCACTGGCTGATCGTATGGGGATGGGGCGCGTGCGGGTGCAGATCGAAGAACTAGCTTTTTCACACCTGGAGCCGCAGCAATATCAGCAGCTGCAAGGCGTGATTAAGCAGCGCGTGCGCCAGGCTCATCGCAACCTAGCAACCGTCCGTGCGGCGGTTGAACAGGCTTTTCGGCAAGCCGGACTGCAGGCTCAGCTAGAAGGACGGGTAAAGAGCGTCTACTCACTGCACAAAAAGCTACGCAAGGTGGACGGTGATTTCGACGAGATCTACGACTTGATTGCCTTAAGGGTCCTGGTGGGTGATACCGAATCGTGCTACCGAGCGCTGGGACTATTGCATGCGCTCTACCAGCCACTGCCGACACGGATTAAGGACTACATTTCGGTACCCAAGCCAAATGGTTACCAGTCACTGCATACGACGGTTCTTACTCCAGAAGGTCAGGTAGTCGAGTTTCAGATTCGCACCGATGACATGCACTTACACGCCGAACGTGGCTTGGCTGCGAGTTTTCATTATAACGAGCAGAAGCTAGCCAAAAACTATGTGCGCGGTGAAGCTGCTCGGGTACCGCGCAATATGCAGTGGGTGGTGACCTTGCAGGAAGCCATTGCCTCGCTCGATAGCGACAGCTCGGCCTATGAGCGGTTGCGCGTTGATCTGTTTAGTGATCGTATTTTTACCTATTCGCCTAAGGGGGATATTTATGATCTGCCAGAGGGCGCTACTGCGTTGGACTTTGCTTTTGCGGTGCACTCCGACATTGGCTTGCACGCCCACACCATTCGGGTTAATCACAAAATCGCAACCTTTGACAAACCGCTGCACAACGGCGACATTGTAGAGGTATTAACCCAAAAACGGGCTCGGCCGCATGCTGATTGGGTGGAGTTCTTGCGTACCGATAAGGCTCGTAACAAAGTCCGCTCGTATTTGCATAATTTGGCCTGAAAAACCTCTTGCATACACTACCCGTAGTGGTATGATAGATATCATAAGCGCTATTGATAGGTATTAAGTAACGGCGCAAAAAGGAGGGTTTGGAGGGTGCAACAAGAATCGACAGAGGTAGCAAAACCAGTAGACGCTATGGCAACAGACCAGGTGCAAGACACGACTGCGGCTGACGGGGAAGACTTTCTCAAAGGCGTAGAGGCAGCTGACGCCGAGAGCTTTAACGTTTGTATTTCGTGCGACTAGTCCGATAGGTAAAAACAAAAACCCCGCTCACTAAAAGGAGTGGGGTTTTTGCGTGCAGGCTAGCTTAGAGAAGTCCAAGCTTGCGAGCACAGGCGGGCCATGGGCTCCAACCGCGGGCGGCTTGCGTTTCGCGCGCCTTAGCGTCCTGAACTGCAGGAGGGGCTAAGTGCGGGCTCGTGTAATCACCGTAGTTGGCCCAGGTACTCAGGTTGTACTGGTAGGCACCGTAGTAGCCGTTACCCGAGTTGCGGGTATAGTCACCACCGGCCTCACAGAGGCGGAGTTGCTCCCAGACGTCACCAGTTGCAACACCAATGTGCTTGTTGGACTGGTCGTCGGTCTGAATGCTGACCAAACGTATTGCGGCAGCGGCCTTTTGGGCAGCTACGGCAGCGTCGGCCTTAGCCTTGGCAGCCTGAGCTGCCTGGAGCGGTACCAATACTTCGTTATCGAAGCTTGGCTGCTTAGCTACCACCTCGATAGGCGAGGTTGAGCTGGTGTTTATTTTTAGGTTGTAAGTCGTTTTTGGCGTACTCACGGCCTGGCTGGCGGCCTGGGCAGTGGCGGTAGCAGGAATCTGTACGATCGGTTTGGCTACCTGACTCACCAGTAGCATGGCTATGGCGAGTATTTGGATGTGTTTGTACATTGTATCTACTCATAGATACCCTCCAAAACTACGTCCTTTTCCTGGTTAATGCTCTGCCCTTCTACCAAGGTAGTTATAAGGGCTG
>CAZNJX010000007.1:6954-20115 GCA_964573585.1 uncultured Candidatus Saccharibacteria bacterium
ACAAATTTATACCATCAAAAAATACTACATTTTCTTTTTTAATGCTCTCCCATACAACAATGGTTTTAATCCGGGGGGTTGTCCAGACCCTCACTAAAAAAAAACGACCGTATAAGTTAGTACTTACAGGGTCGAAAAATCTCTAAAAACTAGTGAACAGGAGCAATATTAACACAGCACAAGCACTTTGTCAAGCACTTTGGGGGACTTTTTGGTCACAAAGTTAGACATGGTTTTTTGGACGAAAAATGAAGAACCCGTCATCGGGTTCGATAACGGGTTATGAATCGTGTCTGGCGGGGAAGTACCAGGGGATCCAACAGCGAGTTTGATCCATCGTAGGTACTTCCCCGCCGCCGTTTCTGCCTCTCGCGCCGAGGAAGCGCTTCCGGCAAGACCTTGGGGCTGAGGACCCGAAGCAGGCCAGCTTACTGCCCTAATGCAGTGTGGCTTGGTGTTGTTAGGGGCTCGAGGGCCTACTCCGGGTCGTCAGGTTCAGGCGAGAGCTGCTCTCTTCGCTAGCAGTTCTCGCAGGTGGTGGCGCCGGCGAGGTCGAGCTTCTTGCTCGCGCGCGCGGCGGTGCCGGTGACGATGGGCGACGTGCCCAAGTTGTCGGCGTGGAATTGGGGGTCGAGGTTGATGCCGGATTCCATAGGCCATCTCGTCTCTGTCGTACGGCGGTTTCGCAGGGGTTCCTGCTCACTCATGGGGTAGCTAGGTAAACATCCGGTGGCGTCTTCGTTTTTCCGTTTGGAGCCGGTTTTTGGTAGAGGACACCACGTCGGTTTACACTGCTAGGACCGTTTGAGTTGCTCTTAATTCTACGCTTACTAGCGTGCTTGTCAACGGTTTTTTAAGCCCGCTGTCATCTGCTATACTTAACGCCAGATGCGTGACATTGCCAAAATCATTACCTACTCCTGGAAGCTGTGGCGCTACTACGTTACGATTGCGATTCTCGTGATCGTCGTGGCTCTGCTTGGCTTGGCCTCGCCGTTCTTGGTTAAGATGATCGTCGACGGCTTGGTGGCCAACAGTGCTGGTGGCAACTACGATATAGCTTACTTCCTGGTCATTGTCGCAATCATATTGCTCAGCGACGTAATGGCCACCGTTATTTCGAACGTCAATGGCTATTTGGGTGACATGATGGCCGTCAAGCTCAATACGCTCTTGAGCCAGCGCTACTACGATCACCTAATGCAGCTGCCGATTGCCTACTATGACAATGAAATTACTGGCAAGATCACAGCGCGGCTTGATCGCACCATCGGCACCATTAGTACGCTCATGCAAACCATGGCCAATAACTTTGCCCAGTTCTTCTTAACCACTCTCATTACACTGGTATTTATTAGTTATTACTCCTGGCCGGTGGCGCTGCTGCTGATCATTATCTTCCCAACCTATATTTACATTACCCAGCGCTCCAGCAAGCATTGGCAGGCCGCCCAGGAGGGGATCAACCAAGATCTGGACGTGGCCAATGGTCGCTTTATAGAATCAGTCAGCCAGATTCGAGTGGTTAAATCATTTGTGACCGATGCCATGGAGTCAGCTTTTTACCGTACTAAGCGCCGCAGTATAGAGGAACAGGCCAAGGGTCAATCCATGACCTGGCATAAATACGATGTGGCGCGCCGCTTGGTGCTCAACCTGGTTTTTGCCTTGATTTATGGCTTTATCACCTGGCAGGCGTATACGAAGGCGATTACTCTCGGTGAGTTTACCCTGCTGTTGCAATTGGTAACCCAAGCGCAGATGCCGCTGTTTGGTTCCTCGTTTATCGTTGATGCTCTGCAGCGCGCCAGAGCTGGTAGCAAGGATTACTTTGGGGTTATGAGCTTAAAGCCGAGCATTAGCGATCAAGCCGGTGCTAAGCCGCTCAAGGTCCGTCGTGGCGAAGTGAGCTATCAGGCGATTGAATTCGGCTACCAGGATAGCAAACAGGTGCTAACTGACATTAACTTTGACATTCAGCCAGGCCAAAAGGTTGCTTTGGTGGGCGAGAGTGGTGAAGGCAAGAGTACTATAGCTAACCTTATGTTGCGTTTTTACGAGCTCGATGGCGGCAGAGTATTGATTGATGGCACAGACATTACCCAGGTAACGCAGTCTAGTCTGCGCAAAAACATTGGCGTGGTCTTCCAGGAGCCTGCACTGTTCTCGGGTACAGTAGGCGAAAACATCGCCTACGGCAGTGGCAAGGTTAGCCAAACCAAGCTCGAGGCCGCCGCCAAGGCCGCCAATGCACTCGAATTTATCAAAAAGCTCGATAAGGGCTTTGATACGCAGATAGGCGAGCGCGGCGTGAAGCTCTCTGGCGGGCAGAAGCAGCGCATTGCGATTGCGCGGGCGATTCTCAAAGACGCGCCTATCCTAATCCTCGACGAGGCCACCAGCTCGCTTGATAGCAAAGCTGAACGCGAGGTTCAGACCGCGCTTGAACGCCTGATGCGTGGTCGCACCACGATGATTATTGCCCACCGCTTGAGTACGATTGCCAACGTCGATGTGGTGATTGGTATCCAAGGTGGTAAGATTATCGAGATGGGCTCACCTGCCAAGCTCGCCAAGGGTAATGGCATATACGCTGAGCTGCTCAAGCTCCAATCTGGCACGCCAAGCAAGCGAACCAAGGCTAAACTCAAGCAATTCGAGATCGTCAGCAGCTAGCCTTGCAGACATTGACAAGCAATTTATATTATGCTATTATTGCATAGTTCGATTCGAGGAAGTGCCTCGAAACTTTGAAACAGCCCCATGGAGGCCCTCGATGAAGCGCGTCGTACTGTTTGGCTTGTCGCTACTCCTTGTAGTGGCAAGTGTCATGTTGGCCGCTCCAGCCAATGCCGCACTCAACTCGGAGGCACCACCCGTGACGTTGCCGGCTTGTCCTGGGCCCGCCCAGGCCTTGCCGCCTCTTCCGAGCGGGATCCCCTCGACCACGCTCAAGCTCGAGCCCTGTGTCGAGGTGGAGTACGTGGCTGACACAGCCACAGAGTCGGTGGCGGTCACGCCCTCGGATGAGCCTCTGGAGATCAAGGGCATGGATGCGCTGCTCTGGTGGCTCGCGGTCATTGGCACTTGCTTGGGAGCCATCGTCGGGATGATGGTCGGTTCTACCATCGGTAAATTCCTGATTGCCCGTTAACGTCTGTCAGCTAGCAACTGGCAACCCGCCCCTGTGGCTCACTGTTTACGTTCGTAAACGGAGAGCTCCCAGGGGCTTCTTCGTGCCTGGATGGCCGCGCGGCTCTTGTAATCTGGACCGTAGAAGATAATAATAACCTTAATTATTCGCTTAACGAATGGAACCTCAACATGACCGATGAAGACAGCAGCGACGTGCTTGGCTGTGGCAAGCCGCTTGGTACATCTGGCCACTACCGAGTTTTTTGCGGGCAATTAGGCTTCAGGCTATGCCGCGAATGTACGGACCGGCGCGATGCCAGCCCAGACGCGTGGAGGTGCCCAGGCTGCAAATCCTCAATCGTCGAAGGCCAACACTTCATGGAGGTGGTATTGCGCATCGACACACGCCTGCCGACAGATGTAAAACTGGTAAGGGAGTTGCCCGCCACAGAAATCAGCGTTAAAGTGCATGGCCCGGCCTGCTTGCTTCAGTATTTGGCCACCGATGAGGTGGTGCAAGACGTCTTTGGCAGGTAGGAGGCCTTAGTACGCTAGGTCATCTGCAGCACTACGCGTCCCGAAAGGAGCCTCGGCTTCGGTCGGGACTCTTTTTGTTCCTGTATGAATACTGAGTGCAGGCTGCCCAACCCGCAAATTGCTCACTTATAGGCTTGCTCAAGACGCAAGTTCTAACCTATAATGGCTAGCATAAGCTTTTATTTATAGAAGTCGACGAAACGTGAGGGTGATATCGGTAAGGAACCAGACAAACAGGTAATCGGCCCAACCACAGGAGTGGCCAAGCGGGCAGGGATGAAGCGTGTGCGCAGCAGTGTCAAAAAGCATGCGCGTAGGGCCGGTGTGGCTGTTGCCATTGGCGTTCAAAGCGTACATCGAGCGACGATTGTGCGCGGGCATGAGCATTTGACAGCCCACGTCCCAGCCTATCGTAACTGGCACAGCTGGAAGCACCATAAGCACGTCCATCACGGTGTGCTCGCCGTCGTTTTAGTAGCCGGCCTACTTAACGTTGCTCTGTACCGTTCGGCCTTTGCTGTTTCAGATATAACCAAGCTGTGGGACTTTTCGAACCAGTCAGAGTATACGCTCTCAGATCCAAACGCTCTTGAGTATAACGGCACGAGTGTGCGCCTTAAAGCCCAGAATTACGTCAGCGATGCTAATACGATGGCCTTATATCACGCCGATGACGCCAGTGGATCGAGCTTAAGCGATAGCTCGGGTAATGGTAACTCAGCTACTCTAACGAACACGGCTTGGGGTACGGGTAAGCTGGGTGGTGCGCTGCAAATAAATGGCTCAAGTAGTTCGGCTCAAGCTGCTAACTCGGCTTCTTTGTCACTCACACAATCAAACTCCATCGAGGCTTGGGTGAAGCTTAATAACTCGTTTGCAGCTGGCAGCACCGTTGGTCGCCAGACGATCGTGGACAAGGGTCCTTACAAGTTGTATTTAGACGACCAAACCGGCAAGGCGGTGTACGAGCTGCAAAACAGCTCGGTGACTACTTGGCAACAACAAGCTGGTAACTCGGTGAAGGGCAGCTGGGATTTCGATGGTAAAACAACCAGTGAAGCGTCGGTTGCCCTGGGCACGGATGTTTACTTCGGGACAGGTAATGGTCCTGGTGACGCGGAGGTATGGAAGCAGTCTAATGCAGGGGTTTGGACACAGATTGGCGGCAGTGGCCTAAACGGTAGCTGGCCGACCTATTCGACGTACCGCACCGTGGGAGCTATGGCTACTGACGGCACTAATTTGTATGTTGGTGTTGGATCGACGACGACGGGTGATGGCGATGTCTGGAAATATAATGGCAGCACCTGGACAAAGATCGGTGGTGATGGCATAAACTCAGGCTGGGTTGTGAACACATTTGAAGCAGTCACAAGCCTGAACTACTTTGGCGGAAACCTCTACGCAGGCTTAGGCACAACAGGTGGTGATGGCGATGTCTGGAAATATAATGGCAGCACCTGGACACAAATCGGCGGCGACGGCGTGGGCAATAGTTGGGCGGCGGCCTCTAAGGTTAATCGACTAGAGAATGATGGCACCAACCTATATGCCGGCACGGGTAATACAGCCGGTATGGCAGATGTCTGGCGCTACAATGGCTCGACCTGGACGCAAATTGGCGGTGACGGGCTTAATAGTAGCTGGGCCGCCAGCACCTACGAGGAAGTACTGAGCTCATTCTATATGGGCTCAAACTTATACATTGGCCTAGGCACAACCGCCGGTGACGCAGAGGTGTGGCGTTGGAGTGGCTCGGCATGGACTAAGCTTGCGAGTAGTGGGGTGGCGTTTCCCGCCTCTACGTACGAAGGAGTATATAGCTTAAGCGGCGACGGCACGAATCTCTTTGCTGGCGTGGGTCTCAGTAGCAATGAGGGTGATGTTTGGAAATATAACGGCTCAACGTGGACACAGGTCGGCGGCGATGGGCTCAATAGCGGCTGGACTGCAGGGTTGGCGGTGTCGACAATGCTATATGCCAATTCTAAACTGTACGCCAATAGTACCTTTAGCTCAGTTGGTACCATTCCGCTTTATTCCTACAACGGTACCAGTTGGCAAATTGAAGGTGGTCAGTACCATAAAGGGAGTTGGGGCTTTACTGGGCTTGGTACCGTAAAATCGATGACCACGAGCGGCGGCAAGATGTATGCAGGGATGACCTCGGCGTTTCCTGGGTCTGCCATTGTTTTTGAGTTTAATGGCACATCATGGTCGCAGATAGGTGGCAATACCACAAATGGTAGCTGGTCTCATGGTACCTATACTATGGTTGAGAGTATGACTTCTTATAACGGCAACCTGATTGTTGGGCTCAGCGGCAACGCCAATAATGACGCCGAAGTTTGGTCCTGGAATGGCAGTACATGGACGATACTGGGTGGTGACGGTACTAATTCGAGTTGGAATACAAGCTTCACAACCGTTAAGGGCCTGACTGCGCATAACGGTATTCTCTATGCTGGAATTGGCTCAAGCCTTAATAACGCCGAAGTTTGGAAGCTCGAGAATGGTGCTTGGGCTAAGATAGGCGGTGGCGGAACTAATAATAGTTGGAACAATGTGTTTAGATATATTAGTGCTATGAGCATTCATGACGGTACTCTCGTGGTTGGTGGTACTGGTAGTGTTCCCTCATCCGCCGAGGTGTGGTCTTGGAATCCAAGTGGTAGCACCTGGACAAAGATCGGTGGTGATGGAGCGGGCAGTAGCTGGAACTCGAGCACCTATCTTCAGGTTAATACCCTTATGAGCTACAAGGGGTCTCTCTATAGCGGGATTGGCGGTTCGGCTGGTGACGGCGAGATGTGGAAATACAACGGCTCCACCTGGACGCAAGTCGGTGGTGATAACATAAGTAGCAGTTGGGACACTACAACGTACCTCCGTATTGCATCATCAACTGCCTATAACGGTGACTTATATGTCGGAACAGCAGGCGGTATTGCTGGCGATGGTGATATGTGGAAATATGATGGTTCAAGTTGGACACAGGTTGGCGGCGATAGTATAAGTAGTAGCTGGACAAATGCCATAGAAGGGGTTCAATCCTCTGTAAGCTACAAGGGTAAGCTTTATGCCGGGCTGGGCGACAGTGTGAACTCGGACGCTATGATTTATTCGCTTGGTAATAACGGCTACCTTGAGTCATCTACTACTAACTTTAATACCGACTGGCGACACATTGCTGCCACGTATGACGGTTCGACAATGAAGTTGTTCTTAAATGGTCAGCTCGATGCGACTACCTCAATTACTTTGTCTATGAGTAGCATCTCGACACCGCTTTTAATCGGTGCTGGGCAAGGGTCGCCACGGGCCGGTGCGTCAAACGGCGTATTCGCCGGCAGCATAGATGAGGTGCGCATTAGTAATGTGGCGCGCTCGAGCTTCACGACCAAGCCGTACACGACCAGCCGCGTCGGGGTGCGGCTTACCACTGCAGACTACGCCGATGGAGTGGCGAGCTGGGATGGTTTGGCCGCTAACTTCAGCGCAGATGGTGCCACCGTGGCGTTTCGGTTGTCGATTGATGGCGGTGCGAGCTGGAAATACTGGGATGGTGCAGCTTGGTCAACCTCGACGGGCTTAAACCAAGCCAGTAGCATTGCTGATGTGAACGCTAACCTCGGTGGCCTGGCTGTAACGACGGGCGGGATTATGTGGCAGGCGGTCTTGCAGGGTGATGGTGAGCAGCGACCACAAATTAATTCTGTAACCCTCAGCGCCACTTCTGACGCAACTGCCCCGAGTCAAAACGCCGACAATATCGTTATGAAAACAACCCCTTCGGGCTCTCTGGTAGCGCAGAACGGCTGGACGAACGCTCCCAACCCGTACTTTACTTGGGACCCAGCCATTGATAATCAGTCGTCGATTGCTGGGTATTGCCTTTATCTCGGTCAGTCTAGCAGCGAGGATCCGCTGAGCGCCAAAGGATTGCTCGGCACAAGCCCACTTACCTTAGCCAATTGTCCATTTGCGGTTTCGGGTACTGAGCTTAATTTGGTCACATCTGGCCTGCTTGCTTCCCCGCTCACAAGCTCGAACACGCCGTACTACCTTAGTATCAAGGCGGTTGATAACGCCGGTAATCCAGTTAACAGCAGCGAGCAGTTCCATTTCCGTTATGACAACACAGCGCCGTCAAACCCGCTCTTCGTTTCTACGCCCTCGCAGTTTGTATCTAACAAGCAGGTTACCATCACCTGGCCAACCGTTGGTGGTGACGCTGCGGCCGATAGCCATTCGCTCGTAGCTGGTATGCAGTACCGCATAGGCTCAGGCGGTACATGGTATGGCGATAGTCATAATGGCGCCCAAGACATGACTGATCTGCTTGCCAACGACGGTAGCTATCAGACCATCGATCCGACGGATTTTGATAACCTCAACGACGGCAATAACACCATCTACTTCCGTAGCTGGGATACGGCTGGCAATGTAAGTACGGCTTATGTAACGGGCGTAATTAAGATTAATACATCATCGCCTTCGGTGCCACAAAACTTAACTGCTACGCCTAGTACTAATACAACTAATAGCTTTGGCTTTGACTGGTTGGCGCCAGCTAGCTTTGGTGGTTCAGCTGCCAATCTGACGTACTGCTACACGATCAATACCTTGCCCTCGGTTAATACCTGTAGCTTCACGCCAGCTGGTGTGACATCGCTGGCAGCCAGTGCCTACGCCACTCAGCCAGGGGCTAACACTATTTACGTGGTTGCTAAGGACGAGTCAGGCAACATCAACTATGCGGCTGTGGCTCAAGCAACCTTCACCGCCAACACGTCGGCCCCAGGTGTGCCACTGAACGCTGATATAGCTGACATCAGTGTCAAGGCAACTTCAAATTGGAAACTAGCAGTATCTTGGGAGCAGCCGACTGACGTCGGGGCTGGGGTGGCACAGTACCGCGTTTACCGCTCGGTTGACGATGTGACGTACGCGCAGGTGGCAAGTACGTCTGGGACAAGCTATGTTGATACTGGTTTAGATTCGGTACGCTATTACTACAAACTCAAAGCCTGTGACTCGGCTAATAACTGTGGCGCTCTTACGCTACCGGTGAATGAGAAGCCAACGGGCAAGTACACGACCGCAGCCGGGCTGGTGTCGGATCCGGTGGTGAGCGACGTCAGCACGCGCCGGGTGACGATTAGCTGGTCAACTGACCGTGAGAGTGATAGCCGCATTCAGTTCGGTAAGAGTAGTGGCAACTACTTTGCGACCGAGGTGGCGAGCTCGCAGCAAACGACTGCTCATGGCATCACGATTAACAACCTAACCTCTGGTACTACGTATTACGCTCGAGCGCGTTGGACTGACGAGGACGGCAACATTGGCTCCTCAGACGAATTTACCTTTAGCACCAGTCCGGCGCCGACGGTTAAGGAAGTCACCAATAAACAGGTTGGCTTAGGTAGCGCGACCGTCCAATTTACGACCAAGGAAGCAACCAAAGTAAAAATTCTGTACGGTAAATCAGAGAGTTTTGGTTCTGCAAGCGAGGTCAATACCTCGACGCAAGAGTCCACCTACACTACCGTATTGGCTAACCTCGAAGACGGCACCAAGTATTACTACAAACTCAATACCTACGATAGTGAGGATAATGAATATGAGGGTAACGTTTACTCACTGATCACGCCGGCCCGCCCCCGCATTAGTAATTTGCGGTTTGAGCCAGTCGAGGGTGAGCCGACCAGCACGCAGCGAATTAGTTGGACTACAAATGTACCTGCCACGTCCGAAGTAACCTATTCGGCCCAGGGTCAGCCTGCTCAGGACAAGCTTGATAGCCAAATGGTGAGCGAGCATAGTGTGACGATCCTTGGTTTGGCCGACGACAGTGTCTATAGCTTGGTGGCCCGCTCGCGTGATGGCCAGGGTAATGCTGCTCTGAGCGAGACACAGACCTTCCGTACGGCTTTAGATACTCGACCACCTAAGATTGCCGACGTTGTTGTTAAGAGCGCTGTGCGTGGCAGTGGCAGCGACGCTCGTGGCCAGATAATCGTTAGCTGGCATACTGACGAACCGTCAACCAGCCAGGTTTCATTCGGTCAGGGCTCACAAAACGGTGAACTAAACTCGCGCACTGCCGAAGACGCCAAGCTTGTGACTGAGCACTTGGTGATTGTCTCGGACCTTACGCCGTCTAAGGTGTATCAAGTACAAGCCCTCGCCAAAGACCGTAGCGGCAATCAGGCTAAGTCGCTTGACCAGACCACTATTGTTGGTAAGGCACCAGCCAGTATCTTCGACATTGTATTTAAAACACTCCAAGGCATATTTAGTTTTATAAAGTAGGGAATACCATGCAGAACTTGATTGAATTTCAACATGTAGACAAAAGCTTCGAGGTCGATGAGCGTCAGGTGCCAGTCTTGCATGATATCAATCTAGCAATTAAGCCAAATTCATTTGTCATTGTCTACGGCCCGTCGGGTAGTGGCAAGAGCACCTTGCTTAATGTCATTATGGGGCTCGAGCCGCCCACCCAGGGGAGAGTTCAGATAAATGGCCGGGAAATTTATCAGGAATCAGCCCGCTCCCGCGCGTTGTATCGTTCACAGAACCTTGGCGCCATATATCAGTCGATGTATTGGATCAAGAGTTTGACGGTTCTTCAAAACGTTGCTTTGCCACTGTCGCTGTCGGGCAAAACAAGGAGCGAGGCGCACCGGATTGCTCTTGAGAAGCTTAAGCAGGTTGGTATGGATGCTTTTGCGCACTACATGCCGGTCTTGCTCTCGGGCGGACAGCAGCAGCGTGTGGCTATGGCCCGAGCCCTTGTGGCCGAGCCAAGTATGATTGTGGCCGACGAGCCGACAGGCAACCTCGATAGCAAAACTGGTGACGCCGCTATGAATCTGCTGATGAACTACCATCGTTCAACTGGTTGCACGGTCATCCTGGTGACGCATAACTTGGAATACCTCTCTCTGAGCAAAGACCGCTACTACATGCAGGATGGGCGACTCAAGTTGGACACTGACGTACATACCACGGAGCACGTCAGTAGACTGGTTAGTCAAATGCGTAATCGCCTCGATAGGGGCGAGCGAGGGCAGGTGCGTGATGTTGCGTAAGGCCAAGCGGGCGCTTAGTTTGCGCAAACCCCAGACCGAGCCACGCCTGAGCTTTTTAATCGCTATGGCACTGAGTAATTTGCGTTACAAGAAACTCCGCACAGCCCTAACGGTGACTGGTGTTGTGATCGGTATTGGTTCGATTGTGTTTTTAGTATCACTTGGCCTTGGCTTGCAGAGGTTAGTCACTAAGCGAGTGGTGAGCTCAGACTCGGTTCGCACCATCGAGGTAACCTCGCCTGATCCTAATTTAGTTAAGCTGGACAGTAAGGCTGTACAACAAATCAGCGGCTTCGGCGCCTTTAGTAGTATTACCAAAATCTACTCCTTCCCCGCCAAAATTAACGCTGACGCAGCGCTTACAGATAGTGTGGTGTATGGTGTTGATGGTGACTACGCGGCAGTGGCATTGCCTCAAAAGCTTGCTGGTGAGTTCCCGCGTTCACTGGGCCCAAGCGATATTGTGATCGGCAACTCGCTTTTACAACCGCTCAACATTAGTGCGGCCAAGAACGCCATTGGCAAAGCAATAACGGTGAGCATGATTGTGCCGGACATGCAGAGTAGTACTAAGGCCAACACCACAATCGTAAAGCAGTACACCATCCGCGGGGTGGTTGAGAGTGGCGCTGGTACGGATATATATGTTGGTCAGCAAGTGTTTATTGATGCTGGCCTGCGTAGCTACGAGCAGGTTAAACTTGTAGCCAAAGACCAGTCGGCTGTTGGCAGTATTCGTAAGAAAGTTGAGGCGCTTGGGCTGGCTACTTCTTCGCCGATTGATACGTTACAACAAATCAACCAACTGTTTACATTCTTTAACTTCATTTTAGCTGGCTTTGGTAGCATTGGTATGTTAATTGCCGTGCTTGGTATGCTTAATACCTTAACCATCTCACTTCTCGAACGTACGCAGGAGATTGGCTTGATTGTATCCTTGGGCGGAACGGAAACGGACATCAAGAAGCTGTTTGTGTCTGAATCGCTCATCCTGTCGATTATGGGCGGGGTGCTTGGCCTGATCTTGGCTTTTGGCAGCGGTCATGTTATTAACTTTGGTCTTAATAGTTTGGCGGCTCGTCAGGGATTAACGGAGCGCTTTAGTATGTTCTCGCTACCCTTTACACTTATCGCAGCAGTGGTGGCGTTTATGATCGTAGTTGGTCTAGCGGTTGTGTACGTACCAGCGCGCCGCGCCGCGCGGATTAACCCGATTACGGCCCTGCGGCGGGAATAGCCACAACTCGCTACGCTTGCAATACTAAGTAGTTCTTTGGATAATAACCTTGTTCGCAACTAGGCGGGCTCTTTTTCAGAAAGGCAGCGGCAATTGAGTATTGCAACACGAGTTGGCCTCCAGGTTGGAGTTGACCACCGTCCGCGCATACGTATGTGGCTTTTGCGGCTCCTCATGGGGTCTTTCCTTATGAGCGCTGTAGTCCACACCTGGATTGAGTTGAGGCTTCCTGGTCTCGTGAGCTTCTTGGGGCTTGCGGCCATTACGGCGATTGCCTATTGGTTGGACGGCGTGCCTCCGAGCATTTCTGCCTACTCTGTGTGGGGACTCCTACTTCTGGGCGGCTTCTTCTGTGGCGCGGGGATATTCCTGCTCTTTTGGACTACCTGGTACGCAATCCTGGCTGGTCTCTTGAGTATTAGCTTGGGGCTTCGCTACTTCGGTATGTTGACGGATACCGAAGGGGGGGTTATGATGGTTCGAGATACCAGTAAAGATTCATGCTGTGACTGTGCCTGCCACAGAGGGCAGACCAAGCACGCAGCACCATGCTGTTGCGTCCATCGCATTAAGCTGCGTCGAAAGTGCGCGCAGTGCGACAAAAGCGGGGCGCTTAGTAAGACCGGTCAGGATGACGGCGAGCGGAAATAACGCATCAAGTGGCTTACAAGACCAGCGGGTGGTGTCAAAGTGCAGCTTCATGCACCTCTCCCACCCATCGTATGAGACTCTTCGCAAGAAGAGTCCTTCTTTTGTTTGTGCTAGAATGAGCTTATGACCAACAAGTCCAGAATATATGCATTTGACTTCGATGGTGTTATTGCCCACTACGATGGCTTTAAGGGACATGATCACTTTGGCGATCCAATTAGCGCTACTGTTGACGCTATACGGGTATTAAAGTCTCGAGGTCATAAGATACTTATTTACAGTACGCGCTCTAAGTCCTCTTTGCAGGAATATTGCTCGTCACATGACATACCAGTTGATTATTATAATGAGAACCTCGAAGTCAATACGGGTAGCCCGAAGCCAGTCGCGTATCTCTACATTGATGATCGCGCAATCCGTTATGACGGCCAATCTTCCGATCAACTGCTCGAAGAAATTGATGCCTTTGAAGTTTATTGGAAAAAGCAAAAGGCAGCCAGTAGC
>CAZNJX010000008.1:0-11644 GCA_964573585.1 uncultured Candidatus Saccharibacteria bacterium
TAGTGTAAGCACACTGTTGGCGGAAGCTACCGGCTGATAGATGCCGATACGAAATGTGGTCGAATGGGCAGCCAATGTATGGGTGGAAGATGCGCCGCTTGATGCGCTCCCCGACATATTCATCAACCAAGTTGATGCCGTCATGTTACCAGCAAACAGGTCATTTTCTTGGTTGAGGCTTTGTAACATTAGGGTACCAATTGGCACGGCTAATGCTGATGAAGTCCCTCTGTCCATATTTTGATAACGCGACAGTGTCACAACTCCACCGCCACCACCGCCACCTGCTGCACCCGCAATAGTAATAGTATTACCGCCTACTGCCGTCGACTGGCTAAGTGTGATGTTGTTACCGCCTGCAAAAACAATTTGATTTGTCGCTACACCCGTGTCGCCAATGGTATTACCACCCGTACTCATACCTGCACTAAAGCCAGCACCGCCGCCAGATGGCACTGAAATAAGTACGCTACCATTGGTTGCCCCAACCGAGGCGACACCCGAGCCAACGAAGCTGAGTGAGCGAGCGTCTGCTGTCACCGATGTACTCTGCGTCGTGTTGCCAGCGGCATACAGCCCGACTGTTTGGTTGGTTTGGTTTGGCGCAGATATGGTGATGGTTGCAGAAGATGCGTTAATGCTTTGACTGAGAGTTACATTGTTGCCACCAGCGAAGGCGAACCGAATGTTCGACCCCGTAACCACACCTGTGGTACCAACTGCGTTACCCAGATTGCTCATACCCATGGTATTGGTCCCGGCCGCGCCACCGCCTCCTGCAGCAGAAATGGTAATCGTAGCCGACCCACCCGAGGTGGACTGACTCAGTGTAACGTTGTTGCCACCTGCCAACACAAGTTGGTTAGACACCGTGCCCGTAGCACCTGAAGTGTTACCGACGTTACTCATGCCTAGAAAGACTGGTGTATATGTCATCGCGTTACTTTCATTGTTATATTATAAACCAATCTGTGCCATCTGATACAAAGGTGTAGCTTTGGTATGGGACATTAATAGTTTTACTACTATTCACTCCATCAATATTATCAGTGCCATTGGGTGCAATCGTAACTGTATTGGCTGTATTAATATCAATTTTCTTGATGTAGAAATTTCGACCCGACACGGTGGAGGCGACTGGAAGAGTGAGGGTAAAGCCGCCCGTACTGGCATTTGCCAAGACGATCCCGTCATTGGCTGTTATGGTGTAGTTACCGGTCTTAGTGCTGAGTGCATTGGCTGCAGCATTAGCATATTGCCAGCTCGGCAGGCCGGCATTCGTCACGAGCAGCTGATTACTACTGCCCACACCCAACCGCACCATATTGCCGCCAGAGTCTCGGTACAAAAGATCACCCGTGGCGGCCGAGGCAGTGTCGTAGTAGACGACGCGACGCCGATTGCCAGCGCCTGTCGTTGGCGTATAATACAAAACCCCTGAGCTGTCGAGCTCTATAGCTCCAGCTGCTGGAGTGCTAAGTAGGGCTGCTGCTGCAGCAGTGAGAGTAATTGGAGCAACCGAGCTACTACCTGGTCGAACCGTTACACCTTTATGCATACCGTTTTCGGCATTGTCCACACCAGTATCATGGTGCTCCTTCGTCAGAAACTGATTTAGGATATCACCCCATTGGCCATCGTCACCGTTTACGGCTGGTAGTCGCTGCTGAACCGGCATAGATTAAAGTCTCACCACTATTATTTACCTCACCCTTGTGAACTATTTAACACTTATTATACCGCCTTTGTTTGTGCCCAAGCAACCTGTGCGCTAATATGGAACAATATGAACGAGCCCATGCCATACATTGACGCGTTTATTGCCGACATGGCAACCACTACATTTAAAGCTGGCGACGTTATATTTCAAGCAGGCGAGACGTATGATTATTGCTATATGGTTGTGTCCGGCATAGCATCTGTATACATTCTTGACAGTCAGGGTGTGATACGGCGAGTAATGCCTATTGGTAAATACCAATTCTTCCCAAGTAGCATCGGCGGGCTTGGCGCCAAGAAGCTTGCACGGAACTATGCCGCATACACTGATTTGATCTGTGTAAAGTTTACTCGAGCAGAGTTCCATGCACTCAGGCAAAACCCAAACGCGCTCTATGAAGTTACCTTGGCAATGAGTAAGCTCGTTGACGAGACCAAAGCTAGAATCGAGACGCTCGTCCACCCAAAAGCTGAAACCAAGATTTTATTTCTATTTAAATACTTTTATGACGTTGCTTGCGAACCAACCGACAACCCTGATCTATTCATGGTAAACTACAAGAATCTTTCCCAGGAGCGTATTGGCGCAACCTTAGGCCTTACGAGAGAAACTACGGGCAAGGCAATTGCCGAACTCATGAACAAGCATATACTCTACCTGCAGTCTAAGCGCTATATCATAAACAAACCTAAGCTGATGGCAGCACTAAACCCGACTACTACAAAACACTCGAAGCAAAACGCGAACTCAAAGGGGCTCTAGACACCATACCGGCTGTTGCCGTAACCGCCACCCTGATCTGATTTGAGACTGGTTGACTTTTTCTTGACACCATTAGGATGGAGTACCGATGACAATAACGATTGAACGCCCATCACACCTAAAGCTGCAATACCGACGTGCTGCAAGAAGGCTTTGCGACTCACCTTCTTGTCAAAAACAGCTTCTATATCTATCGCAACATTTTTTAACACGCCACTCCTCCTGATGGCTCTTATTATAGCATAAGCGCTAGGGCTTCTCAGCCTGCCCGGTGAAGAGGTGGTCGTATATCGTAAAAAACGCTCGCACTTACGGATTCTTGTGAGTGTACGGCACCTTCTAAAGCAAAGTCGCCTCTATCCTCATCACGTTCTGGTTGGTCTTTGGGTGTGCGTGGCATGGCAGGCCGAACTCGCTGAATGGAGTCTGATGACGGCGGTGCGAAGCTGTAAGCGCCTGCTCCACCGGCATGAGGAACCGTTTGCAAAGTCGGAAGAACATCCAAGCTCGGTATTACCTCTGAAGTAGTGGCCAACTCAGAACCTGAAGTTCGCCTTTTCACTTTGCGTGCAGCACTCAGTCGTTTCTGCCAGAAATAAAACGCGGTGCATTGGAATAAAATAATTAACGGCAACGCCAGCATCATTTGATTTACTGGATCTGGTGTTGGTGTAATAATACCTGCCCCAATAACAGCACCGAGTATGACTGGCCGTTGCAACTTGGATAGTCCGCCTGGTTTGAGAGGAGAAATCTTATTGCGAATTGCCACCAACAGCGGGATCTGGAACACCAAGGCAGCACCAGCCAAGTAGGTAATGATGAAATTCATATACGAGGTGGCATTTAAGAGCGGTTTGACTTCGTCACCGGCAAAGTTGATAAGAAAATGTAGCGCAGCTGGGATGCCGATAAAGTATGCATAGCCTACCCCAAGTGCAGCACAGCCCGTGGAAAGCAAAACAATTCTTAACGGTTTGAGGTTCTGCAAGCCGGAGTGAGCAGGCCGAATAAACTCAACGACTTGGAAGATAATTATCGGCAGGGCAACCAGTAGGCCAGCTATGCACGAGATTGAGAATATAAAGTCCAAACCTCCAGATGGTGTCGTGAAGTACAGAGACTGCCCAAGTGGCCTCACAAGCCACCTGATAATTGATTGGTTAGCAGCAAAGCCAATAGCAGCGCCAATTCCAAACACTAAAGCGACCCAGAACAACCTTCGGCGCAGTTCTATGAGATGCTCTCGTATAGTCTTAATATCTTGATCCGCCTTAGACATACTGACTGTTGTCACCCTCTTTTGTAAGCTAGCTCTAGAGGAAGATCCCTCAAAGAAAAGTTACTTAGTTTTCTTCTTGCTTGAAGCCACATCATCCTCTGGTCCAAAGCCTTTTTTGACCTCTTTACCAAACAATCCTATGCTTCGTCCTAGTTCAGGAAGCTTTTTTGCACCCACAAGAAGAACCAGTATAATAGCGATGACAATGAGCTCGCCCATTCCAAGTCCAAAGATTTCCATTCCACCTCACTCCTTATTGGATAATCGTATCACGCTACATTACAGATGTAAACCGCCTATGTCTGCTCGCTACGTGCACTTGTCAAGTTCGTGGGCTGACGATCCTTAGCGGGACGGCTGGCCACGTACAGCTCGCATTCTAGCACTTAGGTGCATGTAGTACTAATAGCAGTCTCTCGACAGCTTGGTTACTCCAAGACAATGCGCACGCCGCCTGTTTTAGAAGCAACGAGGTTATATGCGAGCCCACCAATAACCCCAAACACGAAGCCGAAGGCAGCATAGAATGCCGCCCCCATCGTGGCAACACCGATGCCGACCAACAACAGCTCCCACTCGCCCATTAGCAGGGAGACGATGCCGCCAATAATCATAAATATACCCACAACCATGAATATAACGAGATAAATACCGCCTAAGTACTTACCCATCGAAACTGGGTCAACCTTTTTGACGGCCACATACTTATCTGGTGCGGTTGTTTGCTTTGCTGCTTCAGTCATTGCTTTATCTCTCCGTAGTTAATGTAAAGTTGTGCTAGATTGATGCTATCACTCTCAAATTAGCATAGGCCTAGCTCGGCAGATTATCAAGCCAAACTAGTCACGTTTTACTAACACCATAAAGGCTTCGGGTGGAATGTCGACCTTGCCAATCTTCTTCATTCGCTTCTTGCCCTTCTTTTGTTTGTCGAGCAGTTTATTCTTGCGCGTTACGTCACCACCATACAGCTTGGCGGTTACATTCTTGCCCATTGCTTTGACATCCTCACGCGCAATCACCTTACCACCTATGGCAGCCTGCAGGCTAATAACGAACAGCTGGCGGGGAATAACCTCCTTGAGTTTTTCTACCATGGTGCGGCCCAGCCGTTCGGCTTCCGTGCGATGTACAATAAGGCTCAAGCTATCAACGAGCTCACCGCCCACCAGTACATCAACCTTCACGAGCTTCTCGGCTCTATAGTCTGAGACTTCATAATTAAACGAACCATAACCGGATGTAATGCTTTTAAGCGAATCATAAAAATCGGTCAGCACGTTGGCCAGTGGCACCTCAAAGCTCACCAAACACAACGACTCTTCGATGTAGCTTAGGTTCTTTTGCATGCCGCGGGCGTTGTTAATCAACTGAATGACTGAGCCTAAGTACTGACTGGGCACAACAATCTCGCCCGCAATCCACGGTTCTCTAATCTCCTCCACCCGACTTACATCGGGTAAGTCAGCGGCGTTTTTGATGACCAGCTCGTCACCCGATGTCGTGCTGACTTCATAATCTACCGACGGATTAGTGATCACGAGACTGAGATTGTACTCACGCTCCAAACGTTCTTTGACAATGTCGAGGTGGAGTAGACCCAAAAAGCCGAGCCGGAAGCCAAACCCAAGCACTGCGGAAGTTTCGGGGGTATACTCGAGCGCTGAATCGTTGAGCTTGAGCTTCTCGAGCGCATCCCGCAAGGCCGGGTAGTCCTCGCCCGAGCTTGGAAACACGCCAGCATAAACAAACGGCCGAACCTTCTTGTAGCCTGGTAGCGATTCACTAGCTGGGTCGCGGGCCAAGGTGACCGTATCACCCACCCGCGCGTCTGAGATTGATTTAAGGTTCGTAACAACGTAGCCGATCTGCCCGCACTCTATGCTCGGTGCAGCAATCTTGTGGGGACTAAAGTAGCCGGTCTCGATAGCCAGGGCTTGCTTGCCGCTTCGCATCAGCCCAAGCGTCTGGCCAGAACCGAGCTTGCCATCTACCACTCTGAGGTAGAGAATAACACCGCGATACTCGTCGTAAACTGAGTCAAATATTAGAGCCCTCAGTGGCTTGGCTTCCTCACCACGCGGCGCGGGCACATGCTCCACCACTGCGTCTAGCACCTTCTCGATGTTCGTGCCTTCCTTAGCGGAAACGCGGATAATGTCGCTAGCTTCGCAACCAATGAGCGATGATATTTCGGCCGCGACACGCTCGGGTTCGGCCGCTGGCAGATCAATCTTGTTCAGAATAGGGATGATTGCCAGATTTGCTTCCAATGCCAGGTAGACATTAGCAAGCGTTTGCGCCTGAATGCCCTGCGCCGCGTCAACGACCAAAAGTGCACCCTCACAAGCAGCCAAGCTGCGCGACACTTCATAACTAAAGTCGACGTGCCCGGGCGTATCAATGAGGTTAAGCGTGTAGTCTCGCCACTGCATCCGCACTGGCTGAAGCTTAATTGTAATACCCTTTTCGCGCTCCAAATCCATACTATCAAGCAGCTGCGCCTGCATATCACGTCGCTCAACCGTGCCAGTGACTTCTATGAGGCGATCGGCCAACGTACTCTTGCCATGGTCGATGTGAGCAATGATGCAAAAATTGCGTGTCTTATCCATGGAATGATCGTAGCTTTCCTTTGAGACGTTCAAACGAACCTAGAGCCATATCTGTTTCACCCACTTTAAGAGCCTTGGCTGCCAAAAAGTATACGGCTAGTCCACCAGCTGAGATAATCGCAAATTTAGTACCCACCACCATAAAGCCAGCATCGCCGCGCAACAATGGCAGGACCCGACTTACCAGGCCGTACATCACCGTTGCCATCAACAACGACGCGAGTGTGACACGAACCCCCTGCGAGAAGATTGACACCAGACCATAGCGACCAATCTTGCGGCGCAACAACAGCATGAGGACAATCAGCTCGACCGTGGTAGTGATCGACAGTGCCATAGCTAGGCCAGAAACACCAAACACTTTAGACAAAACTATGCTCAAGCCAATGTTAAGCACGATCGAGGCCAAACTAGCAAACAACGGTGTCTTGGTGTCTTCGAGCGAATAAAACACCCGCGCGATCAAAAAGAACACACTCTGGGACACAATCGAGAGAGCCAACCAGCCAAGGGCGTCGGCTGTAACCTGGTCGCCAAAGCCAAATAACAAACGTACGATGTAGCCGCGCATGACAATGGCAATCGCCGCTGCTGGAACAGTTAGGAATATAACCAGACCGATGTTACGAACAATTGCGGATGGTAGGCGCGAGCCATCCTTAGACTTAGCGGCACGAATTAAACGGGGAAAAGCCGCGGTAGCAATCGCGCCACCGAACAAGCCCATGGGCACGTTACGTAAGTTATTGGCGTAGTAATACGAAGTTAAGCTACCCGCAGCTAAGTGTGAGCCAATCGCTGTCTCGATAATAACGTGGAACTGATCGATCCCAAGGTCAAGTGAGCGCGGGATCATCAAACCCACGATCTTGCGAATTGCCGGATGGCTAAAGCGCAGATTAAAGCTGTAACGAAAGCCAAGTGCCAATACGCCGCCAAACTGCATCAATGCCTGCAGCGCAGTACCCGCTACGACACCCCAAGCCACACCGTAAATTGCTGGTGTGGTCAGGTCGCTTAAAAACAATATGCCGACGATGATACCGACATTATAGAACACGCTCGCCAGCGCAAAGACAACGAACCGATTGTATGACTGCTGGATAGCACCAAAGATGTTGGCTAGACCAAAGAGCAGCGGCGTAGCCAGCATAATCCGGGTGAGGTTGGCCGTTAGCTGCAACTGGGCATCATCAAACCCTGGAGCAATCAGGGTTACAAGCGGTACGGCAAAGATCCAAGCGACGATACCAAAGACGGTTGTAACCAGAATAATGCCATTTAACAGAATGTTGGCGACCTCCCAGGCTTCCTTCTCCTTATCCTTTTCCAGATAACCAACAAACACGGGTATGAAGGCCACGGCAAAGGCGCCTGACACCAGCAGTGTAAAGAGTAAATCAGGTATGCGGAAGGCAGCTGTGTAGGCATCGGTGGCTGGACCGATCCCAAAGTTACTCGCCAACAAGCGGTCGCGCACCAGGCCTAAAAGACGGCTTAGGAGGTATGAGAGCGAGATGAGGAAAGCAGCTGCACCCAGCGTACGCTGCTTATTGAGTTTGCCAATAATGTTTTTCACGCTCCGTATTATACCAGGCTCAGGCGCTTACGTCTGGTACATCGGCCGCTTGCTTAGTCGATATGATAGCCATCCACTCCACACCATTGTGCTTACTGGGGTCAGTAGTAATGGTTATGTCTGTAAAACCGGCTTGTTCAAGTAACTCGCGCGCACCGTGCTCTTGCCAATAGCAGAAGTATCGTGGTGCATTGAGCTTCTCGCTCGACCATACCTCACCGTCACCGATCTTAAGAGTCATCGCAAATTTACCGCCAGGAACTAAAGCGTCGAATACCTTGTGCACGATCGTTCTCGCTTGGTCGCGCGAAAAATGTAAAAGCACCGCATTAGCTAGTATTAGATTATATGATCCACCCAATTCATCGGTGAGGGCGTTTAGATACTCTGCCTTTTTACCCCTAGATTGTAAGAGGTCGATAAAACCCTTGGTAACATCAGTGCGCTCAACATGGTAGCCAAGCTCCTCAATGTAGTCTGCGTCGCGACCAAATGCCGTACCAAGTTCTAGTATACGGGCATCTAGGCTCAGTCCATCTAGCGATTTTGTGAGCCACACTACTATAAAATCGGACACTTCTCGTGGAGTGCCCTCAATATAGGCTTGAATATTATTTTCATAAGACTGAATGGTGGTCTTATTTACATCTGCCATATAAATACCCGCCTGTGTGACCCCTGGTAAGACTAGGCCTCTGCGGTCTTGCCCTTCTTCTTCGGTGCCTTTTCGTCAACAGCCTCAAACAACTGGGCAAACGCCTTACCCTCTAGGGTTTCAACTTCAATGAGCTTTTTGGCAATCTTCTCTAGCTGAGCCTTGTTCTCGCTAATGACTTTACGTGCCTTATTAGTTGCTTCAGCCACCAGCTTAGCAACTTCGGTGTCAATTTCGGCAGCGACAGCCTCGGAATACTGACGACCCTCGCCGAAGCTACGACCCAAGAACGGTGTCCCTTGCGAGCTATTAAACACTTGGTTCGATAACTTGGGGCTCATGCCGTATTCGGTCACCATTGCGTGAGCAATAGCGTTAACGTGTTTCAAGTCACTTTCCGCACCGGTGGTTACATCGCCATAAATCACCTCTTCGGCTACTCTACCGCCAAGCGCCATGGCCATGTCGTCCTTGAAATCAGCAACTGAGTGGTAATGCTTGTCCTCGAGCGGCAGACTCCAGGTAACACCACCGGCCATACCACGCGATACAATTGATACTTTGTGAACAGGGTCGCACAGAGGTAGCAGATGAGATAGCAAGGCGTGCCCGGCTTCGTGGTAAGCAGTTACTGCCTTTTCTCTCTCGTTGAGAATATGGCTTTTGCGCTCAGGCCCTAGGGCGATCTTTTCGACCGCTTCATTCATGTCGTACTGCGTAATCCTCTTGCGGTCATGCCGCGCTGCATAAATAGCAGCTTCGTTAGCAATGTTGGCCAAGTCAGCCCCCGAAACACCTGGGGTTTTAGCCGCAATCTGCTTAAGGTCGACGTCGCTAGCCAACGGCTTCTTGGTTGTGTGTACCCCCAAGATCTCCTCGCGCGCTTTCATGTCCGGCTTATCAAGCGTTACGCGGCGATCAAATCTACCAGGGCGCAACAAGGCTGGGTCAAGCACGTCAGGTCGATTGGTCGCGGCGATCACAATCACATTAGTACCCTGCTCAAACCCATCCATTTCTACAAGTATCTGATTAAGCGTTTGCTCGCGTTCGTCATGGCCACCGCCCATGCCGGTACCACGCTGGCGGCCAACCGCGTCGATCTCGTCAATGAAGATAATGCAAGGCGCGTTCTTCTTAGCCTTGGTAAACAAGTCTCGCACGCGACTGGCACCCACACCAACAAACATTTCTACAAACTCCGAACCCGAGATACTAAAGAACGGCACGTCAGCCTCGCCTGCTACAGCGCGCGCCAACAGGGTTTTGCCAGTACCCGGGCTACCAAACAGCAGCACACCTTTAGGGATCTTGGCACCCAACGCCTCAAACTTAGCTGGGTACTTCAGAAACTCAACAATCTCTTGCAACTCTTGTTTGGCCTCAACCGCACCAGCAACGTCCTTAAACATAAACTTACCCTTTTCGAGCCCAAACACTCGTGCTCGACTTTTGCCAAAGCTCATGGCTTGGTTGTTCGACCCTTGCGCCTGACGCATCATGAAGTAGAAGAAGCCAATGATAATGGCAATGGGCAAAAGGGTAAGCACAATATCAAACCAGCGCCCCGTACTATTATCGGCGTTGTCGACCTCCACCTTGACCTTATTGTAGTCCAGACCGTAGTCCTTAAGGCTTGTGTTGGGCTCTTTGATGCTCGTAGCCTTTGTGCCGTCCTTGAGCGTAATGGTTAGCTTATCGCCCGAGACTCTAATAGCCTCAACCTCGCCCTTAGCCACCTGGTCGACCACGCGACTCAGAGAGACTTCGGTCGGTTTCGGCGTGGTGTTAGAAAACGCCACCACGGCAACAATCAACACGGCTATCATGATGATCGAGTACAGAATATTCTTAGGAATCTTTTTCATAGCACCTCACAAGTTACATAATAATGCGCTTGAGTTTCGTCCACGGTATGTCTTCTATCAATGGCCAAACCAGGTAGCCAAGCAACTTCGTTCTGAGCCGTTACTATCACTGGCCAGGTGTCTCGCTGATCGCGCGGCACTTTGCTATCTATAAAGACGTCACTGAGTTTTTTGGACCCACTCAAGCCAACAGGGTATATTCTATCACCTTTGAGGCGGTTTCGTACATAATACCGCCCTGGCTTAAGCCGCACCGTCGCATATGGCTGCGTAGCGGGCTGTAGGTTCATACTCAGCAAAAAGCGGCCATACTCATGTCCGCCAGCGCTCAGCGGCATCATCGTACCCGAAGCCTTTGTCTCCCCGTCCGTCTCCCGAGTGGGCGCAAACACCAGCTTGTCATAACTTCGCCCCAAGGCAAGCACTCCGCCAATCAGTTTGCGTGTACCGGTTTTAGCATGTGTTAAGTAGTGTTGGGCTTCGGCTAAATTGGCAGTCGAGAACCCAATCCCTGGGCAAAGCTTACGACCAATGTAGACCAGCACATTCAGCTGTACTTCGGGAGCCAGCTTACCAAACCCCAACCGACTAAGCCGTAGCGTATCGCCATCACTGCCAGCGTCCAAATAGCGTAACAGCTCTTCGATGCTCGTCTCGATCACGCCATTGAGTGTCTCGAGTCTATCAAGCGACGCCAAATAGTCTGATTGGAAGCTCGGGTTCATGGTCGAGGCTAGGGGCAAGAGCGTGTGACGCACAAAGTTGCGACTGTAGCGCTGATCGAGATTAGTCTCGTCTTCCACAAACCCAAGCCCATGCGTGTGCGCGTAAGCGATCAAGTCGCCTTTACGAAACGGCAACAGTGGCCGCACCACGTGACCGCGCTTTGGGCGCAGTGCTGTCATGCCATAGCGGTCAGCCCCGCGAATAGTGTTAAATACCGAAGTTTCAATCCGATCATCGCGGTGATGCGCGGTTACAATCCAGTCAGCGCCATGCCCTGTACGAATTGATTCTAGAAAGTCATAGCGAGCTCGGCGCAGTGCGGCCTCGCGCGTTTCGCCGCCACCCAACTGGCCTAAATAATACTTGTAGTCATATGCACGCGCCAAATCCGCCACCAGCTGGGCGTCGTCACGCTGACCTGCGGCACCTGGGGCAAC
>CAZNJX010000008.1:11654-19128 GCA_964573585.1 uncultured Candidatus Saccharibacteria bacterium
CCAGCTGGGCGTCGTCAGCCGAGGTGGAGCGAACTTTGTGATCCAAGTGCGCCACCGCAATACTCCAACCATACTCCGCCTGCAATTCACGTAATAGATCCAGTAGTACTACCGAATCCACGCCGCCAGAAACAGCCACGATGATACTAGCATCATCGGGCAACAGCCCAGTCTTGCGTAAGTGTGTATTAAGCCTATCAATCATTAGCTTTATTGTACCAGGAATCATGCTGCTGCCTTACATATTCGGTTTTAACGAAAGAAGCGACCCGAAAGTCGCAACTCTCGAATCGCCTTGGAACCCACAAATCTTTGTGTTTGCCGTACCTGCAAAAAATGCGTTTACTCAGCTAGCCAACCTCCTATCCACCATCGAAACCAAAGGCATCTCTATATGTCCCGGACACGTCAGAAAACCGATAGCCCCTGTAGGTATAGGAGTAATCATCTGGACCCGATGCTGTGCGCTCTACCACCTCGCAACCGAGCTGGCTAATTGCATAATCAAACCACCTCGGAGTAAGCGTTTGTTCAACAATCTCTTGAAAGAGCTCTGCTTGTCGAGGTGGAACTATAGATGCAACTCCACAGTTGTTGCAAACGAACTTGTCCGTAGCTCTTCCAATTGCCCAAGCCAATATCTCCTTATCACCAGTGGTGACAAGCCTCTCTGTGACCTCTAATGCAGAGCTGCTATATCTGTCGACTTGCTGACAGACCGGACACAGACCGCTAATGACGAGCGTAAGTTCAGGTTCGTTTGAGTACCCCTTACCAACTTGCGCTTCCCACTCTTGAATATACATGGTGCTCCCTTGAGCTAGACAACACTACCAACAAGATATACTAACATCACTTGAAGCTCAACCATAACAAAAAAGACCCTCTCGCGGAGCCTTCTTGAAATAATGAAACTGGTGGCTGAGGGTGGGATTGAACCACCGACCTCGGGCTTATGAGTCCCGCGCTCTAACCAACTGAGCTACTCAGCCTAACGAGACTAGTTTACACTAATCTACCCTTGTTTTCACCTCTCTTTGCATCTAGCTCCGATTCAAGCTTTCTACTCTAAATCCCGATTCAAAATCATATTTTGAATCGTAATGTGAGGCTTTGTGCGCAAACAGAAAGAATCCCAAACGGGATTCTGGATGTTGAAGTGCAAAATGAACTGGTGGCGGGGGCAGGATTTGAACCTGCGACCTCCGGGTTATGAGCCCGACGAGCTACCAGACTGCTCTACCCCGCGTTATCAGCATGTAACATTGTACCGCCTTACAGCCCAAAAATCAAGCCTAGTCCTTATTACCAAACAAAAACTCTAGCCAGGCCTGAAAGTTAGAACTCGGCACTGGCGACTGAGCCTGATCCAACTGGAGCGACGTAGTGCTGCGTTCTGGCTTAGAGCCGCGCACTATCACGACAGATTCGCCCGGGTACTGTAAGCCTAGCTTTTCGCGCGCCAAGCGTTCTTTGTACACATCGGTCGTATAGTAGGCAATCTTGTATTCGAGCAATTCAGTCGAAGATTCCAACTGGCTAATCTCCGCGTTAATCCTATCGGCCTTGTCGTGCAGTTGATAGCTTTTGCCACCCTCCACGATCAAAAGAAAGAATATATAAAGCACCAGGCTCAGGCCAAGCCAAAAAGCAATTCGAGAGTAATTGATTCGTGTGCGCATATCAGATTCATTGTAGCATAAGCTACTTAGTAACACGTTCCGTTACCCTGGGCCACGGCATGCTTGGTTGAAGAGTCGACCTCTCTCAAGATAGCCAGAAGAGCTCAAACCCACCTAGCAAGCCAGGCATAGCCACTATAGTAAGTCGTGAATCAGCTGGTAATCAGCCTCACCCAGCCTATGCACATTCCCCTGAAACGCTAACGTCCAGTTCTTAACCGGCCAGCGCCTGGCGTATTCGTAGTGATCCAAGAAGCTTATCACCGGTAGGTAATCGCCTTTGGCGCGCGCCTTCACCAGGCTAATTGGGAATCGGTGGGGATAGACTTCGCCTGGCTTGGTGGACTCCCAAATCTTCTCGTAGTCCTCATAGGCTGGGCCAGTTACGCTAGCCTCACCACCAATTGCCTTAACCCCGGTGAGATAAAAGAACACACTGTCACCTACGCGCACCTCGCCCGCGGCTTTGCGCCAACGAGTCTTCATGCCAGCTGTGTCAAAGCCACGACCCCGTGAGACTTCAAAGTTATCAGACGAGCTTACCAGCAACCAATGCGTCATGTTAATAACCATCCTGGTCGGGGAACAAAGGCGTGACGGACTCAGCAGCCTGCAAAAGCTGCTCGCCCGTATAGCGGTGGCGGACAATCTTCGTCCAGCCTTCACTACTATTCGATTCGTCAGTTGGACTAATAGAACTAAGCCAGTCAAGATGCGGCGAAAGCTCACCCGATGCTGGGTTCTTACGCGTATAGTGCAATATCTGACAGTTATATATCTTGTCCCCTGGCTTCGTTGAGCCCTTAAATTCTGTCCAACGCTCAATTGTCATGCGCTCCAATATGAACCGAAAAGCCGCCATCACCTCACCATGACAGACGATTACGACTTTCTTTTCTGAACACTCGCGGTGCAGTGTGTCCAGCACCGAGCGCAAGCGAATAGTAACCTGAGCAATTGATTCCCCGTTAGGCGGAACCCAGTAGAACGGGTCGGTATCGTGAACGCGCAGCGAAACCTCTGCATGCTTGGAGCGCTCATCGGGTGTCATGTTGCCTAGCTCACCCCATTCCCTCTCTCGCAAAAGCGGGTCTATCATCCATTCTGGGCCGTCGAGCTTTAGGAGCCCGGCCGTTTCCATCGCCCGCGTGTAGGACGAGACGTATTTTCTATCGAATTGCGGGTAGTCATGAGCACGCATCCAGTCACCTGCCTGAACCGCTTGCCGGCGTCCCTTGGGGGTTAGGCGGTGCTGCGAGTCATGACGCGTGCGCAGCTCTGCAGTGTAGAGGCTCTCATCGCCACTGCGTGCCCTATGCGCGGCCAAGTTGTGCTCCGACTGTCCGTGGCGTACTAGCACAAGGTCAATTGGCATGGTCATGGTGCGCAAGTTCCTCTTATCTTCTTTATTATACCAGGTTCGAGGTACCGGGCGGGGCTTACGCTTGCAAAATATTACCTTCAGTAACATAATATGCTGGTTCGATACTCAGGGTGGGCTATGAGCCCACCAGCACCTATACAAGGAGAGCAATGTCAGATAACACGTTGTGCAAAAACTGTGGCCATGAGAGGCTCCAGCACAGATGTCCACTCGGAGATGCAGCATGTACCCTCTGTTTCTGTGGCTGCAATGACTTTGCTGCCACCACAACGAAGCCGATGGGCGAACCTATTGGAGGTAATCGTGACTAAGATCACGAAAGATGATCAGTTCCTGGAGCAATGGCTTTCAGAAGACGAGCTAGCTCTTTATCAACGTCTGATGTTCCTCTCTGACTATTCGTCCAGAGTGACACTAGAGAGCCTGGAAGCACTGGCCGAGGCCAGGGCAAGTATCTCGCGCAGGGAGGCGACAGCCGCAGCGCGCGACAAGCAGATTCGCGAGCTCAGAGAGCAATGCCAGCAGACAGACATCACCCAGCTGCCCGAGTGGCCTCGAATGGTTCGTGCAATTCGTACGTACTACGCCGAAGACATGGAATCGAGTAAGCGGCCTGGAATGGGAGCGTTTGCGGTGGAGTGCGCAGATGACTTCGCCGCAGCCGCTATGGATGTAATCGGTCCAACCGCACACGTTAGGGAGACTGAATAGCCGTGATGATCAGTGATGACCTGGCTAGAGAGTCAATCATTATAGACGTTGCCCACCAACTGCGTGGCAGGATGGACTTCGTGGATTATGTCGGCACTCTATGCAGCACGGCAGACGACATAATCCAAGGTCGACCCGTTCCGCCTAAACGCCTTAAGCAATTCAAGGACTTCTGTGTTGCCATAACCGATGAAGCAAGTCGGCGCATTGCTAGCACTGGTTGTGTCGTCGGCAACGTCGATGATCACGTGTGGCTCAAGCCCAGAAGTTTACCTCATTGACCCGTTCACCGAGACGAAAAGATCGTCCTAGTGGGCGGTCTTTTCGTTTACCGAAGCTCAAACTCTAGCTGCAATGCCAAGTGATCCGATACCACGTCTTCTAGGGCGCTAAAGCCAACGTCTTGTACTCCAGAGGACGTAAGCACATAGTCCGCGAATGGCGCGTAATCGATGCGTTTATATAGCTTCGAACGAGTAGTTGGCAGTCCATACTTCTCCACCATATCGCTTAGGCCTTCCGTAAGTATTGCTAAACTCTGAGTGGACGGCAGGAGGTTAAAGTCGCCACACAGAATGTAGTCTTCGCCAATAGTGTGCAATACCTGCCTGATGCGCCGAGATTGTTCAATGCGCGTAGCGTCATCTGTCTTGGGTCCGTTGCTCCAGTAGCCATGATAATTGGCAACTGCGAACTCTTGGCCCCATGCGTCCGTCAATTGCACCACCTGCAAAGCCCGCGGGTGGTCTTCACCACCTTCCAAATCAAAGCTATCGCCCGGATATTTGACTATGTAGTGGTTTTGGCTGGCTCGCAACCGCAAGCTCTTGCGTACAAAGATCGCGTTACCATAACGCAAGCCTGGCTGGGATATCCTGGATGTCAGCTTATCAACCACGTTTGAGTTGTACACAAACCGGTAATCGCCCATCAGTGGAAGAAGTTGTTCGAGGGTATTGGTGCAGACCTCCGCGCCCGGCAACGCTTCTGTGGCCGACAAGACTTCTTGCAGGCAAATAATGTCGGCTTCTTGCAGCTTCGTTTGTGCAAAGCCTAAGAATGGATCCAATATTCGCCCGCCCCATATGTTTAGTGTAATTAACTTCATAAAGCGTACCATCGTACTACAAGCAGTCGAGCCATTACAAGAAGTCTCTTATCGGTCGTCCAGTAGCCTGACTGCATCTTTACATGTAGCTTCAAGGGTAGCCGACACCGTCATACCTGGGCAGTCTTGTTCAAAGCGCCTGCGAATGTAGCGCTCGTTACTGAACCCAGGCTCGATCCCCAATGCTAGCTTGACTCCGTCTCGCTCGTGCTTGACCTTCCATTCCGCCAACTCAAATCTGGTTGTCTGAGCGTAGGCGCGCTCAGGATTATGGGTGTGTTCCTTGGCTAGCCAGAATAGAATCACCCCGTTGCGAGATGCCAGGTTCAGAAAGTGTGTTTCCCAGTCCACTTGCTTAGCGTACACAAACTCACCATCCAGATATTCGCGCCTTGGATTAGCAATGTTGGTTTTGGGTGACAACTTATGGATAAGCTCTGTAGCAGACGCTTGCCAGTCCAAAGCCCCTTGGATAGGTCCGGCAAGAAAGATAGTCGGCTCACTTAAGGTGATAATATCTGGTGGTTGAACTACTTTTCCACTCATGACTTCATCTTAACACAAAAGCGACCTAGGTATCCCTAGATCGCCTGGAGGGGTGGAGCCCTGTGCCCCACCCCGTAACTAGCAGTGGTGTCGATGCTTGAAGACGAAGCGATGTTCATTGCAACGATCACAAGCAGTGTCTTCGTCGCACCCACAAGGCACTTGTTCAAGATCCAACTCGCCGCGCGGATACTGACCTGCGTTGTGACGGCACGGTGCTTGTTGCTGAACTGCCAGAACGACCGCACAACCACAAGGCAACTGCTTCTGTTCCACTCGTGGATCAGACTCAATAGGTGGCACCACGACCTCCTGTCTCTCATCCGATGTAAAATAGCTGCTTTTTTAACACCTGCAAGATGCTTGTTTTATTATAACTTCAGCACTTGTCCGCTCCAAATGCCTAGTGGACGCCAGGTAGCAGGAAGACTGCAGAAGTTTTTAGAAGATAACGAAAGAGGCCCACTGGACAGAACATAAGGTTCGCTAGGAAATATGCACAAACCCTAGGTCTAGAGAGCCATCGTGAAATTTAAATACCTGATCATAGTCATCAAGCTTCTTTCCGTTCTTCAGTTCCCAATCAGAGACCGCTCGCAGCATGTCGTGGCAGTAGTTAGTGACATTAAATACGACCATGTTCTCCAATAGAACGCCATCTACACTGCAATTGTTAAATCGGTTCATATGGGAGGAATTGTTCACAGTAAGTACATATTTATCGAGGATAATTGAAGAGTTTGGGCTTCCCGCAAGGTACTGATCAGTTGAGGTCGAGCCATTATGAAGGATAACGCAACGCATCGCATATGCCTCCTCTGCTGTAAGGTTGCCCATGTATTCTGAAGCGTACGTCTGGAACCATTTCATATAGCGTGGCTTCGAATGTAACGATCCATTATCAAGGTATCCACATATGTCTGGAAGACACAAGCACGACATAAATGCTGTGTAGTAATACGCTTCTGCCCCGACGAGCTGCTTTTCGATTGACTCTTTCAACCCCTCTCCTCTTTTCTTCATCATAAGCCTCATACTTATGGAGTACAAGAGCGGCAGCGAGCGACACCCTTGACTTGGAGCAGAAACCCTACGAAGGCAAAAACAGACACCTGTAATGAGTGTCTGTTTAGGCAGCATGATTATTGCTTTGGTGGGCCCGGCTGGATTTGAACCAGCGACCAATCGGTTATGAGCCGACTGCTCTAACCACTGAGCTACGGGCCCTCACTTTGTGCTCGAAGTTTGTCACGATACTGCTGGCGAAACAATCGCTTACCCTCAGTTGTCTTCATAAACTTCTCGCGTCTCTGCGCATCAGATTTTAACTGATAGGCTTCATAACCTATCAGGCTAATGGGCAGGTATTTTCTGGTTGTCGCTACATTCCCTCTACTATGCTCTGCTAGGCGGCGTTTAGGATCCGAGGTTGAACCAGTGTATATCTGACCATTACTCATCACTAAGTAATAAACATAGTACATAATGGATTATTCTACACTTAAGGTGCTCCCATGTCATTCGACATGGCCGTATCGGATGATACGGTAACCACTGCTTTGCCCTATCGTATGATAGGGATCTACGGGCCCGCATGAACGCACAAGACTAGCTCAATATAGCGGATTTGCTCCTATAAATAAAGTCGCCCTTAACAAAAGAAGCCCCTTAAAGTAGGGGCTCTTTTGATTTGGACTACACTAAGGCTAGTTTAGCCTTTTTTAAGAATTGGCAAGCCGGTTCGTGTGTTCTCGATCACAATGTAACCCTCTGGGATCTCGTCGATAGCCGTTGGCTTAGCTTCCTTAGCAAAGTAGTAAATGGTCTGTAAGCGGCCACCTTTAAGGGTGACTTCTTGGCGGTGCAGAATGTACGTCTGACCTTTTGAGTTGGTGTGCTGATATGGCATTGTTATCTCCTTAATTATTCTTATGTTTAACAGGTTACGAAACTGTTACACCTTTGTCAATAGGTTGGCCCAGGTTAGGTATACTAAGCCTCAGTTCCTCCGACACTTTCGCAAGGATTAAACTGGAGCTATGT
>CAZNJX010000009.1:0-18856 GCA_964573585.1 uncultured Candidatus Saccharibacteria bacterium
CCGTAAGGAGGATTCCGGAGTCCTTTAGCGAGGGCTTGGCAACAGAAGTGTGATGGGCGAGAAAAAGAAGCCCACTATACATCGCTACGGTCCAGCTCACGACCGCCAAAACAGAGCGGGCCAGCGCAATGTGGCCTTCAAGCCCAATCGGGCACTGCGCAACCCAGTTTGTGGATCCGCTCCAAGCTGGGTCCTGTCCGCACGTAGTGGCGTGCGCTGATGAGCCTAAACTAAGGCGAAACAGGAAATTGAAAACATATTGGGAGTGGTAGTCATCTTTAGAGCTTGTTAAATAGAGCGTTAAAGATGGCTACCACCATGCACACCCATCGGCACCGCGCGGTTACTGCGGTATTCCTGTCCATCTTGGTCGTTTCGACTGCCGCGTGTGGGAAGATCACCCACGCACTCAACGGCAATTCGCTCAACGACCGCTACAGCTGCAACACGGAGGTGAAGCTGCAGACGGCCCTGACGCTCGACGAGTTCGCCAAGACCACGAAGCCGGAGGGTGACGACCTCCACTCGTGGCGGCGGCTGATCATCGAGCGCAGTGCCGTGTACGGGAAGGAGCAGTTCAAGAAGGGCGACACGTTGCTCCTCCCCAGGGGTTGCGGCAAGCCCTAGGGCTTCGGTCCGTGGCAGGCTCGAAAGAGTCACCTCGCTGCAGCCAGGCAACATAATGGCAGCGACCCCAGTGCAGGGGCATAGTGCACTAGCCGAGCGACGGCTGTCTGAGCTAGTTATAGACTGGCATCGTAATCGGGTCGAGAGGGGTTAGCTCCTCTCGATCCCCGACCAGAGTGCTCGAAGTGATTCGAGCTTTGTGGCTGGGCTCTAAGCTCAGAAGAGGCCATGTGCGTTCCCCTGGAGGTACCAGGGTAATAAGCGATCACCACTACAAAGGAGGTGAAATGGCAGAAACCATTCTGCGTCTGACCCGGCATCCAGCCGAGGAAGCGCAGATCAGCGTCCTGCAGCGGGCGTTCGGCGGCGATTGCAAGATCGTCGAGGTCAGCGAGACCGTTCCGAACGTTGAGCGGGTGAAGGAGTTGGTGTGCGAGCACCATGCAACCGTCCTCGAGGCGGTACTCCCGATTCCACTCCTCCAGGCTGCGCTCAATTCCCGAAACGGGGTTGGCGTTCCGATTATCCGGGCAGTCATGGAGCGTGAGCTGCGCGATGGCGAGGAAGCGGTTTTTCGGTTCAAGCAGTACGAACATGTGCTGCGAATCGAGATCGTGACTGAGCCACTCGTGTAGAGTAGGTTCGCTTACCCAACCCTGGGTAATCCGTGTGGTGACATGCGGCGTGCTACATACACTGAGAGAAAACAGCTCTGTGTAGTGCGAGGGGACGCCTGGAAGGGCTAGACCGGAAGGCCTGTGTGAAGATGGTTGGCTACCATTGAAGCACTAGGAGAATCCGGAATTCACCGGCCGAAGTGGTAATACTTCGGCCCCTACCTGAGTGCTCACATACGTAAGCATTCAGGTAGGGAAGAATCGTGGCGAGCCCTACGCCAAGCACCTGGAGGAAGTTATGTTCGAAACGCTTTGGTCTTCCCATGAGGGTCCCCTCACCGAGCAGCAGTTCCGTGAGTTGGCCAAGGAGTACGGCGCCACCGCTGATTGCGAGGACGCAATCCGGCTTGTGGTGTGCTGGAACCTTGTGGGCGGCGAGTTCGACCAGCTCGATGAGTACATCGACTGGGAGCTGTTCGAGGACGGCACGCTCAAGCTGGCGAACTACGTGTTGCGTCAGCGCGACAGCTCGGAGCTCCCGGCCTTGGACCCGGACGGTTCACTCGAGGATATCAACCGACTCTATGCCTGGCTGGTTGCTCAACCCGACAAGTACAGCGACGTCGATTTCATCATCGAAGTGCTGTACAGCGGAGGGGATGAGCCGGTCTGGGATCTCGACGAGGAGACCCCGTAGCACCTACACGGCAGACTCACTGAGTCACCTCGCTGCAGCCTGATACCCAATGGCAGCGACCCTAGTGCAAGGGAATAGTGCACTAGCCAAAGCGATGGCTATCCAAGCTAGCCATAGGCCAGCATCGTAGGAGGGTAAACGGGCTCAGGAGCAATCCTGGGCCCTCTCCTTTTATTATTTAACCGTTACTTGGGTTTCAAACGTGAGGGCAGGGTACTCAAACATATGTGATGCATCTATGAACTCGGTAGATGGCTGCATAAGTACATCGAAAAAGTTGCCCGATAAGATGCAGCTGACTGGCCCAACTACCACACCATCTCGAATCAAGAGCGCGTCGGGTGCCGGAAGAGAGTAGTGCCCCAACTCTGTCTTAGCAGTGTGTATGCCCATAACGCCGAACACGAGAATAAAAGTAGGGTTCTTTGATATAAAATCATCATAGCTTCTCTGGTCGACATCCATCGAGACAAGGCTAGTGAGCGCTCGGGCTCTAAACCCTAGCTTTTTTGCAATTTGTAAATTACATATAGGTTCGGTTAACTGCCCGTCTTGAATCAGGGTAAATTCTTGTGATGGTACTCCCTGGGTACTGAAGTTAAAGCTTTCTGTACTCATGGCTTTGCGCTGGTTATAGTGCAGTGTTAGCCCGGGGTGCGCAATAGCACGCGACTTTTTGAAATCGTCTAGTTTGAAGCGAGACTGTCCAGCGTCAATAGTGCGACCATTTAGGTTGCCCAATACAAACTTGTTTAATAGTCCCCAGCCCTCTTGTGCGTCAAGCAAGATTGGATAGCGGCCACTAGCAAGCTTGGCTGGTGTTGCTGTCAACTGTCTCATATAGTCAGACATGGTAGTGCTATACTCCTTGAGCTTGTCTGGCGTGAAGAAGCTTCGTTTGGCTAACCCTACTCCCAAACGGTCTTCATAGTAGGCGAACATTGATTGGCGTGTCGTCGATTCACTCATATCTACGCCGATTGAAGAAATTAACCGTCTTTGTTGGGATATGAGCTTCACGCCACCGGCTACTAATTCGTGGCCCAGCATGAGCTGTTGGGATTGTAGCTCCTTGGTTAACTTACTGACTTCTTCAGGGTTGCTGTTGAGGACATTGTGGATTGCTTCGTCAACTAACTTGACCATGGGTAGACCCTCGGTCTTACTAGCAAACACAATCGGATCGGCAGACTGGTGTGCCGAAGCCATAATCTGTGCCAACAGCTCCTCGGGCTTAATGCCGAGTGGCGCCGAGCCAACACTCGATCTTCCGTCTTGTAAAGCTACGCGAAACTCTACACCCTCGGTTTTTGCATTGATGACGGGTCGGTAAATTCCCCCAAAGTCGCTATTGATAAAGCCGCTCTTAACCATATGGTTTACCGTAATATTGAGTTGGTACGTGTCGATTTCGGCTGCAGCCTGAAGTGCAGGAATTATCTCATTGGTTATATGGGCGCTGTTCATCAGGCTATACTCACGTGTTTCGTTTTCCTGAAGAATATCAGCTCATGACCGCCGTCGTTGACGTATACGCTTTGGCCGTTTTTGCCACATATGCCAGGCCCTTCTTTGGCAAGCTTACCGACTCCGAACTCAATTGCCTTTAATGCCTCGAGGACATTACCGCTAAACGAGACTGGCTTAGTGGCAGATACACCGTCGGCCGTCAGTTCATAGGTGTAGTGGCTACCAAACATAAAGTCTCCGGTCTTAGTTGAGACTTGGCCACCGTTGCTTCCTATTAGGTAATAGATTGTTTTGTACTTTTCGAACACTCCGTGACTTTTAAGGAGCTGCTGAACGCTAGCTGGCGAAGATGACGGCAACTCTTCGTCGAGTATCATGTCTTTGCTTAGTTGGAGGTAGGTGGTCGACATGCGGGGAATTGCAACCTCGCCGTAATGCTCGCTCCGTTCTGTGTTCTTATTTAAGACCCCTGTCTTCCTGGCTGTAAAAATGTCACTAATCGACTCTTTGAGTATACCGTCCTCGATTATGGTGACTCTCTCGCGTTTGTTGCCGAAGGCTCCATAGGGATTGAAGCCGTGGCTTAGACCTTCTTCATGATCGGTTACGGTTACACCGCGAGCCGCAACTTGCTCACCTACTTTGAACATGTTCTTTTCGTCACCGAGTACACTGCCGTTTTCGGCGATGGCGTCAGATTCAGTTGGGTGTCCCAAGGCCTCGTGAACCAATAAGCCAGCGAGCTTGTCGGTAATCAGGATGGGGTGTTGGCCTGCTACGGCAGGCTTTGCTGTCAGCTGGTCTTTAGCCAAACGTAGTTCTTCACTTAACTTTGCTTTGACGTTGTCAATCTCTGCTAATAACCCGGCAGGTGTCGGCGCATAGCTAGAAATATAGCCACTCGCCTGTGCTTGGTCTTTTTCAATTATAAATCCAACTACCGCGATCGAGTAGGGGACAACAAAGTCTACATCGGTTCCGTCACTGCGAACAATTCTCCACTGGCTTTGGTGGATGGAGAAGCGGATATATGGTTTGATCGATTCGTCTTTATGTCTCAGAAAGGTTTCGATATCAGAAGCAAACTTAACCAGCTGTTGTTGGGGGATAGATTCAAAGCCCACTGCTTTATAGTGCAGCTCATCTTCGCCTAGATTTTCTTGAAAGGGCAGCTCGTAAATCTCTGCTGCCTTGTCGGCGCCAACAGCTTCATTGGCACGTGCTACTTCTGAGGTATCTGAAACAAGCTTCTCAATGCTAGCGACGGTTAGATTATTTGTGGATCCGAATGCCAGCTGGCCTTTAGGAGTAAATGTATACAACCCGATTCCATCAGAAGTGTTAATCGCTGCATCGGCGATGGCCATTTCTTTCCAGCGAAGAGAGTACGCATAGTTTTTATTAGAGCGCAGCACCAAATAAACACCCAGCTCCTCAGCCTTCTTAAGAGCGGCTGCAATCATCTTGTCGTGTTCGCGTAAGAGTTTACTCATAGTCTTAAGTATACCCCAACCACATCCTCCAACTAAGCTTAAGCGCTTAGTTTTTGCTGCAAGTGAACAAGGTCGCCAAGCACAGTCGTAAGCGAGGTAGTGAGAGTCTCGTCCTTGGGCTGGCCATCCTCGTCAAACGCCTCATGCACAGCACGCACCAGTACGTTGTGGCTTAGTTGCATGAGCTTTACTTGCGTAAGTACTGGCTTGAGCTGCTCTACGCCAAGCACGCCACCGCCTGGAGCCATAGAATAACCAACAATCGCGGCTGGTTTGCCGGCCCACTCGCTACCAATCCAATCAATGGCGTTTTTGATAGCCGCCGAGTAGCCGTGATTATACTCTGGCGTGACAAACACATAGGCGTCACCGCTAGCAATCTTGGCAGCCCACTCGCTGCCAGTTTTGTTAGTGTATGCGCCGCCTAGCGCGAGGGGAGGTAGCGCTTCATTATAGAGAGGCAAGTCCCAATCGTGGAGGTCCAGCAGCTCTGCTTGCACGCCGCTCATCCTCTGTGCGTTGGACGCTATCCAGGCGCCGACCTTGCTGCCTTGGCTGTTTTTTCGAACCGAACCAACGATAATTTGTAGTTTCATATATCTCCTAACTATATTTAGTATAGTATTAGAGTATATGGTAATAGCTTTACATTGTAAAGCAGTTACAAACAGTATAGTGTTACACTATTCTTTTATGTTATAATCCGAATATGAATACAAAAGCCAAGACGCCTACCAGCCGAGCGGTGCTGAATACTAAATCTGCTCACTCGCCCAAGGACTACGCCAACTGTGGTTTGGCCAAGACGCTCAAGATTATTGGCAGCAAATGGACGCTGTTGATACTCTATAGCTTGTTTGAGGGCACGAAGCGCTTTGGTGAGTTGCAAGATGGCCTGGGCCTGAGCCCGCGCACGCTTGCTCTGCGTTTGCAGCAGCTTGAGCAGGATAAGATAATTACCAAGCAGGTGTTTGCCGAGGTACCGCCACGGGTAGAGTACACGCTAACCGACAAAGGCCGCTCGCTCCATAAGGTTATCAAGGACCTGAGTGTCTGGGGTGATACCCGCTGCTAACTGCCGCAGCACGCAATAAAACAATTACATACTATGGTAGTCGCCGGACCCTGGACGTTTTAAGCCCAGGATCCGGCTGGGGTGTTAGGCGCCCGGACAGCGCCGGTTGAGATTGCTGTGAAGAGCGGTCTTAGGCGGGCGTTGCCACCAGCGCTTCTTTGGCGGGGTGTACTTGATTTCGGGCAGATCATGGACTGGCATCTGGGGGTTGTCCCAAACGAGCCCGTTGCCGCTTGGTGTGCAGATGAGCACACTGACCAGCGTGAACACTTGCTTGCAATGGACGCAGCTCACCCTGCTGATCGGCAGCGGGTAGAGCGAGCAGGCGCTGGCGGGCGCATGCCTGGCTGGGAGTTTGCAGCTTCTGGAATAGCCACCATGGCGAGGTGGACCAACAGGGAAGCCACAGAGCTCGGTGTACTTGGGTTTGTCCGGGCAACGCACGCTGGCGTTGTCTAGATGTGTTCGTATGCCCGTACGGTCTTTTTGGCCGTTGGGCATTGGCGTGACAAGCTGTCCGCCGCACTCGGGGCAGTACTCACGTTTGCCCTTGTGCTTGGCCGTTTTCTTGCCTTCACTTTTGACGGTGGGTGTGAAGAGTTGCCAAAGCCGTGACAACATGACGAGTCTCCTTTTGAAAGTGCGAGCGTATAGCTGGAAGTTCAGATCCGCTCAGCTGATTATATACCCAGCTGCGGCAGCTTGCGAGCACAAGAGCTACTTATGATATACCTAGGTGTAATGCTCGGTGTTCACGGACGGACTTTGCCAGTCACGCCAATACTACTCATGGTTTTATCCTGGCGGACGTTATTGTATGATTTGCTTGAGATAAACAAGGCAGGTGTCACATGACCAATGCAGAAGCTCACATAAAAGCACTCATAAAGCCAACTGGCATCAAACTAAACGGTAAAAACCCGTGGGATATAACGGTCCACAACGAGAAGTTTTATGACCGTGTGCTGGCTGGCGGATCACTCGGCCTCGGTGAAGCCTACATGGATGGCTGGTGGGACAGCGCTGACCTCGAAGAGACAGTCTATCGTTTACTGCGGGCAAGAATTGATAAGCAGGTGCGACCAACTCTCAAATTGGCACGAGACTACGCTGGCGCATACCTGCGTAACAGGCAGTCCGTACACCGTTCGTACAAGAACGCCCAGGCTCACTACGATATTGGCAATGACCTCTACGTGCCTATGCTCGGGCAAACCATGGCCTATAGCTGCGCTTACTGGAAGCACGCCAAAACGCTCGACGATGCTCAGCTGGCTAAATACGAGCTCATCTGTCAGAAGCTAACACTCAAGCGTGGCAAGCGCGTCCTCGACATTGGCTGTGGCTGGGGTGGGCTTGCCATGCACATGGCGCAAAAGTACAAGGTAGAAGTGGTAGGTATTACACCCGCCACACAACAAGCTGCCTACATTCGCGAGCACGCTAAGGCTCTTGGTGTAAAAGTCGTCGAGCAGGACTACCGCGAGTTTAAAACCCGCACCAAGTTTGATCGTGTGGTTTCGGTCGGTATGGCTGAACACATTGGTACCAAAAACCTGCCAAGTTACTTTGCCAAAGTTTCAGAAGTTATGAAGGACGATGGCATTTTCCTGCTACACACCATTGGTAACAATAAATCGGTACGAACAACCGAGCCGTGGATTGGCAAATATATTTTTCCAGGTTCCGTGTTGCCGTCTTTGGCCCAGCTCGCCCGAGTAGTCGAAGACAGCTTTGTAGTAGAGGATGTACACAACTTTGGCCCTGATTACGAAAAGACGCTCCTGGCTTGGCATAAGAACTTTAAAAAAGCCTGGCTCACCATCAAGGACGGCTACGACGAGCGCTTTAAGCGAATGTGGGAGTACTACTTGCTTACCTGCGCTGCTGCCTTTAAGGCCCGTGGCATACAGCTCTACCAAATCGTGCTCACAAAGCAAGGTGAGACGCCCCACTATGAGCCTGTCCGGTAAGTCTCGGTTCGCCCGCTTATGCTACAATGAGGCTAGCAAACAGGAGGGTTAAAAGATGGTCAAAAAGATTACAAAGGCGGGGTTGCGCTCATTTAACCTTAAGATGGCCGGACTCCATGCTCTGCAGGCCATTGCCATCTTGTTTTTAAGCCGAAATTTTACGCTGCCAGTTATCACCAGCTTTCTGAACTTCGATGTTGGCTCACAGAGCCTTGTGCCCGCCACCAAGACACTGTTTGACGTGCCCTTGGCGCTCCTGGTAGTGGCATTCTTGGCCATATCTGCACTGGCTCACCTGATTATTGCGACCATCTACAACCAGAGCTATAACCAGGAATTGCGCAAAGGCATGAACAAGGCGCGCTGGCTGGAATACGCGCTCTCGGCCAGTACGATGATGGTGGCCATTGCTATGCTGGTTGGCATTTACGATCTAGCCCTGCTGGTCGCAGTCTTTGGCCTGGTGGCTCTGATGAACCTTATGGGGCTTGTGATGGAAGTGCACAATCAGTCAACCGAGCAAACAAATTGGCTGAGCTTTGTTGTGGGTTGCATTGCCGGGATCATTCCCTGGCTGATCGTTGGGTTGGCCTTTTGGTCAAGCGCCCATTATGGTAGCGGTGATATCCCAACCTTTGTTTATTGGATTTACGTATCAATCTTTGTGTTCTTCAACGCCTTTGCGCTCAATATGTTCTTGCAGTACAAACAGGTTGGTAAGTGGCGTGACTACCTCTATGGTGAACGGGCATATGTTGTTTTAAGCCTCGTGGCCAAATCGGCCCTGGCTTGGCAAGTGTTCTTTGGGACGTTGCGACCTTAAAGGTATGACCAAGCACCGTCACCACGAACACGCCTACCGATCAATTGCTAAGACGATTAGCTACCGGTTAGTTATTTCGGTTCAACTATTCTTCTTCACTTGGTTTGTGACAGGTAATCTGCAGAGTGCGGTGCAGCTAACGGGCTGGACGGCACTAGCTAGTACGCTCATTTACTATCTGCACGAGCGGGTTTGGGCGCACATTACGTGGGGTCGAACAAAGTTTAAGTAGCTTCTAGTTGGTTTAGTCGCGGGGCTGGTTGTTTGAGTCCTTTGGCTTGGGGCTGGCTGCAATGGCGAGCACACCAATACCAACGAGCAATATAAGAACGCCGCCGAGCGCTGAATCACTGGCGTAGAGACCGAGGTTGCGAGCGAGCAGGAGGGCGCCGACGCCAACCATGCCAAAGGGAGTAGCGACGTTGCCATTACCAGCCGTAAGCGCGCCACCAAAGATCAGAATTGCCGGCCACCACGGGCCGATATCGAAGTTGGTCCTCACGAGCTTTAAGGTAAGCACGAGCAAGATGATGCCAAAGGCCATGATGACGAGTCCAAAGATGAGGCTCGAGTTACGTTTGTCTTTCATAATCTTCATTATCCTCATGAGCCCAAATAAATGCAAATCCTTGCCAAGGCACCGCGAGCTACAATTAGCTTGACACTTTTCCACAGGAGCCTACAATGAAACTGAGGTAATAATTAGGTAAGGAGTTAGGTTATGAATGAAGTCGAAGCATTAAAAGCAAATTGGTGGATGCTCACCGTACGTGGTGTAGCACTTTTGTTATTCGGATTAGTGGCCGTGTTTTGGCCGGGCTTAACGCTGGTTACGTTCGTCTACATCTTTAGTGCGTTTATTCTGGTCAGTGGTTTGGTGGGTACCATCACCAGCTTGGTGTCGATTGGTCAAAAGGGCTGGTTGGTCGGCTTGCTGCTGAGCTTGCTCGAGCTTGGTGTAGGTCTCTACCTGGTGCGTCACCCACTGGCATCGTTTGCAACCATCATCTTGCTACTCGGCTTGAGCTTCCTGGTACGTGGTGTGTTCGAGATTGTTTCTGCCCTCATGGGGGACAACATGGCGACTGGTAAGACACTCACAATCATCAGCGGCTTACTCGGTGTTTTAGTTGGTATCTTCATCCTAAATCAGCCAGCTGCTAGTGGTGTCGCCTTTGTTTGGCTCGTTGGGCTCTACTCGCTCATTACTGGTCCGGTGGTAATAGCACTGTCGCTTGACGCCAAGAAGCTCGCTAACTAAAACGGGCTCGTTCGGCCAAAGCGGGCTGGGCTTAAAGCACATGGCGCAAATGACAAAATCAAAACCAGTTCTTGTAAACAAAAAACCGACGGTCAGCAGGGAACAAAACGAAGACCGTTCGATTAAGGCACTACTCATAGCTACCCCAGTGGTAGCTATGATTGTGTTGTTCTTAAACCAAATCTTCAATGCTGGCCGGGCGCTATCAATCCTCGGCAGGCCGTCGTTTGCAGTCTACATCACGCCCATGGCTATGCTGGTGGTGCTAGCGGTATTTATGTGGCGCTATCTGAGCGAGTTTTATCCGCGAGGTAACCAGGCCGATATATACAAGCGTCGCTGGGCGGTGGTGGCGGACGGTATAAGCCTCGGTTTGGTCTATATGATCGTGGCCGGAGCAATCACCATCTGGTTGGAGCGAATATTCAATAGCTCCTTTGTCGGTCTGAAGCTCGATCAATACACCGCATCAGTTCTGATTGGCTTGGCAATCGGTATCGTTGCTTATAGTATCATCCGACTTACGCGCAATATATCCAGCAAGCAGACCATTAATGTATTGGCGCTGTTTTTAGTAGGTGGGGTAATTGTGAGCATGCTTACTACTAAAGAGCCAAGCTGGTGGGAGGCCAACTTTAGTACATTAGGCCAGGCCACCCAGCGGTTCACCGCTTCGTACTATGTATTTAACCTCACGCTTATTCTCTCGGGCTTTGCCTTGGTCGTTCTGGCCAGGCAGGTTATCGCAGACGCCAAAGATGTGTTTCGTGATAGCAAGGCTGGCTCCAAACACAAGCTACGCACCATCTATGCGTTCATGGTGGTGGCATCACTGGGCCTAGCTGGCGTCGGCTTGTTTCCGTATACGCCTGGTAGCTATAAGGCGTTCATGCACGTCCTCTCGGCCGGACTTGTGGCAATCAGCTTCGGTATTCTCATCGGTTTACTGCGCTGGCTCCTGCCCAGTGCCAGTAAGTCGTTTCTGAGCATCTCGTATATTATCTTGGCCAGTTTGGTTGGCTCGTACATTCTCTTTGCGCGCATTGGCTACCTGAGTCTGACGGCTTTCGAGCTCGGCTGCTTTGCAATCTGCTTTAGCTGGCTCTATCTTTTTACCCAACAGGTAGTGAACAGTAAGGAGTACAATAGAGATGAAAGGGGCTAGTTATGCAGAAGTTTAGATCTATACTAAGTTGGGTGTTGGTCGTGCTGGGCTGCGTGATGCTATCTGGCTTTGCAATCGTGCGCTGGACCGAGCAGCAGGTGCTTAACACCAATAATTGGGTGACGACCATGGCAGAGCTACCCCAAAACGAGGCAGTTGCGCGCTCCATTGGGGTAAAGGTGGTCGATGGGATCTTCGAAAAAGCCAATTTGACGCAGAGCTTGCAGGAAGTCCTGCCAGATAGGGTGGTGTTTTTGGCACCAACTATTTCGGGGTTTTTGCGCACCAGGGCGAACGAGTTGGCAACAAGGATAATTATGAGCAACAAGTTTGATCAGCTATGGTCCGATGCTAACAGGTCCGCGCACGAGAACCTGGTGAAGATCTTGCGCGCACCTGCCCGCGAGCAGCAGGACATGCAGGTATTGCCATACAAGGTTACCCTGACTAAGGCGCAAACCTGGCTCCAAAACGCGGCCGCTACCAGCGAGAACGCGCAGTTACTCAAGGCCCAAGATGCTGCTAAGGACGTGGTGGCCTTTAACGCCAGCCTGCGCCGCGGCATAGGCGGCCTGCGAGCGTTCGTTCGCACCGCTGACAGCCTCTATGCCTTACTGCCGTACGCTTTTGTAGCCGCCTTTCTGGCGGCACTTGCGCTTGGGGCTGTCCGCACTAGGGTTCTGCTGGGTATCGGAGTCGGTATCACGCTGCTTAATGTACTCGCCATAGCGGGGGTCAACATCCTACGGCCGACTTTGCTTAACTCACTTCAGGACCAGGCCTACAGGCCGGTCTTTGACGTCCTCTGGACCCAGTTGTCGCAGCCGTTTCTGTCGTACGCGCGTTACCTTGTAGTGCTTGGCTTTGGCTTGATCGGGCTGGCTTTAGCGTTGCGCCACAGGCTTATTGGTCGCGTATTACCGCGTTCGATAACCAAATCGGTTTGGCATAAGAAGCTTGCAGCTAGCACGCGCAAGGTTCAGCACTTTATTATGGCAAATACTCACTACTTCTACGCTGGCGGAGCGGCTGTTGTTGCCCTTGTCATTGCATTCGGCGGCTTTGAGAGCTGGCAGTCCATTGCCCGCGTCTTGCTTGGCTTTGTCTGTTACCTCAGTGTGGTGCGCTTGGCTGGCGATCCCTCGGGCAGTATGACTACGGCTCGTAAGAGTACTAGCTAAGGCTCTAACTGACTCAATTCTATCCCGAAATCTTGACAAATTGCCCTCAAACATATATAATATAGCTATGGATGCTTTTCAAATTCTCGTCATCATACTATCCGCTGCCTTAGCAGTCTTTTTGGTGCTCGCTATTGTCGCTCTTATTATGCTGATTGGCCTGCTAAGAGCTATGCGCGACGTTCCTGATAAAGTAGTCGGTATTGTTGAGAACCTACAAGAGGTGAGTGGAGCCGTGCGCGACACCGCTGCACCCCTGATTATGCTCGGCGGGCTTGTTAAGAAGTTCTCGCTTGGTAAAAAGCGCAAGTAAGCTGACTCCCCCAAGTTAATCTGCCCCTACATGGACACATACGTTGCTAATTCAGTAAGATTGGCTTATGACACCGCAGCAATTACCTCAAACAGCCGCTAACGTTTCGGCTGCGCTTAAGAGTTTAGCGGAGCCCGGGCGAGCCCAAAACTCGGCTTGGTTCTTTAAGACTGGTCCGGGGCAGTATGGCGAGGGCGATACGTTTATAGGCGTAAGAGTGCCGAGCCAACGCAAGGTGGCCAAGCAGTATGTTGACTTAGGTCTTCACGAAGTCGAGAAGCTGGTTCGTAGTCCACTGCACGAAGAGCGGTTAACAGGTCTTCTGATACTCGTTTATAGCTTTAAGCAGTCGGATGAGCCAGGCAGGCGGCGGGTATACAACTTTTATTTGGCGCACACTAGCTGTGTGAATAACTGGGACTTGGTGGATAGTTCGGCTTCGTACATTGTCGGTGCCTACTTAGCAGACAAGGATCGCAGCGTACTCTATGACCTGGCTCGTTCAGATAGTCTATGGGAGCGTAGGATTGCTATTATTGCCACCATGCACTTTATTGGCCACGGTGAAAGCAAGGACACCTTTGCTATTGCGAGGATCTTGCTTAGTGACAGGCACGATCTGATTCACAAAGCCGTTGGCTGGATGCTACGCGAGGTGGGCAAAAGCTGTGGTCAAGAGGTTGAGGAGCAGTTTTTGCGTGCACACTACCAAAGTATGCCACGCACCATGTTGCGCTACGCCATTGAGCATTTTAGTGAGGACGTGCGCCAACAATACCTGAAAGGCTTGGTATAATTATGAGTATGAAAACTATTGCCCAGCTAGATCAAGAGCAGATTGTGTTTGTGGACGTACATGGTCGACCAACAGGACAGGTAGGCCCAAAGATATCAAGCCATACTAGCACCACCCAGCTTCATTTGGGATTTTCGTGCTATGTATTCAACTCGCAAGGGGAGCTACTGATCACCAAACGGGCAGCTGGCAAGCGGATTTGGCCGAACGTTTGGACCAATACGGTATGTGGCCACCCCGCACCAGGTGAATTATTTGAGGACGCCATAACGCGTCGACTTGATTACGAGTTGGGCTTACCACCGGTAGATGGTCTCGTGAACGTTGTGGGCGAATACATATATACCACTCCACCATATAACGACATCATTGAACACGAGTTTTGCCCGATCTATGCTGGTGTGCTAAGCAATGAGCCCAAGCCAAACCCAGACGAGGTCGATGACTACAAATGGGTGAGTTGGCAGTGGTTGACGGATGAAGTGGCTAAAGACAGCCAGGACCCAGGTGTGTATTCGTTTTGGATGAAGGATCAGCTAAAGCTACTATGCGAACATCCTGTGGTGCGGGAGTTGTCGCAACGGATCTAAGTGTCCTTATGCTTGAAAGCTAGGCAGTTTTCGGGCACAATGTTGCTACCGCAATCGACGAGACCTTGAGGGGGAAGTATGCGGAAGTTGAAAAACAGGTACATAGTAGGAGGCTTGCTTGGTGCGCTGGCGGGCTTTGGCTTCGCCTTCCTCGACGACATGGAGCTCGCCGCGGCGCAGGCACATCGCAGCAGGACGCACAAGCCGGCACCAAGCACTTGGGCCGTCTGGGCCGTGCTTGGTGCCGGGTCGGGCAGTGTGCTAGCCTGCCTGCCTCGAGTCCTTCGGTTCATGGCACGCCATCCCTTCCTTTCGCTTGCCGCACTTTGCCTGGTAGGCAACAAGAGCCTGTGGGATGGCGTTGATGGGGTGGAGCATCGCATCAGCACCACGGGCCTTGGTAGCTCACCTTCGCTCCAATCTGCTGCTCGCTCGTGTTACCAGTCGATGCCCGCGACGGCTGATGACATCATGGGCATTGGGGAGAGCCAGTGACGTGGCGCCCGAGACTGCTAGCGGCAACAGGAGTTGTGTCGGCCGTTCTAGTTTGGCACAAACTCGTTGGGCCAGTGGTGCGTGGCCTTGGTCACTACATCGAGGATGACGAACTGCCAATCCAGACTGGACCAAGCGCGAGGGACTACTGGAACGGGTGGTAACGAAGCTTGAGCGCGCCACACGCGTTTGCTCGTCGGCCGGGGGTGAGTCCCCCGGCCGACTTCAGCACAAGAACTTATACTATAGCGTAGCTTTACTTAATTGGCGTCTTCGCCTCGGTAGAGCTTTTTGTTTTTGAGCTCCTTTGGCATACAACCCTCAGGGTGCTCAAAGCCTGCTTCCCATTTGGCTCCCTTGCCGTAGCCGAGGTTCTTCATGAGCTTGGTGGGCGCGTTACGCAGGTGGAGTGGCACGATGGCGTCAGGGAAGTCTCGCACCGCTGCGTTAGCTGCCATAATCGCGTCATAGCTACTACGCGACTTCTTGCTGCGTGCCATGGTAATAGTTGCGTGCGAGAGGACAATCTGGCACTCGGGCATGCCAATGCGCTCCACGGCCTCAAAGGCCGAAACAGCCAGAGTAAGCGCCCCCGGACTAGCTAGGCCAATGTCCTCGCTGGCGAAGACTACTAGCCGACGAGCAATGAATTTAGGATCCTCGCCACCAGCCAGCATGCGTGCCATGTAGTACAGGGCTGCGCTGGCATCGCCGCCGCGCATCGACTTAATGTAGGCGGAGATGAGGTTATAGTGGTATTCACCACCCTTGTCGTAGCGCGCAACTTTTTGTTGCATTGCCTGCTCGATGGTTTCTGCTGTTATCAATCTGTGTTCAATGGCCGCAGCCGCCTCGAGACTAGAGAGAGCCATGCGTCCGTCGCCAGCCGACATTTCGGCTAATAGCTCGATCGCTCTTGGCTCAGTTTTGACTCCGCCAAGCTGCTTGCTGGCGCGTTTGAGTATCGTGACCAAGTCGCTTTTGCTGAGCGGTTCTAAGACGACCACACGGCTGCGGCTTAAGAGTGGACCTATCACCTCAAAGCTAGGGTTCTCGGTCGTGGCACCAATCATCACGATGGTGCCGTTTTCTACATGGGGCAGGAACGCATCCTGCTGGGCTTTGTTGAAGCGATGGATTTCGTCAACGAAGAGCAGTGATTTTTTGCCCTCGGCCTGGGCAAGTTTGGCGCGCTCAATAACTTTTTTGACGTCTGCTAACCCCGACGTAACAGCGCTGATTTCCTCAAACTCATACTTACTAGAGCGAGCAATGATGCGCGCCAGCGTTGTCTTGCCCGTGCCAGGCGGACCCCACAGAATCATACTAACGGGCTTGCCCTGCTCAATGACGCTACGGATAAACTGGTTTTGGCCTATAATGTGGCCTTGCCCTACGACGTCAGCGAGCTGGGAGGGTCGCATATGTTCGGCCAGGGGAGTGGTGTTGGGCTTCTTCATACCCCTTAGTATACTACCGAACGCCCGGCGAATAAAACGTTTATGCTAGCACTCTGGGCTCAAAAGTGATATAAAAAGCCAAGTCCGCTGTCTATGAAGGGAGGGTGATATGCCGTCTCGGCATGCGCAGAGTACCGTCTACCTCATTTTGGGGCGCTATTACGTCATCGCGGGTTCCGAGCACCCACCTAGTTTGCGAGTTGGGTCGGTCCTGCGCGCAGCGTGCGACCAAATTGATGATTATCAGCCAGGGCTTGGTTATGTTGGCGACGCGCTCTGGCGGGTAGAGGAGAGTCGCCTGGCGTACCAGAAAGAATGCGCCGACCTCAGACTGATGTTTGAGCAATTGCATTCGCGGCAGGAGCCGCCTGGTCAGTACCGAGTGGTTTGCCTGGCAATGCGGCGCAGAGACGCAGCCTTTGGCCTTCGGGTCAAATATCGCCTGCAGTATTTGTGGCAGGTGCGTGGTTAGGGCGAGGCGGCCGTAAAGGGAGCCGCTAGCCTGGTGGGTCTTGGGGTAATTAACCTCAAGGCCCGTTTGTATGTCTGGAGTTTGGGTCGCCAGCGCTGTATAGTTAGGGTGAAGAGGAGAGGTGTTTATGGTTAGCGATAAGTCGCTTGTAGAGAAGCTTGGCATTCAGCCTCAGTACTGCATCACAATTATTAACCCGCCCGATGGGTTCGAAGATCAGTTAGGGGATCTACCTGACTCTGTGCGGGTCGAAAACTTCTTAGAAGAAGTTGAGTTTGATTTAATTCACTTTTTTACCCAAGAGCAAACCGAGCTCGAGCAGCAGTTCGAGTATCTCAAAAACTGCTTAAACAGCAGCGGTGCGCTATGGGTGAGTTGGCCTAAGGCCAGCTCAACACTTACCAGCAACTTAGACGAGGCCAAAATTCGCCAGGTCGGTACCGGCGGTGGACTCAAGGGTAGTCGAGCTTGCTCACTCAATGAAGATTGGTTGGCACTAAAGTTTATCTACGCCAAGGAGAGCTAGGAGGAGCCCTAAGCTAGGGCGCGCGTTAAGCGGTCGCGTTCGGCTATGAGCGAATCAAAGGCACGCGCACTCATGGCTTTGGCATTGTCTTCCACCGTATCACAAGGAGTGTAATATTTGTCGAGCTCTTTTTGGACTGCTTCGAGACGAGCTACGATTTGTTCCTTGGTCATAGTAGGTGATTCCATATATCTTAAGTATAGCTGAATCTGGCGCATAAGTCACGTGGGGCTTACGTGCCAGTTGTGCTTTGTTTGCGCATAAGCTTATACTTAAGCCTATGAAGACTATCAAAGTAGCGTTGATTGAAGACGACGACGCAATTGTGCAAATGTACACCCTGGCGTTTAGCGTCAAACCTGGCTTTGAAGTGCGCGTTGCCAATGACGGCGCCAAGGGCTTGGAGCTTGTCGCGTCCTTTAATCCCGACATAATCCTACTAGACATGATGATGCCGCGCATGTCGGGGGTGGAAACGCTAACGCGCTTGCGCAAACTACCGCATGGTGAAAAGTACAACGTTATTGCGCTAACTAATATGAAGGACGCTGACACTGTGGCCAAGATCAAACAGCTCCATGTTAGTGACTACCTGGTCAAAGCCGAGCAGTCCCCAGCCACGCTCATTAAGCGTATCCGCGACATTCTAGGTAATTAAAGCTGCTTAAGCAGCCGCTCGTCACAGAAGTTTGCGCCTAGACTTTACCCTCACCAGATTGGTATACTTAAACATAAGTATTATTCATTTGGAGTTATATGCGGCGAAGAGCGTTCTTATGTATGGCAGTGCTCGTTGGCCTGCTTACTATTGGCGTTGTCCTTAAACCCTCGCCCAATCACACCAAAAAAGCAAATGACAAACAGCAATCTATCGTAACTACAGGCGCATCTTCTCAAGCAGAGGACAGTATATTCTCAATTCTTGGATCAGTCTCGCCTGCTTTGGCGCCCTCGGTCACAACCGACGCTGCGACGAATATTGCTTTCGACACAGCTACCCTAAACGGTACCGTACTAACGGCAGGCTCTAGTCCTATTACCACACGTGGTTTTGAGTATGGCCTTACCAACAGTTATGGCGACACAACTACAGAGAATGTGCCTGAGGCCTTAGATTATGTACTACAGTGGGGGGATAATATATATGCAGACGGGGAGCTACAAAGACCTCACGATACTGCAGTTGACGCTTCGGGCAACGTCTACGTGCTAGATACGTACAACCATCGCGTCCAGAAGTTCAACAGTAGTAGTGTCTACCAGTCCCAATTTGGTAGCAATGGCTCTGGCAACGGACAATTTAGCAACCCACTGGGAATTGCCGTTGACGCTTCGGGCAACATCTACGTGACCGACACGGGTAACAGCCGTGTCCAGAAGTTCAACAGCAGCGGTGTCTACCAGTCTCAATTTGGCAGTTATGGTAACGGCAATGGACAGTTTAGCGGCCCGCAAGGCATTATCCTTGACACTTCCGGCAATATCTACGTGGCCGATGTCGCTAACGACCGCATCCAGAAGTTCAACAGCAGCGGTGTCTACCAGTCTCAATTTGGCACTTTGGGTTCTGGCAATGGTCAGTTTAATGGTCCTGGCGACGTCACTATAGACACTTCCGGTAATATCTATGTAGCCGATACTTACAACCACCGCATCCAGAAGTTCAACAGCAGCGGTGTCTACCAGTCTAAGTTTGGCACTGTGGGCTCTGGTAATGGCCAGTTTATCTCTCCTGAAGGCATTACCATCGACTCGTCGGGCAACATCTACGTGGCCGATACGAATAACAATCGCATCCAGAAGTTTAACAGTAGTGGTGTGT
>CAZNJX010000010.1:0-17609 GCA_964573585.1 uncultured Candidatus Saccharibacteria bacterium
AGCGGACGATACAATGAGATCTTTGGGCAAGTTACGGATCCGACTAAGCGGGAACACTTAGCTGGGTCAATGGCGCTGCTGGCCGGCGACTTGCTGCTGACATTTGTCTACGAAGTGATAGGCGCGCTCAATGTTGCAGCCGACACCAGGCTAGAGCTCATGGCGTGCATTAACCATACGACGTTTGAGACGGTAGGTGGCCAGCAGCTTGATGTATTATATCCGCTCGAGGGTGAACTCAGCGTAGAAAAGCTCCTCAAGGTGCCTCGTTATAAGACGAGCATGTATACCTTTGTTAATCCATTGCTGTTTGGTGCTCAGTTGGCCAGAAGCAGTGATGAGCGGCTACAGTCTGCGTTGCGCAGCTATGGCGAGAGCCTTGGTATCACTTATCAGGTGATTGATGATATCCTTGGCGTATTTGGGTCGTCTCAAACCACTGGTAAATCGACGGTATCTGACATCCAAGAAAACAAGCCAACCATTCTGCGTCACTATGCCTTTGAGTTGGCAGACGTCGCGCAGCGGGCTGTATTACAAGCAAACTTTGGCAAATCAGCTGCGCAAGAAGCCGATCTGGCGGCACTCAAGCAGCTTATGCTGGATAATGGAGCGCGCGCGCGCACTCACGAACTGGCCGAGCAGTACGCCAAGCAAGCTAAGGCGGCAATTGCTGGGCTGGCCGAGCACAACCCCGTAGAGCACGCCCAGCTTATGGCTCTGGCTGATTTTTGCCTAAATAGGGACCACTAATGGACCCTCAGAATCGAATCCTTAAGGAAAGCTTTCGCTACTGCCGTAGTGTCACGCGCCGAGCGTCCTCGACTTTTTATCTGGCTTCACACTTGTTTACAAAAGAAGTTCGTCGTGATCTGTACGGTATATATGCGTTTTGTCGCATCGCCGACGATATTGCCGATGCGCCGGGATTAAGTGTGCGTGAGCGTCAACAGGAGCTCGACCTCCTTGCCCATACTCTCAAGACCGAGCGCTATAGTGAGGGCGATAAGCTCTGGCCAGCTTGCTTTGATGTTATGCGTCGTCATAACATTCCTAAAACGTACTTTAACGAATTGCTTGCGGGAGTGCGCCGCGACACCAGCCCCTTTGAGATTAAGACCTTAGCCGAGCTTGATCATTATAGCTACTTGGTAGCGGGTACCGTAGGGGCGATGTGTGCTCATATTCTTGGTCAGCCAAGCAAGCAGACACTACGTGGCGCTTTGCAACTCGGGGTTGCCATGCAGTACACCAACATTGTGCGTGATGTTAGTGCCGATGCTGTGCTGGAGCGTGTGTATTTACCTTCAACACTGCTGCGTCGCCACGGGCTGAGTCGGCAGGATGTACTTGCCAGGCGCAATGAAGCGGCATTACGCCGTGTACTAGCTGAGCTAGCCGAGCGCGCACAGCAGGGCTACGCTAAGGCCGATCAGGCAATTGGTGCGCTTGCTCCAAGCAATCAACGACCAGTCCGTATTGCGCTTAATCTATATCGTAGGATTCTTGGCCGCATAGAACAAAAGCACTTTAGTGTCTATAATAAGAGAATACGCTTGAGCTTACCGCTTAAGTTAATGGTAGTAATAACAACACGGTAGGAATACTATGGAACACATACCAAAGAGGCGGCACGGTATTGACGGCTTAAGTCATAGGCCGGCTGCAGCGCACCCACATAGCTCGCCTCGGCAGATACCTGACAAGCCAGCTCCAGCCCGACCAGCTTTCCGTAAGCATTCGCGTCCTACAAGCCCTACTGAGAGCTTTGCATTAAGTAGCAATGTATCTCACCCAAGTTTGCCCCAGCAGCATTCACGGATTCAAGACAAGCCAGTTTCGAGTCTGCGCAAGTTACTAGGGTACCCCTTCGCGCCTGGGCTTGATCGGCGCATACTACGGCTTGGTATTATTGCGACCGTGCTTGATATTCGGTTCTGGGCCGTGCTCTTTGTACCAATCGTATTTGTCCGCTTAACTCGACTGACAAGCCTTGCTCCCGCACAATTAGTGGAGTTGCTGCGCGACTTTCTCGTAGCGCGCAACTACGTCTGGGCAGTTGTTATTGTTGGTGCCCTCTATTTTGTCGCAGTTCTCTCGGTACTTATAGTCGCCATTGCTCGCCAGGTCATGACGGCAATTAAAATTCGCAGAATAGATCACCGCGTCAGTCGAGGCTACATCCTGGTTCGGCACGCGGTTTCTAACATGTTGACTACTGCACTGAGCTGGCTGATTGATCTTAGCTTGATTAGTGCTGTTGTAGCTGTTGTGGTCGCGGCAGTCTATTGGTTGACGGTGGCGAGCGTGGCTTGGCTGGCGCCGTGGCGGTCATACGTAGTGGGGCTTGTGGTACTCAAGGGGCTGTTTCTGGTGAGCGTATTGATGATCCGACGCAAACTACAGCGCTCAATGCTAGCTACCACGCAACTGCGTCTCGCGGCCATTCAAGCCCGATCGTTTGAGCTCATTTGGCACAACCTGCCGCTCAGCGCGGTTGCCTTTAGCCTGGCTGTAATAGAGTTTGCTGCAGCAGCCAGCTTGATTGCGCTAATAGCCGTGAGCCTTTACATGTACTCACCAGACCTCACTACCGTAGCTGCTCGGCTAGGTGTCTGGCTGCTTGGGCTTAGCGCGGTTATGGCCCTTTGGCTTGGCTCGGTTTTATGGCAAAGTGCTCATTGGGCTGGGTTTTACCACCTGGTTGTGCTGCGTTGCAAAAAGGATCAAGTATCTGACTATCTGGTGCCATCTGGTCCGCTTAAGCTTCGTGTCTGGCCAGCGATGGCCGCAGCCTGTGTGGTCCTGGTGGTATTATTTACCTACTTCGGGGCTGCTTTTGCGATGCAAGGACAGGTAAGGCGGGCGGGTCAGCAAATCAAAGCCAGTATACCCTCGGATGTTAGTCGCTTGGTTCCGGGTATCGAGTAGGCCTGTTCCTTAAGATTAGATTAAAGCTGCTTGCAATCTTGCGCCATATTGTTTATGCTTATGCTAACTCTCGAATTAACTATGCACAACATCAGGAGGTCAGTACAATGGCAGCAAGCAAGCAAAATAAAACAACAAAAAAGACAGCAGTACGTAGTACTACTAAGAGTCGAGTAGCCGGCTCTAATAAACTACGTAAGAAAAGCCCATGGCAAAACTGGATGGCTCTACCAATAGTTGCTCTTGCGGTGGTGGTAGGCTATGTGGTTGTTCAATATAGCCAGGCTGCAAATAAGTATGCTTGGTATGAGCAAGACGGTGTGGCAAAGTGTTATGCCCTGCATAACAAGGCATATCCGAATCCTACCAACATTTCTGTCTGTGACAGGGGTGATGATGGCACGAGCTTTCAGACAGGCGATCTTATTACCTATTCCGAGTTTCCTACCTACGAAGGCATGGGAGATAATGGTTACAAATATACGAACAGTGATCGGATATGTGTCACCAATCGGGTGGTTAGCCCGCCCCGTATTCCGCTCGAGGGTAGCACGACAAGTCAGAATAGCAAGTCTACTGGTGCGAGCGAGCCACAGTATGCCCCAACGCCAAGTGATACAACGTCTGTAGCCTTGACACTGAAGAGTAATGGTGCCACGAGAGTCGTATACACCTCATTACGCTATGGACCGACGCGACATTCGTATGGACAGGCTTGCACCTTCCTGGTAGGTGAGAGCTGGGACTACAGTGATGCCATGAATACACCCGGTGGTATCCAAGTAAAAGTTCTCCAGGGACCCGTAAAAGACTTAAAAGTTTATGTAAGTCCTGGCGGCACCCGACCTACTTTTGACCTACTCGATATTTTTAAGCAATCACGATAGGGCACTATCAAGGAAAAACTAGAGGGAAAATAAAATGGCAACAGTAAAGAGTATTAAGGCTGCCAAGAAGTCGGCAGCTCGTAAAGCTCCAAAGAGTCGGGTAGGCAGTAATAAACTTCGTAAAAAGAACCCTTGGCAAAACTGGATGGCATTGGCAGTAGTTGCGCTCGTGGCGGTAGTGGGCTATGCGGTTGTTCAATATAGCCAGGCAGCGCGATGGGTCAATGGTGCCTGGTACGGCTCGATAGCTAGTTCTTATAACGGCGTACCATATTCTGGTAGTGGTTATGGACCAGGGGCTAGGGCGGGCCAGACGATTACTGCTAAGATCACCACCGGAGACAAAATCCTTAGCCAGAACGGCATGCAATATACTACCAATGAGCGTATTTGCGTGTTCTTTAAATCCGAGGAAGATGGTGCAAGGGGAATGTGGAACTTCTTGGAAGGAGCAGGTGAAGTTGAAGTCACACAAAACAACGATCCATCATCAAAGATTAGCGTAAGTAATGGCGATTTCAAGGCGGGTGGCGAGAACACTATATCTGGCTGTATGAGAGCTAAGGACCCCGAGATGGAGGAATATGGTAGTCTCGGTCCAGTGAAGCGCGGTAATAGTTTTAGGCTCTTTGCGTTGAGAGCTAACGCAGCCACGCTAGGCGAGCCTCGGTTTAGAAAGGAGTGTGTCAATAAGGAGTGCCAAACAGTTCCAGATGTGGCACAGTCAACCACTATGAACACAGAAAAAACAGACGGCAGTACCAAGAGCACCACTGCAAAGAGCACTACGAGCAACTCTACTACGACTAAGCCTAGTGACCCGCTACCACCAACTACGACACCTACATCTAATACCTCGGCTAATCCGTCACAACCAACTGGCGAAAGTAACGAGCACACAATTCGTATAAAAGTCATAAAAGGGGCAATCGGTCAGGTGTTCGTTTACACCGGCGCTTGGTAGTAGGCTTGACGTCATCGCCAAATCAGCGTATAGTCTTAGCTAAGAAGGCCCAGGCGGCTTTTTTAGATTGAAAAGAATTGGTCAAACCTTTCGGCGCTAGGGTATAATGGAGAGACATGAACAAGCTTATTACCTATATTCAGCTCTCATATACCGAATTACGGAAGGTCACCTGGCCGACGCGCAAGCAAGCCCTGCGACTGACACTCATAGTAATCGCTTTTTCAGTCGTGCTAGCCGTGGTTGTCGGTGGTTTTGATAGTATTATTCGAGCATTCTTGCAGCAAGTAATCTTAAAGGTAAAATAATGAGCAAAGAAAACACTCCCCAAGCCTGGTATGTCATCCACACCTACTCGGGCTATGAAGACCAGGTGGCGGACAACCTGCGCCAGCGCATTGACTCCATGGGTATTAGCGATAAGGTATTTAATGTCATTGTGCCCAAGGAAAACCAGATTGAGATCAAAAACGGTAAGCGTCGCGTAGTTGAACGCAAGATCTTCCCGGGCTACATCTTAGTCGAGATGATTGTGACCGAAGATTCCTGGTACGTGGTGCGTAATACCCCTAATGTAACGGGCTTTGTGGGTACGGGAACTACGCCGTCGCCAATCAGCGACGAAGAGGTCAAGGCGATCCAGAAGCGTATGGGCGTAGAAGAGCCAAAGTACAAGATGGACTTTACGGTGGGCCAGCTCGTCAACATTACCGACGGACCCTTCAAGGGCTTTGATGGCTCGGTAGGCGAGATTGATGAGAGTAAAGGTAAGCTCAAGGTGCTGGTCAACATGTTTGGTCGCGAGACTCCTGTGGAGCTCGACAGCCTACAAGTAAAGAAAGTATAGGAAGGCAAGAGTTATGGCAGAAGTAAAAAAAGTAAAAGCACGACTTAAAATGGTTATCCCCGGTGGTGGCGCAACACCAGCACCACCCGTTGGCTCAGCATTGGGTCAGCACGGGGTGAACATGATGGATTTTATTAACGCCTTTAATGAACAAACCAAGGATGTTAAGGGTCAGCCAGTACCAACCAAGATCACCGTCTACGAAGACAAGAGCTTTACTTTTACGACCAAATCAACCCCCGCTGCAACGCTGATTAAGCAAGCCGCTGGGCTGCAAAAGGGCTCGGGTGTACCGCATAAAGAAAAGGTTGGTAAGCTGACTCAGGCACAGTTAGCGCAGATTGCCGAAACAAAGCTACCAGACCTCAGTGCTAATGATATTGAGGCTGCCAAAAAGGTAATTGCCGGTACGGCGCGCTCAATGGGCATCGAAGTCGAAAAATAATCCAAGTAAAACAATTAACCAAGTGGGAGGCTCTTACAGTAAGACCGAGCTGATTGACCACCAAGGAGACAAACATGGTAGCAAAGAAAGACAAGCAAGAAGAAACAGTCGCTCAAGAAGTGGCACAGGACACCGTAGGGCAAGAAACTACCGATGTAGTTGAAGAGACTGTTGAAGAAGCCAAAGTAGCCACCACCAAAGCTGGTAAGCACTCCGCCAAGGCGTTGCGCGAGGCCGAGGCACTGGCCGAGAAGGAAGCCCGTAAGGAAGCTGCCGATGAGGCTAATGACACACCGAGGCCCAAGCAAAAGCCACGGGTTAAGACCTATACAAAGAAGCAGAAGGCTGCTCGCGAGCTGGTGGACAAAGACAAGCTCTATAGTCTGGAAGAAGCGATCGAGCTCATGCCCAAGATCTCGCAAACTAAGTTTGACGCTACGCTTGAGCTGCACATTGCTCTCGGCATTGATCCTCGCCAGGCCGACCAGCAGTTTCGCATGGGGGTGGTATTGCCAGCAGGCACCGGCAAAGCTGTACGCGTAGCTGTTCTGGCCGAGCCAAAGCTGGCCGAAGCCGCTAAAGCAGCTGGCGCCGACGCGGTGGATAGTGAGCAGATTATGGCTGACATTGAGAAATCTAAGTTTGACTTTGACATTTTGGTGGCAACACCGGCGCAAATGGCTACGCTTGGTCGACACGCCAAGGCGCTCGGGCCCAAAGGCCTTATGCCATCACCTAAGAGCGGTACGGTTACAGCCGACCCAGCTAAGGCGGTAAGTGAGATCAAAAAAGGCCGACTTGATCTTAAAAACGATGCTAACGGGATTATTCATGTAGCAGCTGGCAAGCTGAGCTTTAAGCCAGCCGACTTACTCGCCAACGTCAAAGAAGTGACTGGTAGCGTTGTGCACAACCGCCCAAGTGGTGTTAAAGGCGTATACGTGAAGTCTATTTATATGACGGCCACCATGAGTCCGTCGCTCAAAATTGACCCAAGTGCGCTGTCTAGCGACAAAAAGACAAACTAAGTTCGTGGCTTAAGAACCGTAAAAAGCACCCAGCATCTGGGTGCTTTTTAGTAACACTACATATAGTGCCTTGCTAATACCTAACGACACCGCATATAATGGAGAAAACAAGGGGGTAGGTATGGCACAGGCTAACAACGCTGAGGCTGCGCGGTGGTTCAAACGTCAGGTAGAGGGTACGGAGCTGGATTTGAGTGTGGTGGAGATGTACCAGCGCAAGGTTGGTCGGCCATTCTCAGGTGTCATGGGGGATGGTGAGATTCATGCTGGGCTCAAAAGCGGCCAGGTGATTATTGATCCTTTTGATCCGGACTTGTTGCAGTCTTCGAGCTATGACGTGCGTTTGGGTGGCTGGTTCTATACGGCCGAGCGACTGGGGCACAGGGTGGACTTTTCGCCGTACGCCGAGAGCGAGGTCAAGGAATATTACTCTGGTCCATATAAGGCTATTACGCATAAGCAGTGGTGCGATGATCACCAGCGTCAGCCGTTTAAGGGTATTGACGAGAACGAGCTCATTATTGTGCTAGCTCCGGGTGAGTGTATCCTTGGTCATACGGTGGAGTACATTGGCGCGGCATACGGTGCTACTACCATGATGAAGGCACGCTCCAGCTTGGGCAGGATTAATATTTCTACCTGTGACGATGCTGGCTGGGGTGATGTGGGCTACATTAACCGTTGGACCATGGAAATTAGAAACAAGAACCAGGACGTCTGGGTACCTCTGGTGGTTGGCATGCCAATTGGCCAAATGATCTTTTTGTGGGTGGCAGGCTCGACCAAGGACTATAGCAGCGATGGTCACTACCAGGCCGGAACAAACATCAAAGCCCTCAAGCGTGCTTGGAGGCCAGAGAGTATGCTACCGCGGATCTGGTCGCCAAAGAACACCGAGATTCGCTCTCGTTTACTCAAGACCTCAAAGCAAGTGTTTTGAGCTTTTGAGTAAGCTCCGCTCATGCTACTGAGAGGGGCTTAGAGGTAAAAGTATTCGCACCTTGATAAAAGAGGAGGTGAGCGCTCGTGTCGCTCATTTGGTTTGAAGGCGGTGACGGTACCGGAAAAGGCACCCAACTGGAGATGGTCAAAGCCAGGCTTGAACAGGGGGGCACGTCGTGCACACCTATCGAGAGCCTGGTGGTGACGCTGTAGGTGAGAAGATCAGAGATTTGCTCAAGGATCCGCACTACTACATTGAACCGCGGACTGAGATCATGCTCTTTTGTGCAGTTCGAACACAGATTACTCCAATGATTCAAGCATGGCTCGATCGAGGGGGTGTAGTGTTGGCGGATCGAAGCTGGGTTTCCACCATGGCCTACCAGGTGCACGCTCGTGGTCTGGCGGCTGAGACCGATGAGGTTCGAAGAATCTGTCAATATGCCATTCGGCCGCTTGTGCCGGATTTGGTGATGGTTTTTGATGTGCCCGATGAGGTTGCCAAACAGCGTCGAACTGGGCGAGGTACGAGTGATCGTATTGAGCTTGAAGGTGATGCTTTCATGTCTCGTGTAATGGCAGGCTATCGGCTCGAAGCCAAGGTTCAGGGGTATCCCTTGATCGATGCGAGTCTGGATCCGCAAACCGTGTTCACACAATCCGTATGGCCACTTATCCAACAACTTCTACAAGAGGAGAGGTAATGCGTACTACACCAGAGCAGTACACGGTCGAGACGTTTTCTGAGGAGGAGGCACAGCTGCTGCGTCGATTCTTCAGCAACATTCATCTGCCCGTTTTTGCTATTAGCAGGCTCCCCGAGGTGGTAGTGGCGGCCTTGTTCGCTCGCTACTCACGCACTTCTAAGAGCCTGCGTCGTCTGTTTCTCGATGAGTTTGTTGAGAATTTGGCGATTGACGATGATGTTCCGCCGGTTTCCGCTGGTCTTGGTAGGGCAGAGGAGTTGTTCGACAAGGTTTTTTCCGAGTACGGTGATGACTCTGTTGCCCAGCTTGGTGGAGCGCACTTGGCCTGCGAACAGGCGAGTAATTTGCTAACCAAAGTGCTCGAGTGGGGGCGACTGATGGCCTACCTGGAGCAGTCTACGCGCTATATCTCGTATGCAGATCAGGTGGCGGGGCATTACCGCTACTACCGAGATCCAGACGTGATGGCGCACCCGATTCTTGGTCCGGCGTACAGCAGGGTCATGGACTCCACCTTCAAGGAGTATGGTGCGGTCATGGCTGCGCTTACACCCGTCTGTATGGAGCTGTACCCGCGGGCATCTGGCGCCAGCGATGCTGCTCATAGCCGCGCAGTCAGCTCCAAGGTGCTGGACAATGCGCGTGGTTTGTTGCCAGCCGCTACGGTTTCGAACATGGGAATCTACGGCACCGGCCAAGCTTTCGAGAATATGTTGATACGTATGCGCTCGCTCGGGCTGCCCGAAGCACGCGTTTATGCCGACATGATGCTGCATGAACTGCGGAAGGTAATCCCGTCGTTCATGCAACGAGTCGATCTTCCAGATCGTGGCGTTATGGCAAGCCGCTACTTGGCCGAAACGCGTAGTAACGTTGCGGATTTGGTTGCGGAGCTACTTGAGGAAGTGCCGGTAGAGCCTGCTCCAGAGGTAACGCTCTTGGATTGGGACCCGGAGGCCGAAGAGAAGTTGGTCGCAGCAATTATGGCCGAGTCGAGCCATCATGGCGAAGCCCAGTTGCGTAGCGTTGTTGGCCGGATGTCTCAAGGCGATCGGTTGGCAGTACTCGAGAGCTACTTTGGTGATCGGTCGCACAACCGCCGCCATAAGCCTGGCCGTCAACTGGAGGACGGTGACTACAGGTTCGAGGTGCTTGGTAACTATGGAGCATTTCGCGACCTGCAGCGACACCGTATGCTGACAATTACCTGGCAACTCCTCACGCCTATGCACGGCTATGAGGTTCCGGCTCTGGTAAAACTTGCTGGTGCGCAGGGTGATTACGAAGCGGTGCTTGAGCAGCAGGCAGCCCTCTACCATCAACTGGCCGAGGAGTTCCCTGCAGATGCACAGCCTCAGTACGCTCTGGGGTTTGCTTGGAACATGCGCTATGCGATCGGTATCAACGCCCGAGCACTGACGCACATGCTGGAGCTGCGGACCCAGCCGAGTGGTCACGACGACTATCGGCGGGTGTGTCAGCAGATGCATCGGCTGATCGCTGAGCTGGCTGGGCATACTGCCATTGCCGCAATGATGCAGTACGTTGACCATGGTCAGCACGACCTCGGTCGATTGGCTGCAGAAGAGCGGCTCGAAGCCAAGCGGCTAGCAGCACAACCGGACTGATGACCCGTAAAGTCATCACGACCCCGGGGTTCATTCCCGGGGTCGTTCTACGTTGGTAAGGCTTGACCCAACAGATCAAATCTGGTAGCATTGAGGGTATCGATTACCAAAGACCGTAGCTGGCAGCTGCCTTAATCTGCTACGAGAGGTGAGAAGCTAACACATCTTGTGCACAAGCATTTCAACTCTTTGGTTTTCGCCAAAGTTTTTTGTTTTAGTCCCAGGTCGAAGACTTATTACAAACCAGGTTCGAGAAAGATTAACGAAAGGGTGACAAATATGGCCAAAACACGCGAGAGAAAAGAAGCCGATGTAGCCAAAATGTCCGAGCTGTTTGCGAGCACCAAGCTAGCGGTGCTGACTGATTACCGCGGGCTTGACGTCCCGGCCATCAATGAGTTGCGTAGTAAGCTGCGCGACGCCGGCATTACCTATACGGTTGCTAAGAACACCTTGGTGAAGTTGGCCCTCGCAGAGTCGCCGCAAAAAGGTGTTGATACCTCTATTCTTACTGGTCCGATGGCAATTGCCTTTGGTGCTGACGAGGTCGAGGCCGCCAAGATTGTAGCCGAGTTTGCCAAGCAGTACCAAGCGCTCGACATCCTAGGTGCCATTGCCGAGGACGGTAGTGTGCTTTCCCAGGCCGAAGTTAAGGCACTAGCTGCACTGCCAAGCCGCGAGCAACTTACGGCTCAGGTGGTCGGCACCATTGCCGCGCCGCTATCTGGCTTTGTTCGAGTGCTCAATGGCAACGTTGCAAGCGTGGTGTACGCACTAAGCGCGATTAAAGATAAAAAGGCAGCTCAAGTTTAGAGCTAACCTGTAATTTAAGGAGAATAATTATGGCAGACGAAGCCACAACAGAAGTAGTAGAAGAAAAAACTAAGACCGAAGTCCCAGCTAAGTTTAAAAGCTTGGTAGGCGAGATCGAAAAGTTGAGCGTGCTCGACCTATCTGAGCTTGTCAAGGTGCTCGAAGATCACTTTGGTGTCAGCGCTGCTGCACCAGTGGCCGCGGCGGCTGTTCCAGCTGCAGGCGGTGGTGACGCTGCCGAGGCCGCTGACGAAAAGGCTAATTACGACATCGTTCTTACCTCCGCGGGAGAAAAGAAGATCGAAGTAATTAAGGCTGTGCGAGAGATCTCGGGCCTTGGCTTGGCCGAGAGCAAGGGTCTTGTAGACGCTGCTCCTAAGACGGTTAAGGAAGCTGCCCCTAAGGCAGAAGCCGAAGAAGCAAAAGCTAAGCTTGAAGCTGCCGGCGCTACTGTAGAGCTTCAGTAGGCTGTAGAAGGTTAAATCAAAAAGAGGCTTTGGAGAAATCCGAGCCTCTTTTTGTATGTGGGCAGCTATACTATTATGTAGTGCGTTATCGGTTGTGCTTGCTGTCTACTGTAAGCTCTGGCATACTAATCACGTCCACGTACATCCATACAGGAGGCATATAATATGCCAAAAGAAACTAGCGTCACGTACTATGACAACACAGGTGGGCCTAGTAAGGCAAAACGAGTACGCGTCAACGCCTTTCCCAGTGAGTGCTTCCTGCCCTGGCCGGCGGGCGGGCTTGAACCAATGCATTTCGGCAAAAATGATCCTCGCCAAGTACTGCTCGATCATCTCCCAGTTGCCAATCGCGATGGTTGGGTCATGGTTCAGCGTAAGGAGGTCGAAGCTGTTTGCACCATGCGCGTATGCAGGAGTACGGCAGTGCTCGACTCCGACGAGGACGGGTTAATGCCGCCGAGAGTGTTCTATTGCATGCTTGAAGCCGGCCATGCGCACGGGCATACCAACGGCTACCACAGTTGGGACGCAAAGCCCATTCCAGCCGAAAGTGTCGAAGTGAGGCTGCTCGAATGGATCAATGAGCAGATTGCTGGGATCCAGCGCTCTAGCGCTTCCACGCAGGGTCTTGGCGCCTTGGATGCCTTCAATGCTATGAGGCAAAAGCTCATCGGCTAGACAGCACGGCAACAAGCGCTCCCGTATGGGGTTATCTACCCGGCGAGATCTCGATTTCGTCGGGTTCTTGCTACCCCAAGCAGAATCACGCCTATCAGGTTGGCTTTTTAAAACAAAAGTGCTACACTTAAGCCAAACCAAGAAAACAGCTAAATTATGACAGAAAAAGACAAACGACAACTCAACCTCCAAGCCCTTGCCAATCAGCTAGAATCAGCCGAGACTAGCTTGCGTGAGGTACATCGCCTTATTCAAGAATTGGGTGTAAAACCAGAGGACTTACCAGAGCCTAGCAAGGCCAAGCCTGGGCGCGCACCTCTGGGTGCTACAGCGGTGGCTGGTAAGGTGATTGAAGGGCGCTTCGACGGCCAGCACATGATTGGTGACGGTGGTAAATCCTACCCCGTGCCTGCTAACTACGCGTCTAAGTCCAAACTAGTCGAAGGTGATACGCTTAAGCTCACCATTGCCGAAGACGGCTCGTTTATTTATAAGCAAATTGGCCCAGTGGAGCGTAAGAAGCTGATTGGTAAGCTGATTTTAGAGGACGGCCAGTATAAGGTCGAGGCTGGCGGCCAGCACTACAATGTTCTGTTTGCGAGCGTAACGTACTTTAAGGGTAACCCTGGTGACGAAGTAACCATTGTAACTCCAGCCAGCGGTGACGCCTCGTGGGCGGCTATCGAAGCAATTATTGGCGCATAAATCACCACTCTAAGCACAGCTTGCTACTTGTAGGGTGCGAGCTCCAGGAGCTATAATAGCTTATAAGTATTAGTGAGAACTGGAGGGGTTTTGTCTCGTATTGCGTTATATCGCAAATATCGTTCGGCTGACTTTGCCGATGTGGTTGGTCAGCAGCACGTCACGCGCACGCTCGAAGCGGCGGTGCAGCGCGGGCTGATGAGTCACGCCTACTTATTGACTGGTCCCAGGGGGACGGGCAAGACGAGCATTGCACGTATTCTGGCGCGACGGATTAACGAGCTGCCAGCGGAGGCTGATTTAGGTAGAGAGCTTGATATTATTGAAATCGATGCAGCCTCGAACCGAGGTATTGATGAGATGCGCTCGCTGCGTGAAAAGATCATGAGTGCACCGACCCACCTAAAGTACAAGGTTTACATTATAGACGAGGTGCACATGCTCACCAAAGAAGCCTTCAACGCGCTGCTTAAAACGCTCGAGGAGCCACCAGTGCACGCCGTCTTTGTGCTAGCAACGACTGAAGCCCACAAGCTGCCAGAAACCATCATCTCGCGGACTCAGCGGTTTGATCTGCGGCCGATTGGCGAGGCTGATCTGGTGGCGAGACTGGGCGAGATAGCTAAGCTTGAAGGTATCACTATAGACTCCCCGGCGCTTAGTATGATTGCCCACGCCAGTCGTGGCGGCTTTCGCGACGCTATTAGTTTGCTCGACCAGCTCTCAACGCTCGATGAAGAGCTTGGGGTGGGGCACGTGGCGGCTCTGCTTGGCATGGCAGCGCAAGATGACATTGACGCCCTGTTAAGGGCTGCTGCGCAAGCCGATGTAGCAGAAGTATTTGCATGTGTGGAGCGGATGATAAGCCTTGGCAATGACCCACAGAGCCTCACTCGCCAGCTGCTTGATGCCCTGCGAACAGATTTGCTCGCACAGGTTGGCGCTAAGCCAACGAAGAGTCGTTATGGCTTGGAGCTAAGCCAGCTTAGCCTGGCAGTACAGTGCCTAACCAAGGCGCTCGCTAACTTTAAAATTACCGGACACTACAGTTTGCCATTAGAGCTAGCTCTCTATGATCTGTGCCGACCAGCCAGCGCAGCTACATCTGTAGCAGCTCAGCCACAGGCTAGTGCGCAAACCTTGCAAAAGCCGCCCGCGAGTAGTCCACCTACCAAGAAGCCAGCCACGCCTGCTGAGGCCAAACGGCCAGCTGCCCAAGTGGTGAATGTGGACACTCAGAGCCTGTGTATGAAGGGGCTGAGCTTGATCAAAGACCGCAATAACTCGCTGTATGCCGTTATTCGATCAGCCAATCCACGTATAGAGGACAATCGCTTGGTTATGGAGTGTCCATTTAGTTTTCATAAGGAGCGGATTGAAGAACAAAAGAACCGGCAGTTGATTGAACAAATTATGAGTAAGACCTTTGGTCATGAGATTTTGCTCGATTGCCGTTTAATACAGCCCAAGCCGAGTGCTGAGCCCGTGGATAGCCAGCAAGAGCTCGTGGCCTCGGCCCTGGAGATATTGGGTGGGGAGGTGGTGAATGGCTAAGCCCCAGGTTAGTCCCAGTGCTGGCGACAAGCTACCGCCACAGAACTTACAAGCAGAATCAAGCTTGCTTGGCTCGCTCATGCTCGATAAAGACGCGATTATTAAGGTTGCCGACGTGGTGCATGGTGATGATTTTTATGCCACCAAGCATCGACTGATTTTTGAGGCAATTATAGGCTTGTACGAAAAGCGCGAACCGCTTGATGTCGTAACGCTATCGAACAAGCTTGATGCCATGGGTGAGTTAGAGAACATCGGCGGCGCAACCTACCTGACGAGTTTAGTCAATGGCGTACCGTCAGCGGCCCACGTGGCTAACTATGGTAAGATTGTGGCCCAGAAGGCCACCCTGCGTCGGCTGATTACGGCTGCCAACCAGATTGGCAACATGGCTTACGACGAGGAACAGCCACTCGATGGCCTGCTGGATAGCGCTGAGCAAACGCTGTTTGATGTGTCTCAAAAGCACCTTAAGCAAAACTTCACATCTATGAAGGACGTTCTGGCAGATAGCTTTGATAGGCTTGATTCGCTCCACAAGGATAAAGGCAAGTTGCGTGGCTTGCCGACTGGTTTTAAAGGACTTGATAATGTACTGGCAGGTTTGCAGAAGTCTGATCTGTTGATCCTAGCTGCTCGGCCAGCAATGGGTAAGTCTACGCTGGCTTTAAACATTGCTCAGAATATTGCCATTAAGCAAGGTGTGCCGGTTGGTGTGTTTAGTTTGGAGATGAGCAAAGAGCAGTTGGTTGATCGTTTGCTGGCAGCCGAGGCGGGGATAGATTCTTGGCGGTTGCGCACTGGCAACCTTGAGGACAAAGACTTCGAGAAGCTCAACAAGGCCATGGGTGTGCTCGCCGAAGCACCAATCTTTTTTGATGACTCGGCCATGGCAAACGTCATGGAGATGCGGACTAAGGCACGGCGCTTGCAAAGCGAGCATGATCTGGGCTTGATTGTGATTGATTACCTTCAGCTCATGAGCGGGCGCAACAACGGCGGTGAAAACCGTGTCCAGGAAATATCGGAGATTTCGCGTGGACTCAAAGGTCTCGCCAGAGAGCTTGATGTGCCTGTTCTAGCACTATCACAGCTGTCGCGTGAAGTAGAAAAGCGCAGTCCGCAAATTCCACAGCTATCAGATCTGCGCGAATCGGGCTCAATTGAGCAGGATGCTGACGTGGTCATGTTTATATACCGCGACGAATATTACAACAAAGAAGCCAGCGAAAAGCCAAATATTGCCGAGGTAATTATCGCTAAGCACCGTAATGGCCCGACTGGCCATGTGGACCTGTTCTTCAAGGGCGATGAGATGCGCTTTAAGAACTTAGATAAGGCTCACCATGGCTAATTCGTTTACTTAGCCTGACAATCTCAGGTATAATGATGGTTACGTAAGCATAAGGAGTACAGCCAAACGTGGAGCGAGTAAAAAGAAAAATAACCGGTCAAATTGGTCGTTTTGGCTTGGTTGGTATACTCAATACACTCATTGACGTGGTGCTTGTCAACATTCTGACGCACTTGATAGGCTTAGACCTGGTACTATCCGGCATCATCTCTGGTACGGTTGCTATGATTAATAGCTTTGTTTTTAACCAACGTTTTACCTTCAAGGTTCACAAAACCACCCCGACAAGGATACTGTACTTTTTTGCAATCACGATGTTTGGGCTCTACGTTATCCGTCCGCTGGTTCTGCAGTTTTTCACGAAGCAATGGCTAACGCCCGGGGAGTTTGTCTACGGTGTTACCAGTTCATTGAGCTTGCCGTTTAGCCGTAGCTTTGACATTAACAACTTTGCGCTAGGTATGGCGATTCTTGTGGTGCTTGTTTATAACTTCCTCATGTATCGTAAGTTCGTTTTTGTAAAACAGAAGGACGTAAGCGCGTGAAAAGTAAGTCGACGTACGCAGCCCTCAATCGGCGGCTGGGTACTATTCTTGCCCTGGCCATACTTGGCCTAGCTGTGTTTTTGCGTGTGTACAAGCTCGCTAGTTTACCACCAGGTATAAGCGTTGATGAAGCACAGTGGGTGCTTGGCGCCCTTAACGTCAGCCGCGGCTCGCTTGGCCAGTTGTTTGAAGGCAGTTCAAGCATTGGTTTTGCCGCTTACACAGCCTTAAGCGCCGTCTTGCTACGGCTGTGGGAGTCAATACTGGCTTTGCGCTATCTCAACGCTGCATTGGGGGTACTAATGGTGGCTGGGCTGTATGTTTGGGCAAAGGATTCGTTTGGTCGCCGAACGGCTTTACTTACCAGCTTCCTAGCGGCAGTGAGCCCTTGGGCTATCACCTTATCGCGCAATGCACTACCAATAAACTTAGCACTCGCCGCCCTGGTCTGGTCGTGCGTGTTTGTCCAACGTGCTTACAAGACTGGTCGGTGGGGCTACGCATTAGCAGCAGCCCTCAGTATTGTGGTTGGCTGCTTCAGTTCTCGACTGTTTTGGTTAGTGCCACTTGTCTACCTCGTTGCCGCCGTGGTGCTACTACTGCAAAAGAAGTGCGTGGAGGCTAGGACGAAGCTACTGGTGAGCGCTGCGCTCGTTGGTGTACTTGTGGTCGTACCAATGGCCGTGGCTTTACTGCTTGGTAAGACTAATCCTGCAGTCGGCATAATGCGCTCAAGCGTCGGCGAGACTGTCAATGTGGCAGTTGTGGCGAAGGTGAGTCTAGAAAATGCTGGCAAAACGGTCTTAATGTTGTTTACTGCTGGGGACGAAAACTATACCCATAACCTTGGTGGCGTGCCACTACTTAATGCCTTTACGGCGTTAATGTTCCTACTTGGTGTGTTGTTAGCAATCACGAGACGGGGCCGTATGGTTTATGGCTTTGTGGGCATTGGTTTGATTATCCTGTTGTTGCCAAGCATCGTTGGCGTAGGTGTAAACGCGCCAGACGCCAATCGTGCTGCGCTAGCCTTGCCATTTGTCTTTATGCTTGCAGGTATTGGCACAAACCACCTCCTAACACGCTGGTATGCGATGTTTCCCATCAATAC
>CAZNJX010000011.1:0-17215 GCA_964573585.1 uncultured Candidatus Saccharibacteria bacterium
GTAGGCAATTTTGGTGCCATCGGGCGAGTATTCCACGTCCAATTTACTCACCGAGCCACCCAAGACGGTCTTATAATCACTGCCGTCTGGCTTGGTGCTAGAAAAATGATAAGCCGGGCCCGTTATGTCGGTAAAGAGCAAGCGTCCATTAAGCCCGGGGAACGTGCCGGCTAGCGTTGTGGCTGGCACGAGCAGGAGCACCACTAGAGCCGAGCTCAGCACTCGCATCACATGTAATCCTCCTGTGTATCGCTGTTTATGCCTTGTCATGCGCCCTCACTAATTGTTCTTATGGTAATGCAGTTGGCAACAAGCGTCAAATAGTATTCAGTAGCGTGAGCCTCGTGAGCGTGGCCTAGCTACGGTGCAGCTTGCTTGGTGTCACCACCACAGGTCGTCGACGACCAAAACCCTCTACCCGCCGACTGCGCCTCAGCCTCAGCTGCCTTAAAATCCGCTTGATATTTATAGACTTGTGATTGATAGGTGTACTCGTGCGCATAGCCATCACGAATCATCTTCTCGGCGTAGTTACTACCGTCGGGCAGAAACACGTAGCCTAGTAAACGATCATATTTGTCACGCTCCCCCACCTGGACATCGTACTCCAACCTAACCGCCTGCCCCTCGAGCAGCTTGTGGGCTTGGGCGGAAGCCTCACGGCCAAAGCACTGCACCACTTTGCGCGGGTCCACCACCTCGGGCGTATCCATGCCAATCAAGCGCACCTTCTGTCGGCGCCCGTCAATGCTCAGCTCAACGGTATCCCCATCCACTACCTGCTCAACTTGGTACGTGCCGAGATTGGTTCCAGTTTGGCCAGCCGACGATTGCTGCTGCAAGGACAGCCCACGGTGTATGCTCAGCATAGCGAAGACCAGAGCCATGATGATGCCGAGCGACTTCTTGCGACTCATGCGAGGCCTCATGCTAGCTCGCCCTTCTTGCGACGTAAATAAACACTTTGCACAACACCAATAGCAAACATGCTAACTATCATGCTCGAGCCACCAGCCGAAATCAGCGGCAGCGGAATGCCCGTGACCGGCATAATACCAAGGTTCATGCCGACGTTAATAAAAACGTGAAACAACAACATACTCACAAGCCCGATACTCAAAAGCCCACCAAATTTGTCAGGTGCCATCTGGCTAATCCAAAAAGCCCGCAGTATAAGCACCAAGAACGTACCAATTGTCAGCAATCCACCCAAGAAGCCGAGTTTTTCGGCCAGGACGGCAAAGATAAAGTCGGTATGTTGAGAGGGCAAAAAGTTACCCTGACTCTGGCTGCCAGAGCCCAGTCCCTGACCAAACCAGCCACCACTGCCCACTGCGATAATTGCTTGATTCACGTTATAGCCAGTTGTCGACGGGTTGGCAGTTGGGTCTAAGAAAGTGCTGATGCGCTGCTGCTGATAAGGCTTAAGACGAGGAATAATCAGCGGGATCATAGCCACCACGCTCGCTACCAAACCAGCCAGGTACTGCCAACGCACCCGAGCAGCTATGGCCATGGCAAACCAAATAGCTACAAAGACCATGCCGGTACCTAGATCTGGCTGAGCCAGTATCAACCCCAGGGGCAAAGCAAGGTAGAGCAGCGAACCAACCCAATACTTAAACTCATTGATGTGGTCATAATGCCGCGAGAAGTGCTGTGCTAAGACGATCGCGAGCATGGGCTTGGCAAACTCCGATGGCTGAAACTGAAAAAACCCAATCGATATCCAACGTGTTGCGCCTAAGCGCGTTGCCCCAAATGCGTCCACCGCCACCAAGGAAGCGACCATGACAATGTAGAGAAGTAGACTATAGTTTCTTAGCACTCGATAGTCGAGCCGCGCAAAGAACAGCATGACCACCAAGCCTGCGCCAGCGTAGAGAAACTGTCGGCTTGTATCAATTTCCGACACGACGCGCGCAGCCTTAATGCCTGAGGAATAGAGCACAGCCAAGCCAATCGCTAACAGCACGAGGGTACTTACCAGCAACACCAAATCTAACTTGCGTAGCAGTCTGAATCCAAACATGTTCTTTATTATAGAGAGTTGTGCTTGCGGAGGCTAATACCCAACTCCGCGCCCTCGAGCTGAACGGACGTGCTAAAGCCTTCTACCTGGTCCTTTAGACTCACAGCCAGCGTCTCTTGCTGGATGGTCGCGGCATGCTCCTCTATGGCCTCTCTAAGCGCTTCGTCGTCGCTGGCAAGTCCGAGCACAATGCGGTCATCAACTTCAAAGCCAGCTTGCTTACGAGCACTCTGTACGCAGCGCACCACGTCGCGCATAATACCTTCGCGCTTCAGGCTTGGGGTAACAACAGTATCGAGCTGCGCCATGATGCGCTCCTTGCCCGTTCGAGCTTCAACTTGTTTAACATTGACTTCATCGCGAATAATGTCTAAGTGTCCTTCGCCCAGCTCGCTCGGTGTTTGCAGCACAAGCTTTGCGAGTGGCTGACGGACCTTTATGCCCGCTTCTGCCCTGAGTGCCAGCGCTTCTTTGATACCATCACGCACCACTGCCATCTGAGTAATTGACGTACTATCAAGCTGATCGGCCGCCGGCCAGTCACTAAGATGCACTGAGGCTGGCATGCTTGTGCCGCCAGCTAACTCGCGCCAGACATAATCGCTTACAAACGGCGCCCACGGTGCAAGCAGCTGGCATATGCGCATCAGGGTAAACCACAGCGTCTCGTAGGCCATGGCCTTATCACTGTCATCTTCACTCTTCCAGAAGCGACGCCGCGAACGGCGAATGTACCAATTACTCATATCGTCAATCAAGGCAAATACCGGCGCAATCGCGTGGGCAAGCTGGTACACATCCGACTCGCGCGTAACGTGCTTTATAGTTTCGCTGACCCGCGCAAGCATCCACTGATCAAGCAGATTGTCACTCTGTGGTGTGGTGCCAGGCTGAGCTGGCTTCCAGTCATCAATCTTGGCATACATCGTAAAAAAGCGCTGTGAGTTTAGCAGAGTGCCTAAGACGTTGCGCTGCACGTCACGCATAGCATCGCGGTTAAAGCGAATGTATTCAGCCGTCTCGCTCGCCTGATGGCTCGAGAGCAAGTAAAGCCGCAGGCTGTCGGCACCTTCCTGACTAAAGACGTCCTCGACCGGTGGGTAGTTCTTAAGCCGCTTGCTGAGCTTCTCGCCATCAGCCGCCATAATCATGCCGTTAACAACCACGTTTTTATAGGCCGGCGCGTCAAACAAAATAGTGTTTACGACGTGTTGCACATAAAACCACAATCGAGTCTGATCAAGCCCTTCAATGATAAAGTCGGCCGGAAAACTGCGCTCAAAGGCCGCTTTGTTTTCAAACGGGTAGTGATGTTGCGCCAGACTCATAGCGCCAGACTCGAACCAGCAATCCAAGACTTCCTCAACCCTACGATAGGTCTTGCCATCACGCCTTATTTCTACCGCATCGATCATGGGTCGGTGTACATCGCTGGTATCGAGCTTATCATCCCCAGTCAGCTTGTGTAGCTCATCATAACTCTCAACCACAATGTAGTCAGTTTCGTCTGTGCTACTTACCCAAATCGGCATCGGCGCACCCCAGTAGCGATTGCGCGAGATTGCCCAGTCACGTGCACCCTCGAGCCACTGCCCAAAGCGGCCTGACTTAATGTGTGCCGGCGTCCAGCTAATGTCCTCGGCGGTCTTAAGCAACTGCTCACGGATACTCGATACACGGATAAACCAGCTCGAGATTGCATAATACATGAGTGGCGTTTCGCAGCGCCAACAGAATGGATAGGTGTGCTCCTTGGTCTCGGCCAAGTAAACAACCCCTTGCTCAGTGAGGTGCTCAATAATGATGCCATCCGCACTCTTAAAGAACTTACCCTCGGCCGCTGGTAAGCCGGCCTGCTTGGTCACCTTCCCACTCGTGTCAATCGTCTGCAGCACAGGAATGTTCTCCTGCAAACCAAGGCTTAGGTCGTCTTCGCCAAAGGCTGGGGCAACGTGCAATACGCCGGTGCCGTCCTCGACACTCACAAACGCTGCGCCCCACACCTTATAGAGGTTTTGGCTGCCTTCGAGCTTACCTAGCCCACTGAGCTCAAACAACGGCCGATAGCTTTTGCCAACCAATTCGCTCCCTGGCACTTCTTTTGTAATTATGTAGTTATCATGTCCGAGCGCTTCAAGCCGCTTTTTGGCCAGTACCACCACCTTGCCAACGGCAGGCTCATCGCCGAGACGCGCGTAAACGTATTGCTCATGGGGACTGACGGCGATGGCGGCGTTACCGGGCAAGCTCCAAGGCGTAGTCGTCCAGGCGAGCAAGTAGGCGTCTTCGGCCTCCAGCTTAAACATAACCTGCAAGCTCGGGTCGGGCACGTTGTCCTTATAGCCATCGTTGACCTCAAAGTTAGACAGCGGCGTCTCGCAACGCGGACAGTACGGCGTGCTCTTGTAGCCCTTGTACAGCAAGCCCTTTTTATGCACCTGGGCGAGGGCCCACCACACACTCTCGGTATAACTACTCTCAACCGTCGCATAGTAGTTATCATACTCACTCCATCGCCCCAGGCGCTTAAGTAGTGCTTCCCACTCACCCTTGTAAGCAAAAATCGAGTCCTTGCAAGCAGCGTTAAACTTATCAATGCCCAGCTCAACGATTTGCTTTTTGCCACTGACGCCCAACTGCTTTTCGATGGCAAACTCCACTGGCAAACCATGGCAGTCCCAACCGTTGCGCCTAGGCGCGTAGTAGCCACACATTGTCTTGTAGCGCAGCACCGCGTCCTTGATGCTCGTAACCAAACTATGGCCAAAGTGTGGCAGGCCGTTAGCAAACGGCGGCCCGTCATAGAAGCTAAAGCCAGGCCCGCCCTCACGCTGACTGACGGAGGTAGCAAAGGTGCCTTCCTTGTCCCATAACGCCAAAATCCGCTCCTCAATATCGGCAAACTGAGACTTTTTAGCTGGCGGACTAGGTTGCTGGCTCATAAGTAGTTGTCCTTTGTTTAAAACAAAACATCCCTTTTGGCTGTTGGAATCCCGGCTTTCGCTAGGACGGTACCATCCAACTTCCAAAAGAGATGCCTCTTTGGCGCTTCATTCAAGGCTATTACGGGCTCCCCGCCGAGTTCTACTAGGTGATATACCGTTCTTCTCGATTGCTTCATGGTTGATAGCCACTCATTTGCTTTTTCTACTCCAAGGAGTACTCAGGCAAAACGCATCTGGCATAAATATACCATGCTAGCGAGCTTGAATCAAGAAACTCGGGCGGTCAAAAAACATATAAACAACAAAGGCCCGACGAAGTCGAGACCTCGCCAGGCAAATACCCTAAGCAACCATAAGCTTTACGTAAACAGCCCAAGCCCGCTACAATGGGGCTATGAAGCACGACGCATCGCGGTTTAAGAAGACCAAAATTATCGCCACCATTGGGCCAGCCAGCCAAGACATGATACCAGAGCTGCTCGCCGCCGGTGTAAACGGTATACGGCTCAACTTTTCGCATGGTACGCACGCCGAACACAGCGCCAAGCTCAAAACATCGCGCCGCGCTGCCCAGCAGCTGGGCCGCAGCGTGGCTATCATCCAAGACCTCTCGGGGCCCAAGATTCGTTTAGGCACCCTGCCCAAGCAAGGCGTACATATCAAAAAGGGCGAGGTGATTCACCTAAGCTTTCAAGCTAGCTATGACGAGCTGCAAATTTTGCCAACCCAGTACGACTTTGCTGCCGAAGTCCAGCCCGGCGAGCACCTCTACCTGCGTGATGGGCAGATCAAGACTGTTATTTGTAAGGTAGCGGGCGGTATAGTGAGCGCCAAAGCGCTGAATGCTGGCACCGTTTTGTCCAATCACGGTATAAATTTGCCCGATACGGTGTTCAAAAGCTCCGTCCTTACCACCAAAGACCGTGACGACCTAAGCTTCGCGCTCAAAGAGGATGTGGACTATGTTGCCCTGTCGTTTGTGCAAAGTGCCGATAACATTACCGCTTTGCGCACACTGCTAAAACGCGGGGGTAGTAAGGCCAAAATCATTGCCAAGATCGAAACAAAGCCAGCCGTGCGTAATCTGCGTGAGGTTATTATTGCCAGCGATGCCGTTATGGTAGCACGGGGCGATCTCGGCGTTGAGATTGGCGCTGAGAACGTGCCGATTGTGGGCCGGCAGATTATTGAACTCGCCAAGCAGTACAAAAAACCTGTCATTATGGCAACGCAAATGCTCGAGAGCATGATGAGCGCGACCGAACCATCGCGGGCTGAAGCAAACGACGTGTCAACCGCCGTGCTCCTCGGTGTCGATGCCGTGATGTTGTCGGGTGAGACCGCCATTGGTCAATTCCCCCTCCAGACCGTCCAGATGATGAAACGCATTATTCTCAAGGCCGAGCAATACGACCAAGCGCCAGCGCACAACGCTGAGTTTCTGCTCGAAGACGATCAACTCCATGTTGCCCGCAACTTCCTACCTGATCGAGCCGATCCACCCCAGCAACGCTACCGCATTGTCTTTGAGCGTGACCTGGGTAGCAGGCAGAGCACCGATCAACGTGAGGCCCAAACCAGCATCGCCCTCGCCGCCATAGCGCTTACCGAGCAGCTTTCTGCCAAGTTGATTTTAGCCGAGACGCTGAGCGGAGCCACTGCGCGCAACATTTCGAGCCTGCGACCGAACGCGCCGATCATTATGGCCACGCCTGATACTAAAACCTACAATCAACTGGCAATAGTATGGGGCGGCAAGTCATTCTTAGTGCCCGGCCAACAAAAGATCAGTGGACCCATCCTCGAAGAACTCCGCCGACGCGGCAACATCAAAAAGGGCGATTTTGTCGTTAGTGCCTTTGGTAGTAGTCACGGCGTAACCGGCGGAACGGACACCATTCGTTTATTACAAGCTTAAAGCGGAAGCCTTGATCACATTTTTTATATTGAACACTTAGTTTGTTCGTTTGACTGTATTCACAGGTTAGACAGGGCTATTCACGTAGTAAGATAATTCGGCGTTAGTCGGCATTCTGCCCTGCCAAATTTGCACCAATGTGCCATCAAGCTGCGTTACAATGCAGGCTGGGTACTGGGTGGCGCTATAGAGCTCGGCAATGCGCTGACCTTCGCGCGAATCAGGGCTCAAGAGCTCATAGGGCAACAGCAGGTCATCTGGTGGCAAGGTGTCCCGGGAAATAATAAAAAGCTTCATACTCTTAGTATAGCATGAGCGTAATACTTGCTTAGTCGATCTTCTTTTTTGCCTGGGATTTAAGTCGGTTTAGCTCGGCCTCGAAACTCTTGATGTCAGCAAAGGATCGATAAACGCTGGCAAAGCGCACGTAGGCAATGTCGTCACGTTCGCGGAGCTTGTCCATCACAAGCTCGCCAATGGTCACGCTGGCAACCTCGTGCTCACCGCTTGATTTTAGCTCTTGCTCAATAGCGCTGATGATGGCTTCTATCTGATCGGCCGAAACTGGTCGCTTCTCAAAAGCGCGGTAGATGCCACCAGCGAGTTTTGTGCGGTAAAACAGCTCGCGCTCACCGTTCTTTTTGACGATCAGCAAATGAGCCGCCTCAATGCGTTCATAGGTGGTAAAGCGATGCTGGCAGCTCAGACACTCGCGGCGGCGGCGAATAACGCTCTCCTGCTCAACGTCGCGCGATTCTAGCACGCGGCTATCGTGCGAACTGCACCTTGGACACTTCATAGCTGCTTGCCCTCCAAAGGCCGCATTACATCTTCTTTTTTACAAAGCTGGGAATATCGTCGTCGCTCTCTTGCTCTAGCTTCACGCCCTGGCGCAGATAGGCTGGTTTGTCGAGATCGTCCTCGTCACCACTAAATCCAGCTGTACGTTCAATAATTGGCTCACTCGGAGTTTGCACAGCGCGTGGTGCTGAGTTCACGCTCGGCTCTTCGACGATTTCGATGGCGGGCTCCTCGAAATCAAAGCCGGTAACAGGGTCGTCTAGGATTGTCCTAGCAGCCTCGTCTGGCTCTGCCTTAACGAGCGGCTCAACATCGTCGTGATTGTAAACAGCCCGCGGCTGTTGGCGAATATAGGGAATCTCCTCGACTTCGGGTTCTGGTTCTGGTTCCGGCTCAATATGACGGTTAGGCTGCTGCGGAACCGTTTGACCATAATTCGTCGAGAAGCCAAAGCTACTTACTTGACTGGTGGAACTGCGATTGGTATCAAAGCCAGTTGCCACCAAGGTAACCTTGATCTCACCGGTGGTGTTCTCGTCGAGCACCGTACCCCATATAATGTTGGCTTCTGGGTCAACGGAATCATGAATCAACTTGGCAGCTTCTTCAATCTCATGCATGCCCATGTCGCGCCCACCGGTAAAGTTAATGAGCACACCCTTGGCACCCTGAATAGACACTTCGAGTAGTGGTGAGTCCATGGCCTGCTTCACAGCTTCGACGGCGCGGTTATCGCCCGACCCATGACCAATGCCCATCAAGGCACTGCCTGCGTTACTCATGATCGACTTAACGTCGGCAAAGTCCAGGTTCACCAGCCCGTTGACGGTAATTAAATCTGAAATACCCTGCACACCCTGACGCAGGATGTTGTCGACCGCACCAAAGGCGTCCAACAGAGAAGTTTTGCGGTCAATGATCTGCAAAATACGATCATTCGGTATCACAATCAGCGTATCGACCTTATCACGCAGCTCATCGAGAGCAGCTTCGGCAATCTTGCGCCGACGATCGCCCTCGAACGCGAACGGCTTGGTCATAATAGCCACGGTAAGTGCGCCGATCTCTTTGGCAATACGGGCAATGACCGGTGCTGCACCACTGGCAGTACCACCACCACAACCACCGGTTATAAACACCATTTCGCTACCCTTAAGTGCAGCAAAGATGTCTTCTTCGCTCTCTTCGGCAGCTATTTTGCCAATCTCTGGGTTGGCGCCGGCCCCCAGCCCCCGAGTAGCCTCCTTGCCAATGTGCACCTTCTTAGTAGCCTGCGAGTAGTGTAGGGCTTGAGCATCCGTGTTAACAGCCACAAAATCAATACCGCGAATGCTTGATTGGATCATGCGGTTTAGAGCGTTATTTCCACCACCACCAACCCCCACGACCTTGATGCGTGCGAATGTTTCAATTTCCGGGCGAATTTCTGCCATGGGTCTTATTGGCTCCTTATATAATTGCCTTTCTACCGCTCGAGGCGTGTTTTCCAGATAAGCGGTAGATCCTTGCCACACATACCATTACTCACGTGGTATAGCCAAAGTATACGCAAAACAGACTGAGAATGCAAATTATTTACTCAAGACCGTGTAGCGTACCTACGGGTATAAATTTAGTGTTCATTACTTGTCTAGACTGTGTTCGTTTTTGTGACATGAGTGCTCAAAAAGCCAACAAGAGACTTGGTGCAACAACATTTTCAGCCTAGCTGGCCAGAGCGTAATGGCCTGCTAAGGAGTGGTGTTTACTAAATATAAGCTTAAGCAGCCAAGCTAAGGGAGTAGGTTCTTAAAGAAGCCCTTGAGCTGACCAACCGTATTACCAATCACGTTATTGAGACCGCCATGAGTGGCTGGAGCATGATGCATATCAACCAGCATCAAGCCGACTGCAGCAGCGTAGGCTGGGTCTTTTACCTTGTCACTAATACCGCCAAAGCCACGTGGTGCAGCTATCGCAACGTTGAGCTTGAGTATCCCTTGAGCAACGTCAGCAATGCCTTTAAGATTTGCGCCGCCACCCGTTAGTACCGCGCCACCTGCCAGCATAGAGTCTTTGCCTCCACGACGCAGCTCGGTTGCGGCCATCGTAAAGATCTCCTCACAGCGTGAGGCAATAATCTTGTCGACTTCACCAAGGGTTACCACGCCTGAACCACCGAAATCAGCCAAATCAACCTTAGTGTGAGCACGTGCTTTGTCTCTCTGGGCACTACCATGCGCCAGCTTAAGCTTATCGGCCACGTCAATGTTGGTACGCAAACCGTACACCAAGTCCTTTGTGATGTGATTAGAGCCAACCGGCAGTATGGTGGTAAGTACAATGCCACCTTCTTCAAAGACCGCTATGCCAGTGGTTTCAGCACCAATATCAATCAGTACCACACCCAGCTCCATTTGACGCTTGGTGAGCACTGCCCGCGCTGAAGCCAGCGGCACAAGCAGCTGGTCGTCAATCGCAATCCCAGCCCTAAAAACAGCGTTGGTAAGGTTTTTCATAGCTGGTGAGGCAGCTGTAATAATATGGGTATCGACCTCAAGACGTACGCCATTCATGCCCACCGGATCAGCAACATTGATCTGGCCATCAACCGTATAACTCTTCGGGATGACCTGCAAGATCTGCCGATTACTATCCATTTGAATAGCGGCGGCGGCTTCTTCGACCCGAGCTAAGTCCTCGCGCGATATCTCCTTGTCTGCTCGACTAACCGCGATCACCCCTCTGGAATTGAGACTCTGGATGTGGGCCCCGTCGACACTAATAGTAGCGTGCTCAATTGTAACCCCACTCATACGCTCGGCTTCTTCAAGAGCGGAGGTAATGGAGCCGACCGTTTCTTCGATATCCACAACCGTACCACGCCGAAGCCCGGTCGTCTGAGCTACTCCCAAGCCAATAATACTTGGCTCGGCCATGTCGTCTTGGTGCAAGCCAACCACACAAGCTACCTTGCTTGTGCCAATATCGAGCCCTACAAATGTTGATTCGTTCTTTGCGGCCACGTATCCTACCTATAATATGATCTTATTATATACAGCCGGGGGCTACTTGCGCAAACTATTGTTGCAATTTGGACTAAGGCAGGGTGAGTATCTCAGCACCCGACTCAGTGATTAAAATTGTGTGTTCACTTTGAGCCGCGAGCGATCCATCCGCCGTAAGGCACGTCCAGCCGTCTTCAGCCATAACAAGCTCTTCGGTACCCACAGCCGCGATTGGTTCGAGCGCAATCGTCATGCCGGCTTTGAGCGTTTGACCAGTACCAGCCACACCATCATTACCAATCCAAGGATCTTCGTGCAAACGATGGCCAACACCATGTCCACCTAGGGACTGCTGGACAAAAAAGCCGTGCTTCTGAATAGTCTGGCCAATTACCGCGCTAATATCACCTACCCGAACGCCGTCGCGCACCACGTCAATCGCCCTACTAAGGGCTTCCTCGGTCGCCTTAATAAGCTTATCGGCCAGGGGGTTCGTGCTCGTACCCAGAATAAAGCTAATAGCACTGTCCGTAATCAAACCCTCGTGCTCTACACCAAAATCATACTTGACCACATCACCAACGCGCAGAACCCGCTTACCAGGAATGCCATGAACGATTTCTTCATTAACAGAAATACATATTGCAGCCGGAAAGCCTTCATAGCCCCAAAAAGCTGGCTTAACACCATGCTGTGCTAGCTGCTCACGCGCAAGCGTATCGACGTCCAGGGTCGTCATGCCGGCTACAGTGTGCTTTTTAAGATGTTGCAGAATGGTAGCCAACACCTGACCACCGTGACGCATAGCGTCAATTTCTTGGGCAGTCTTGATTTGAGTCTTCATAGCCACGCCTTTACGATGTCGCACAGCGAAGCCGCAATCACCTCTGGCCGCGGCTCACCGTCCACAACGGTCAGTCGCGCTGATTGTCGGTAGTAATCCAACACAGCGGTGGTCTCTTGCTCAAAGACGTCTAAACGACGAGTAATAACTTCTGCCCTGTCATCAGCCCGCTGACGCCCCAGCAGACGGTTCGTAGCAGTGGTTCTTTGTATCTCTAGATAGCATACATGCAGGGACGAGGCTTGCTTACCAAGCACGGTGTCCAGCCAGTGAGCTTGCTTGAGTCGGCGCGGAAAGCCATCAAAGATAATCAAGCTATCCCTGGGTGCTTGCTCCAGCTTTTTAATAACCTCGGGGTTAATAAGCTCATCGTTAATTAAGCCGCCCTGAGCAAGAATACGCGCTATCTCCGGGTCTTGTTTGGCACGCTCGCGAGCAATGTCACCGGTCTTTATGATCACCGCAGGAAACTCTTGCGCCAATTTCTCAGCCTGAGTGTCTTTGCCGGCTCCAGGCATACCGAGAATAGTAACGTAGTGCTTCATCCGACCAGCATCTGGTAAGCGCGTGGCGCAAACACGCAGACAGCAATCGCTAATGCACCAAGCGCACAAACCAGCACCCCACCTGCTGTCATGTCTTTAATCAACTGTACTACCTGATTGCGCTCGGTAATGATAAGATCCAACGTGCGCTCAATAGCGGTATTCGTAATCTCAGCAAAGAACACCAGAATTATCGCAAATATTACTAAAGATAGCTGAAAGACCGATATCCGAAAAAACCAGCTGGCAAAAACTGCCAAAACCGCAAAGAAGAGATGTATACGTGCATTACGTTCGCGGCTAACAACAGCTCGCAAACCTTTAAACGCATGACGAAAGCTAGTGAATGTTACCATCAAATATATTCCTTGATTCAAGTTTGAGCTTACTCATAATATCATCCTGCAAGGCGCTAAAGCTAGCCCTCGAAGTATCGTCATGATCATACCCCAGCAGGTGAAGTACACCATGCACGACTAGCATGGTCAGCTCTGTGGCGAGGCTACAATCATGCTGGGCGGCTTGACGCTCAGCCAGAGGCAAGCATATCACAATCTCACCACGCACATCGTGCTGGAGTGAGACTCTTGACTCGCCCTCCAAATAGTCAAAGCTTAAAACATCCGTTGCGTAATCGTTACCAGCAAACTTCTGGTTAAGCTGACGGGAGGTAGACTCATCGACAAGCGCTAAGCTGATTTGGCCCTGAGCGTCACTGTTAGTAACCTGCACCACGACATCGAGAGCTGTTTGCAGACGAGTGAGCGCAATACCCTTGAGCTCGGTCGCAGCAATGAGATTAAGCGCCATAGGGTGTTTTAAGCGAGTTCTTCGCGCACCAAGCGACTAACGACTGAGCCGTCCGTTTGCCCATTGGCCTCAGCAATCACTTGGCCAATCACCTGCCCCATTGGTAGCTCAGGGTGAGCTGAGACAATCGTTCGCACGATCGCGCGCACCTCGTCCTCACTCATCTGAGCCGGCAAATACTGCTCTATCTGCTCGAGTTCTGCCGATTCTTCGCCCACTAGGTCACTGCGACCCGCCTTCTCATACGCATCAATCGAGTCGCGTCGTTTTTTAGCTTCTTTTTGCAACACCGCCATCATTTCCTGGGCGCTTAGCTCATGCCCAACCTCGATTTGCTGATTTTTTAGAGCGCTCTTGAGCAGGCGTACAACTTGCAAACGTACCTGATCACGTTCACGCATTGCGGCCGCCAGATCGTGTTCGAGCTGCTGGGTAAGATGCATTACTTGATTCCTAGGAGTTCGCGCGCCTTCTGTTCTTTACGGCGAGCCTTACGAATAGCCACGGCTCGGGCTTCGGTCTTAGAGATCGGCTTTTCGAAATAACGCTTACGACGAGCCTCACCAAGCACGCCTGACTGGATAACTTTCTTATTAAATCGGCGAATTAAGCTTTCAACCGACTCTCTTTCTTTTGCAGTAACTTGGATCAAACTAACTCCTTATTTCTATTATCTTTAGACGACTAATATTTCAGGAGTAATTATACGCTAAAAGGCGACGGCCTTCAACCCCCTTCTTAAGCAGCGGGCTGCTCGCCTGTATACAGTGGGCGCAGATCTACTATCTCGAGTTGTAAGCGGTTTACCCCTTGCCAGAGATTGTTACCTAGCCTATAAGCCACCTCGACCGTCATGCCTAGCTCAAGCCATGGCCAGCGGCCAGCGGCGCCAAAAGCGATTGCCCCCACTTCACTCTTACCCGCCATGAAAGTCATCTGGAAGTGCTTTAAATCACTACCTACAGGCCGCAAACGAACTAGCGTAAGCTTAGTGACAAAGACGGGCTGGCTATTGCCATTGCCGAACGGCTCAAAACTGTTTAAGCAGGCTAGCGTATCCAAGGTTAGCAAATCGACACCAACCCGACAGTCGATGGCGAGCTCTTTGTCACCACCAAGCTCACGCTGGTGCCGGGAAGCATAGTGGTTGATGTGCGTGCGAAACTCGGCAATCTGACTCGTCTTGAGCGTCATGCCAGCGGCAAAAGCATGGCCGCCAAAGCGCTCGAGTAATTCGCCTGCGTCCGTCACCGCCTCGATAATGTTAAACACGCCAACACTCCGCGCCGAACCCTTGGCTTTCTCACCCAATTCCTGCAGGATGATAGCCGGCTTATGCGTGGCCTCACTCACCCGACTGGCCACTAAACCCACAATACCGTGTGACCAACCAGGGTCTGAGAGCACTAATACAGCGTCATCTGGATATTGTTTGGCCTGGTTCATGGCCTCGCCCAGGACGCGCAACGTATCGTCCTGACGTTCACGGTTCAACCCGTTAAGGGTAGAAGCCAATTGTTTGGCGCGAGTCGCGCTAGGCGTCATAAGCAGCTCCAGAGCCTTCGAGGCGTGCTCTAGTCTGCCGGCTGCATTGAGCCTCGGGCCAAATCGAAAACCGAGATCGCTGGCGGTGACGTGACCTAGTTCGACCCCACTCACCTCTGCGAGCGCCTTAATGCCCTTGCGCGGACTCTGCTGCAGAACCTTCAAACCAAACTGCACCAGAGCTCGGTTCTCGCCCGCGAGAGGGACTACGTCGCAAACAGTGCCAAGTGCAACTAAATCCATCAACCACTTCTCTCGACCAGGCTTAATCTTGTCTGGATATGCCCGCGCCAATGCACAGCCAAGCTTAAACGCCACCCCAACGCCAGCCAGTTCTTTATAGGGGTACGCATCCTCTGGCAAGCGGGGGTTAATACAGGCGATCGCTGCCATTGGAGGAGTTTTAGGAACAGTGTGGTGATCGGTGACGATAAGGTCCAATCCAAAGTCCTTTGCCTGCTCTACCTCGCCTGCGGCCGTGATGCCACAATCAACACTAATCACTAGCTGAGCACCGTCCTGCTTGAGCTTTCTTAGCGCATCAACGTTGAGCCCATAGCCCTCTTCGAAGCGATCTGGAATGTAAGGCTCCACGTTTGCGCCCAGCTGACCTAGTACGTCACACAGTAGCGTCGTAGCCGTCAGGCCATCAATATCATAGTCGCCATATATTACTATGCGCTGCTGAGAACTCAACGCCACATCAATCCGCTCCAGAGCCGCCGCCATCCCTCCCAGTAACATCGGATCATGTAGGTTATCAGCATAATCTGGGTCGAAGAACCTCGCTGCGCTCGCTATCTGGACATCTCTTTGACGCAATAAGAGCTTGGTGAGCTCCTCAGTGCTATTAATGATTTCGTGACTACTAAAACACCATACATACGGCCTGCGTAACTGCATATCGGTGGTTTTTTGGTCGTGTGCGCTCATACTCCCTTAGTATAGAGCATTGAAGCCTGGCTAGCTGTTTTTGGCAGCCTAGCGAGACGACCGTGCGAAGTAGTAGCTACTCTCAGAGCGCGACTTAAAACCAAGCGGCACCGACGAACGATACCCTTGACGGTGTGAGTACAGGAATCGTTCTGTTTGTGCTAGCTTATCGGCTTTTTGTGTATGGATATCTGGTCTTGTTAGTTGTTGTTTGATTTTGTATATAAGCTTCATATTGTTGTTTTTAAGATTTCTTACGTGATGTCTTGAGCACCATGCTCTGGAGCTCCTTAAAGAGAATGAACGACTGATTCACCCAATAAACCTTAGCATTACCTTCTTTGGCCGAGCGGACATAACCAATCTGCTCCATGCGGGCGAGCTCACGTTGTACATTGCCTGGGTCTTCGCGCAGAATCTTGGCCAAGCCTCGCACGTGAACCCGATAGTCAGGGTACTTGCTGTAAATCGTAATAATTTTTCGTCTTGTTTTTGATGTGATAAAGAGCTTTAACATATTGTATATTTATCTACTTTTTCTTTGTTTAAAACTTAAATTACTTACTTGCTAGTATAAATCTACAACAGTCTATAATACAACAGTTTTTTTGAACAATTTTTACTTTTAAGGAGTATTCGCTGGGCAAAGTAGGCTGCTGTCCGCTATAATAAACACAAGAATTATGGAAGAGTTAACACCACACCCAGCCGTAGCGTGCCCGCAGTGCCACAAACCAACGCTACATACAACCTTTGGCGATGTTTGTGCAGACTGCAACCTCGTAGTCCAGCACCCACTGAGTACAACAGGGGCGCCCTCGGCCACGCCCACACCGCAGCTTGCTATCGACCCGCTTCCAACTGCTCCTGCTCCTGCTCCTGCTCCTGCTCCTGCTCCTGCTCCTGCTCCTGCTCCTGCAACGAGCATAAACCAGCCTGCCCATGCCACCACCCAACAAGCCAGTCGCTTTCGCCATAGGCTCAAGGCCCGTATGCGCCAACTAGTTGTTCCCGAGCTGCCAGGCAGTCTCAGCCAACCGGCTCTTGATTCACCGCTCCATGAAGCTACTTTGCCTCAACCAAATCACACCAGCACCCAGGCTCTGCCAGCACGCCATTCCACCCCCTACCCGATAGTATCTAAGCCAGCACAAGGCTCTCCTGCTAGCGCAGAGGATAGATCGAGCCAGGCCTTCCGACTAGCTGAAACAATTGCAGAAACTGACACTGGCCCAAGTGCAAGCGAGGCAGTGCGAGCACCAAGCGCGCCGTTAACAGCAACCCCAGCTGAGCCCACAGCAGCAAGCAACGCCCCCAAGATCCCTCAGAAGCTTCTGCTTGGCGGTACGCTCATAGCTATTGTTTTGGTATTCATGATTGGCGTCTGGGCGGCTGGACGCAACACCCCAGTCAAGACTCCTCAATCCACGCCGCAAAGCACCAATTCGAACAGCACAAAGCCCTCTGAAGTCACTCCAGAGGCCACTCAGCGCGATCAGCAACGCAAAGCCGATCTCACCTCACTGGCAACGGCCCTCGAGGTCTACAAGCGCGCGGTAGGCACCTATCCGGCAGGCAGCGACATTAGCGTCGTCTACGCATTGCAGTACACTACTCCGCCATACATAAGCTACATTAACTACGATCCATCAAGTAGCGCTGAGACCAAAATAAAATACAGCTACAACTCTGACGGTAGCAGTTTTACGCTCGCAGCCCGACTTGAAGATCCAGCCGATTCAGATAGTCAAAATGGCTACTATGTTGTCAAAAGCCAGTAGAGAGAGCGCTACTTACTTTTCTTAAGTCTGTAGTTATTCCAGACGACAAGCATTGGTGAAGCATTAAAGATTGA
>CAZNJX010000012.1:0-17064 GCA_964573585.1 uncultured Candidatus Saccharibacteria bacterium
GACGGGGATGGTAACTGTACCCTAAGAGCAGCTATTCAAGAAGCTAATGCTAATGCCGACGTATCTACTATCAGTTTTAATATTTCCGGTACTCCCGACTTTACTAATGGTGGGCAGGATGGCTATACAATATCACCAGGTTCCGCATTGCCGAGCATTACACAGACACTCGCTATTAACGGCTATTCACAGCCTGGTTCCCAGGCTAACACAGCGATAGCCCCAAACCCATTAAATGCCAGGCTTTTGATTGAGATTGATGGAAGCGGGGCAGGGAGCGGTGTGGCAGGCATTGTATCGGATGCTGGTAACGTCTCAATACGCGGCTTAGTAATTAATAGGTTTAATTTTTCTGGCATATTAGTAGCTGGAGACGACCTCGCTATCCAAGGTAATTATATCGGTACTGATCCAACGGGAATGATAGATCGCGGGAATGTCAATGGCGGCATCATGAATGGCGAAGATGATAGTGACAACTGCCAAATTGGTGGCCTTAATCCAGGGGATAGAAACATAGTTTCTGGCAACGAAGATGGTGGAAGTTCTCCAAATAATAACAGCGATCACTGGGTCTATCAAGGTAACTATTTTGGTATTGGCGCGGATGGGCTAACAGCTATACCGAATGCCCAGTCTGGTGGTGCTGGAGCGTTGTCATTAGACAATAGCGATGATCACATTGTTGGGGGCGCGCAAGTAGGAGCGATCAATGTTATTTCTGGCAATAACTCATTTGGCATAGCTCCGCATAACGTAGAGAACTTACTCATAGAAGGGAATTATATTGGTGTTGGATATGACGGCGCAACAGCTGTTCCAAATGGTGGAATCGGGATTGGCATGAGCGAGGTTGACCATGCACAAATAACTAACAATATAGTCTCTAAGAACAATGGACCTGCTTTAAACATCGGCGCACTAACTGATGCAAACTCAGATATTCAGATAAAAAGTAATCACATGCAAGATAATAAATATGCCGGCATATTGATTAACGGTACTGCAACTGAAGTTATGATTGGTGGCACCAGTTCCTTTGAAGGTAACGTAATTACCGGTAACACTGGTCCTGGTGTTGCCGTAGGTGCTGTGAACGCACCATCATTTCCTTTATATAGTATAGCCGAAAGTGTAAGTATTCTAGGTAATATTATACACGGCAACACTCCAGCTTCTTCGCCACCTCCAAACGCCCCTTATTCCGTATCTGGCTTGGGTATCGACATGTTCCAAACTAACATTGACAGTGACTTTAATTTCACCTTGGACAATCTTGGCCCATCTCTCAATGACACCCTTGACCTTGACACTGGCTCGAACAGCTACATTAACTTTCCCGTCGTGAACGCAGCTGCTCAAACTAACAACGAAGCCTTCATTGACTTCAGCCTTGATGCGGCAGGCAGCCCAGCCAACCAGTATCGCATAGAGTTCTTTGCTAATGATGAAGTAGACCCAAGTGGCTACGGAGAGGGCCAAACTCTCCTTGGCTCCGCGACCGTTTCAAACGGAAATAATCAGCAAATCAGTCTTACGCTACCAACAGGGCTAAATCTTGCAGGTAAGTCTATCTCTGCTACTACGACAACAGTAGACGGCGGCACTGTCTCGGGCTTTGGGAGTACAAGTGAGTTTAGCCCACCCCGACTAGTGTCTCAACTAGCTACGACGTCACTTGCAGATACTGGTACCAGCAAGCACATATGGTTTATACTCTCTGCAATAATGATCAGTGGGTCAGTTTGGCTAGCTAGACGATCAGCTAAGGTATTGCCCAGTCGTTAACGGGTTATTTGTAAGTTCCTGCATGTTATGATAGAGAGAATGAAGAAGACGATGCGCACCGCTAATACTACTCGCTCAGCAGACCTCTCACGCAAGGGCGGTCGGAAGCGAGCGTTACTAATAGTAGTTGCTGTATGCTTATTTATTGCTGGTGCCTACATGCTTGCTACCGCGGTTACGCCATCTCTTATAATAAAGCGAACCCAGATTTCTTCAGTCAAGGTGGATAAAAAAAGAGATCAGATAATCATACCGCAGCTAGGTATTCAGGAAGGCATCTACCAGGGTAGCTCTGAGGTGCTCGAGAACGGTATCTGGCACAGGTATCCTGAGCGTGGCAAGCCGCGGTTAGGGAACTTCATCCTCTCGGGCCATCGCTTTGTGATGGGTAATACGCCGGGTGAAACACTGCGAAAGTCGCCATTGTATAATCTGGGCAAAATGAGGGTGGGCGATCCAATTTATATTGATTGGCGAGGTCGTCGTTTTACGTACAAGGTTAAGAGGACGTATCAGGTTGAGCCCAGCGAAGTTAGCATTGAGGCTGCGTCAAAACAGCATAAACTCACTCTCTACACTTGCACATTGAGTGGGAGTGCCGATGGTCGTTTAGTGATTGAAGCAGAGCTGGTGTCTGCGCCACTACCTACTTCTGCAGCGGGAGCTTGAGGCTAAAAATACTACCCTTACTCGTAGAATGTTCGAGCATAACTTCACCCCCGTTGCGCTGAGCCAGACTCTGAGCGATGTAGAGTCCCAGCCCGGTACCACCGACTTCGCGGGTGAGCTTGTTGTCTAGGCGTGCGAACTTTTTAAACAACTTGCGCCTATCTTCGCTGGCGATGCCCATACCGCTATCTTCGACGCTGATAACTACCCAGTCGCGATGTGGCTTAATCACAACCGCTACGTGGCCTTTTTGCGTATATTTTATAGCGTTCTCAACAAGCTTTGAGATGATAACTTTGGCTTCGTTGGGGTCACCCGCAACCATGGCCGCATGCTCGTGTTTGCCGAAGGTCAGGGCGATCTTTTTGGTGTCAGCTTTGGGACGTAGCGCACGCACGACGTCTTCAGTGACATTGGCGATGTCAAAACTCGTCTTCTTTTCGTAGTGCGGTGCTTCGTCATTATCGATCTCTGAAACAGTCAGGATGTCTCTAAACAGCTCGGAAAGCTGCTGCGCAGAACTATAGGCCTGCTCAATGAGCGGCTTGGTGTTTTTGTCGAGTTTGGCTATGTCGGGGTCGAGGGCGTTTGAAAGGTTCCCCTGGACAATGGTGAGTGGTGTGCGCATCTCGTGCGAAGCGGTGATGATAAAATCGTTTCGCTCACGCTCAGCTACTTTTTGCTTAGTAATGTCCTCGATGAGAATTACGCAGCCGATACAGTCAGTCTTACCACGAGTAATCGGAGCAATTATGACGTGAAGGGTGCTTTTGCCCTGCCGTACTTCTGGAATGTCGGCTGTGGCGCATTGGTCACGAACTTGGGCAAAGTCATCTGCCACACCGAGCTCGGCCAGTGCCTTGGCAATGGCCTTCTTGGTCTTGGACTCAATACCAAGAAGCTTGTGGGCTACGTTATTGAACTCCAGGACATCCATGTTCTCGTCAAGCATAATAAAGCCTACGGGTAAACTGGCTATTGATGCCTCAAGCTTGGCATGCTCGGTGTAGAGCTCTTCGTTGCGCTCTAAGACCTTTTGCTCTACCACGCGTTCTTCGTCGGCAAGCTGGGCGTAGGCTTGCTTGAGCTTTGAAATGTCGGTCATGACAAATACGTAGCCAGCCAACTTGCCCCGATCATCTAGGATACTACTTAGTTTAAGATCCACGGGGGTAACACCACGATTACCCTGCTTAATAACCCCTAGGTTATCAAGCTTTTTGGCCCCCGTGATGTTGGGGTCGGCTACGAGGGCATGGCGCACCGTGCTAAAGTCAATCGGTACAAAGAAGCTATCAATGCGCTTGTTGGTAAGTGGCTCGTCATCGATTTCGAACAGTTGCTTGGCACTGGCATTGGCGTACTGCAGCTCGAATTTAGTGTCAGTCACAATAACCGTTTCGGCCATGGTATCAAGAATGTTGGTGGCGACCTCGGCCGGATTAATGCTAAACAGACTGTAGCGCAAGATACCGTACGACATCAGCGCTCCCATAATGGTTGTAAAGAGGCTCTCAAGCGGCATGAAGAAGGGTAGGTTGAGGTAGGCTGGCAGGATGTTGGTTAAGGTAGTACCAATAATGGGTACCAAAACGCTGATAAGAAGGATTTTGGCCTGGCGTTGCTTCTTGCTGTGTCGCTCGCGAACATAAAACCGCACCAAGATACCGGCAATAAGGAATGTAAGCAGCTGAAACCAAGCCAGATAGATCGTGCCGAGCGGCCCTAGAACCATCTCATAGCCCCAGAAGTGAGTAATCAGTGCCGATGGCTTACGAATGAAGACAAAGTTGGTCGCCAGGGCTAGGGCAATGACCAGAAAAGAAACCCCGAGCATCGAGGCAAAGGAGCCTATGAATTCTTCGGCGTCATCATAGGTGTTGTTGACAACAAATACGAGTAGCGCTGGTAGTCCGAGGAGAGCCGAAAGTGCGATACCACTACGGACAATGAGGCCGGTGTAGGCATTGGCGGCAGAGTAGGTGGCTAGGTCGGTAAGCGACCAGACCAGCGCCGACATAACGAAAATACTCAGCCAGATCGCTCCCTTGATTGAATTGCGTCTGCGCGATATGGTGCGCAGCAGGTAGATGTTGACTAAGACCGAAGCCAGTGGAATGACGATAAACGGCGTGAACCGAAATGACAGCGCTTGGTGCGGTGGTAGCCCTGCCACGCCAATAGTAATTGCTACTAAGAACGCTACTGAGCAGCTGATTATAATTGCGGCAAGGACGCGGTTTTTTACCATAAGCATTATTATACTAAAGAATGCGCGCTAGCATAAGGCTCGTCGGGCACAAAGTGGATTGGTACGGCTCCTGTCTAGATGCCCTGCAGTACAGAGCCTAGCTCGCTAAACCCAGCTCCAAATACGAGGGTAAAAATAAACAGCACCATGGCGACAATCGTCAGGCTTTGCCAGATGTCGCGGAAGAGAACCTTGGGGCGGATTTTGCCATTGTAGCGGTGATCTTTTACGATTGTAGCCAGCGAGCCGAGGTTGATAATAAGCGCAATAGCAGGGAAGACAGCTGCCCAGAGCATGACGACGAGTGGATTGAAGATCCAAGCGCCATAAAAGGCGGCCAGACTATCTGATTCGGGTATCGTTAGGCGATACAGTAAGCTCATAGCGAGGATCACGAGAAAAGGAGCCAGCAGTGCAATGCCCGTAGCGGCATGATGCTCGTAGAGCGAACGCATGTGTCGCATATGTTTGAGTTGAGCGACGTGGTACTTGCTCAGTTTCTTTTTATGATTTCGCTTATGTTTAACCATAGTTCGATTATATGCTAAAACTACAAAAAGTCGAACCCTAGCCTGGCACATAGCGCCTCGCTGGTAGTACTGGTATTCACACTCGCTTACTGTAATAATAAAGACTATGAAGTATTCACAGCTATTCTCTCAGACAAGCAAGCAGGTTTCTGCGCAAGAAAAATCACTTAATGCCCAGTTGTTGACTCGGGCTGGTTTTGTAGATCAGTTGATGGCTGGTGTATACAGCTACTTGCCATTGGGACTTATAACACTGCGTAATGTTGAGAACGTGGTGCGTAAACACATGAATAAGCTAGGCTCGCAAGAAGTGTTGATGCCGACGCTTCACCCTAGTGCAATCTGGAAGACGACCGGGGGGTGGGATAGTATTGATGTGCTGTTCAAGCTAGGCAGTCGCACGGGCAATGAGTACGCGCTTGGTCAGAGCGAGGAAGAGGTGGTGACGCCGCTGGTAATGAGCCGCGCTCAGTCATACAAGAACTTGCCACTAAGCGTTTACCAGATTCATTGGAAGTACCGTGATGAACTCAGGTCTAAGAGTGGTATTATGCGCGGCAGAGAGTTTCTGATGAAAGACATGTATAGCTTTCATACCAGCCAGGAAGATTTTGATGACTATTACCAACAGGCGAAGGCGGTGTATTTAGATATTTTCTCAGAGCTTGGCCTGGAGGCCAAAGTAACCGAGGCCTCGGGTGGTGTTTTTACCGACAAAGTATCATATGAGTTCGAGGTTCTTACTGACGCTGGCGAAGACACAATTTACTATTGTGATGGTTGTGACTTCTGCGTGGAGGACGAGATTGCCCAGGTAGCTCCCGAGGAAACCTGTCCTCGCTGCCACCACGGCATACTCAAAGAAGCCAAGGCGGCCGAGGTGGGCAATGTGTTTGATCTTGGCCAGAAATTTACCAAGGCCTTTGATCTGGCGTACACCGACGCCGAAGGCCAACGCCAGTATGCGATTATGGGCTGTTATGGCATCGGTATCAGTCGTGTAATGGGCGTGATTGCGGAAAAACACCATGACGAAAAAGGCCTTGTGTGGCCAGCAAGCGTAGCGCCGTTTATCTATCACATTGTTGCGCTGCCCGACGACGCAAACATTACTGCCGCCGAGAAGGTATATGCGGCGCTTGGAGCCGATCAGTGCTTATTTGACGACCGTAACGACATCAGCCCAGGGGCCAAGTTTGCCGACGCTGACCTCATTGGGTGTCCGGTACAGATAGTCATTTCGCGCAAAACACTTGAGCAGAATAGTGTCGAAGTGGTGAGCCGTAGTGCTGCGTTTGCGACCTTCCTGTTGCCATTAACAGATATCGACCAGCTCGAGCAACGACTGGCGGCCTGACGTGGCGACGGATTTTAGCATCAGGGTGTATGAAGTAGTGCGTCACATACCACGCGGCAAGGTTATGACCTACGGCGAGGTAGCTCGAGCGGCTGGTAGCCCCGGCGCTGCCCGTGCAGTCGGCACTGTTCTGAGCCAGAACTATGACCCAGCCATTCCTTGCCATCGAGTAATCCGTAGCGATGGTCGCCTTGGCCACTACAACCGTGGCGTTGCCCGTAAGCGTGAGATTTTGATCGAGGAAGGGGCAATACATGACTAGGCTCAAGATCTTCTCATGGAATGTGAATGGGATTCGGGCGGTTTTGCGTAAGCAGGCTTTTAGCCCATTTATAGAACAGTACCAGCCCGATATCCTCTGCCTACAAGAAACCAAGGCTCAACCTGGCCAGGCCGAGGTGGATTTGCCGCACTATCAGGAGTATTGGAATTCGGCTGAAAAAAAGGGCTATTCTGGCACAGCGATCTTTACTCGGCCACAACCGCTCCGAGTGATGAACGGTTTGCCAGACGATATAATTTCCAAGTACGACATGGCCGATGGCTATGGGGACCCAAATACCGAAGGGCGAGTGGTAACCGCTGAATATGAGGAGTTCTATTTGGTGACTGTTTACACGCCGAATGCCAAAGACGACCTCTCTCGCATTCCGTTGCGGCATCAGCACTGGGATCCGGCTTTCTTGGAGTATTGTAAGCAGCTGGAGGCGACTAAGCCGGTCGTGTTTTGTGGTGATCTTAACGTTGCTCATACCGAAGATGATTTAGCGCGACCTAAGCCAAACGTGGGCAAGAAGGGCTTTACTGTCGAGGAACGCAGAGGTTTTGAGAACTTTATCGCGGCTGGGTTTGTAGATACGCTGCGTATCTTCCACCAGGGTAATGGTTACTACACCTGGTGGACGCACTGGGGCAATGCTCGAGCCAACAATGTCGGCTGGCGAATTGACTACTTCCTCGTCTCGAGTGCGTTAAAAGACAAGGTAGTGGCAGCTAACATTCATCCAGAAGTAATGGGTTCGGATCATTGCCCCGTCAGCATTGAGTTAAATATCTAAAATAAGAGCATGTAATGAGGGAGGCCCCTGCCGGAGATCGTTGCTGATCTCGAGCAGGGGCCTCGGTTTGGTGGGGCTTTAGTGCGTTAGCACAGCCCAGATTTCTGGCTTGCTCATCAGGATCCACTCCACCTTGCCTACGAGCTCGGGTGTGCTCGTGTTGGTGGTGTCGAAGCAGTATGCGTCTTCAGGGCAAACCATGGGCGAGTGGTCTCGCTCGGCATCCTCGCGGTCGCGCTGCAGAATCTCCGCCACAGTCACAATCCGCCCTTCATGGTTGGAACGCCGCTTGGCTCGCTCTACATCCTCGCAGGTCAGGAAGACTTTGAACGCAGCATTCGGGAATACCACACTGCCCAGGTCGCGTCCCTCCAGAACGCAGTGGTTGGTTTGGGCAAAGCGGTTTTGCCAGCCCTGGATGTGCTTACGCACCCCGGGATGGGGTGACACACGAGCAACAATGTCGCTAACAGAGCGAAGATCTTGCTGCGTAACGGGTTGTCCGTTCAGGGCGATGACCTTGCCATCGTGAAACTCGAACTGGATCTTCTCGGCAACCTCCTCCATCAAGCTGGCCGAATCGATATCCATGCCCTGTTGGCGAGCCAGGAAGGCGAGGCCTCGGTAGAGCTCTCCGGTGTTCATGTATGGGATGCCGAAATGTTCGGACAGTGCCTTGGCGAGTGTCGACGTGCCAGTCGCTGCTCCGCCGTCGATGGTAATGATGATTGGATCCACAGATGTGGCCTTTCAAAGAGCCGGTTTTGGTCAATGAACCGCTTGCATTCTACAGTGTGTGAGGTGGTAAAGCAAACTCGAGGGCTATAATGAGTATGTAAGCCTTGATCTAGAGCGAGTTATTTGCTACAATTACTATCAATTGTTTTTAAGTTAGGACACAACCATGGCCAAAAAGACCGCTCGCGAGCTGATAGTGCTCAAGAACCCCAAGACGGGCACACTCTACTTCACCCGCAAGAACAAGACGAATAGCCCAGACAAGATCTCGATTAAGAAGTTTGATCGCGCTACCCGTAAGGTAGAGACCTTTACGGAAGCCAAAATGAAGCTCGGCTAAACCCCGAGCTTTTTTTGTTACTCCTAATCTGATATTATCAATGGTATGAAGAAAAACCTTACACCCATTCTTGTTGCTATTGGCATTCTTGCCGCTATCGTGTTTGTCGTATTTGCCGTGATGAACCCGAGTAATGACAGTAGTAGTGAAACAAAAACAGATCAGGCGAAACAACCATCAGCTGCGCAGTTGGCTCAGTTGAAGCAAGGTCATCAGAAGGGCGACCCTAACTCAAAGGTGACGGTGACAGAGTTTGGTGATTTCCAATGCCCTGCGTGTAGTAGTGTCGAAAAAGAGCTACAGGCCAGTGTCTTCCCTCAGTTCGGCAGTAAGATCAACTTCGTATTCAAGCACTTTCCCTTGGTTGATATCCACAAGAACGCTATGAGTTCTGCCTATGCAGCCGAAGCCGCCGCGGTGCAGGGTAAGTTTTGGGAAATGCACGATAAGCTCTACGCACAGCAGGCTGAATGGAGCGAGCTTAGCGACCCTCAGCCCAAGTATGAAGCCTACGCCCGCCAGCTCGGTTTGGATGTCACGAAGTTTAAGAGCGACATGAAGTCTAAAGACGTGAAAGCGCGAGTAGAGAAGGACAAGAAGCTCGCGGCTGAACTAAGCCTCCCTGGCACCCCGACCTTCTTTGTTAACGGTAAAATCGTCGAGGCCAATAGTACCCAAGACATTACTAATGCCATTCAAAGTGCCCTTGCGCAGTAAGATATATGGCTATATCTTGGCGGCCCTAGCTACGGCGGGTTTGGTTGATGCCACGTTGCTTACTCAAGAGCGTTACAGTGGTGCCATATTGCCTTGTAGTGTCACGCAAGGCTGTGAGACTGTTTTAAACAGTAAGTACTCGGAGGTGTTTGGTATTCCATTGGCAGTACTGGGGCTGGTGTTTTACTTTTCTGTACTTTTGGCCGCTCTGTACTTTGTGCAGTCCGGTAGAGACTGGCTCAAAAAGCTCTTGCTTGCTATGGGCGCGATGGGGTTTGTGACTTCACTTGGGCTTGTTTATATCCAGGGTGTAGTTATTAAGGCCTGGTGCCAGTACTGTCTGATGTCGGCACTAAGCTCGACCCTGATATTTGTCTTTGCCACTTTGCTCTATACAACGAAAAAGGAGAAGCCCCATGAAGAAGCTTGATCATATCATTGAATTCTATGGCGAGACATGTCCACATTGCGTGGCGCTTCGGCCAACCGTGGAGAGTGTCGAAAAAAGCCGCGGTGCCGAAATCCAGAAGCTTGAAGTTTGGAACAATGCTGATAATAAGAAGCTTATGATGGCCTACGAAGATATTATCGGTGAAGCCTGTGGTGGGTTTGCGGCTGTACCAGCATTGGTCAACACCAAGACCAAGCAAGCTTTGTGTGGTGCGCATGATGCGAGCGAGATCGAAGCTTTGATTGATGGCATGGACTGCAAGGGTAACGTTTGCAAGTCACACAGCAAGCTGTAAGCTCATGCTGGCTTTGCCATCTTGGCACTTGAGCCGTCCCTTGAAAAAGCGTATGCTATAAGCATAAGAACTGAGAGCTAAAGGAGGGTATCCATGGCAGTTATACGCGTGGCAATTAATGGATTTGGTCGAATTGGGCGTAATGCCTTTAAGCTCGCAATGGCAAACTCAGCACTTGATGTCGTGGCGATTAATGATTTGACCGATACTGTTACGCTGGCTCACCTGCTCAAACATGATACTAACTACGGTGAATATCACCAGGACGTAGTGCCAGGAGACGGCTGCATCACGGTAGCTGGCAAGAAGATCGAGGTGCTGGCCGTCAAGGAACCAAGCAAGTTGCCTTGGGCGAAGCTTGGTGTTGACGTGGTTATTGAGTCAACCGGACGCTTCACGCGTCATGATGAGCTCAAGCAACACCTTGCGGCGGGGGCAAAGAAGGTCGTGCTCTCAGCGCCAGAAAAGGACGATAGTTTTGGCGATACGATAGTAATTGGCGCCAACGAGAAAGCCCTAAAACCTGAGCACAAAATTATTTCAAACGCATCGTGTACCACAAACTGTATTGCACCAGTCATGGCTGTGCTGGAGCGTGAGCTAGGTGTCGAGAAGTCGCTTATGACAACGGTTCATTCGTATACAGCCAGCCAGATGCTCCAGGACGGCCCAGCAAAGGATCTCCGTGAAGCTCGCGCTGCCGCGCAAAACATTGTACCAACCACTACTGGGGCTGCAATCGCCGCTGCCTTGACGGTGCCAACGCTCAAGGGCAAGTTTGATGGCTTAAGTATCCGTGTTCCCAGCCCGGTAGTTTCGCTCAGCGACATTACCTTTGTTGCAAAGCGCAAAACGACAGTCGAGGAGGTGAACAAGGTTTTGCAGCACGCTGCTACTACCTCGCACCGCGGTATTATTAGCTACAGTGAAGACGAATTGGTGTCGACCGATTATAAGGGCGATCCACACTCAGCAATTATTGACGCCAAGCTTACCAACGTCGTGGGTGGAGATTTGGTCAAGGTTGTGGCTTGGTATGACAACGAATGGGGCTACTCCAACCGCTTGGTTGAGATGGTCGAACTAGCTGGTAACTCATTACGCTAATGCTAAAAGTCTACATTGCTTCTGACCACGCCGGGTTTGTTAAGAAGCAAGAGCTTATCGATGAGCTAGGCCAAGAGTTTAAACTTGTCGATCTTGGCCCGACACAGCTTAACCCAGAGGATGATTATCCGATATTTGCCGAGCGAGTCGGGCGAGCTGTGGCTGATGAGCCAGATAGTCGGGGGGTGCTTATTTGTGATAGTGGTCAAGGCATGGAGATTGCTGCCAATAAGATCGATGGCGTGCGGGCCGCGGTGGCTTGGAGTAAGCACATTGCCTACGAGACGCGCCATGACAATGACAGTAATGTCCTCAGTCTACCTGCTGCCGAGCTTTCGCTTGACGAGATGGTCGAGATAACGCGTACTTGGCTGACGACGCCGTTTTCGGGTGCACCACGCCATAAGCGACGAATAGAGGAGATTGAGCAACTCGAGGAAGATAATGGCTAAAATAGTACCCGCTATTCAGCCTGTGTCTGTCGAGGATTTTCAGCAGAAGCTACGGACGGTGCGCCAGCTGACGGATCGGTTTCAATTGGATATTGTGAGCCCTGACTTTAACGATACGCCAACCATCGAACTGAGTGAGATCACGCTTAGCCCCGGCTTTGAATGTGATGTTCATATTATGGCACACAACCCACTGCCACAGATCGAGGCTGCTAAGCGACTTTATCCGCACCTTGTGATATTGCAGTACGAGGGTGTTGAGGACTTGGCAGGGATTATAGGGCGCTTGCGGGAGACAGGCCAGGCGGTTGGTGTGGCACTTAATCCCGAGACAGACGTGGCTGATATTGCCAGTATTATTCCTTTGCTCGACCATGTTTTGATTATGGCCTACCCGTCAGGGCCGTCTGGCCAAGCGCTGCAACCCAAGGTGCTTAAGAAAGTTACTCAAGTCCGTGCTTTGAAGCCAACTGTCGAGGTGGGGCTTGATGGCGGGGTAGCTGAAGCTACCTTGCCCCTCATTGCCAAAGCTGGATTTGACGTGGTTAACACGACGAGCTTTCTGTTCGCCGCCGCCGATCCTTTGAGTCGCTACACGCAGCTTATGGAGGCGCTAGGGTCGTGACGACAAAACAGCTAGAACTCAAGGCTAACAAGATTCGGCAAGACATCATAGAGATGTTGATTGCCGCTGGCAGTGGTCACACGGCAGGTCCGCTTGATATGGCGGACGTACTCACAGCCCTTTACTTCGAGGTATTGCGCCACGACCCCAAAAACCCAAGCTGGCCTGAGCGTGATCGGCTTGTCTTGTCGAACGGACACATTGTGCCAGTGCAGTACGCGGCAATGGCCGAGGCTGGATATCTGCCGCGCGCAGAGCTGACAACGCTGAGAAAGTTTGGCAGCCGTCTGCAGGGTCATCCGGAGCGTGAGCACTTGGCTGGACTCGAAACCACCAGTGGTCCACTTGGCTCCGGCCTGAGTCAAGCAGTCGGCATGGCACTTGGTTTGCGTATGGATGGCCACAAGCAGCAGCGCGTGTATTGCCTGACTGGTGACGGCGAGCTAAATTCAGGCAATATTTGGGAAGCAGTGATGTTGGCAGGTAAGAAGCGGCTATCGAATCTGGTTGTGATTATCGATCGCAATAACATCCAAATTGACGGTCCGACTGAAGACATTATGCCGCTTGAGCCACTAGCTATGAAGTGGCAAGCCTTTAACTGGCACGTTATCGAGATAGATGGGCATAATATCGAGGCAATTATTGCTGCCTGCAACCAAGCCAAAGCCGTTTATGAACGGCCAACCTGCATTATAGCCCACACGATTGCTGGTAAGGGAGTGGACTTTATGCAATACGACTTTCGCTGGCACGGTTACGATCCAGCGAGCGACAAGGCCAAGCAAAGGCGAGACTACCGCCGCGCTCTTGAGAAGTTGCGTACACTCAATGGTCAGATACGGAGTGAGCACGAATGATTGTTAAATCGCAACACTTAAACCCCAAGCTGTTTTCGGCTACGCAAGACTGTGCACCCACCCGACGTGGTTTTGGCGAGGGCTTGGTATTAGCTGGCGACAAGCATGCTCGTGTCGTCGCACTATGTGCTGACTTAACTGAATCAACGCAGATGCAACTGTTTGCCGACAAGTATCCTGATCGCTTCATTGAAATTGGTATAGCAGAACAGAACCTGGTGACTGTGGCCAGCGGTTTGGCTGCGGTGGGCAAGAAGCCTTTTGTGAGTAGTTACGCGGCGTTTTCGCCGGGTCGAAATTGGGAGCAGATTCGTACCACCATTGCACTGAATAATCAGCCAGTCGTGATTGTAGGTTCGCACGCGGGTCTCTCGGTCGGTCCTGACGGCGCGACGCACCAGATGCTCGAGGACATTGCCCTAATGAGAGCTTTGCCAAACATGACGGTGATTGTACCATGCGATATTCACGAAGCCCACAAGGCTACATTGGCAGCGGCCGCTAGTAAGGTCCCGGTCTACATTCGCTTAGCGCGCGAAAAGAGCGCGGTTGTTACGAGCACTGAGACGCCATTTGTAATTGGTACTGCACAGATTTTATTTACCGGTGATGACCTTACGATTATCGCAGCTGGGCCGCTCTTGCACGAGGCACTGTTGGCGGCTCGTGAATTAAGCGCTCAGGATATTCGGGCGGAGGTTATTAATGTTAGTACGATCAAGCCACTCGATGCCAAAACGATTCTTGCAAGCGTTGGTAGAACTGGTGCTGTGGTCACAGTCGAGGATGCACAGGTTGTTGGTGGTTTGGGTGGGGCGGTGGCTGAGCTATTAAGTGAAGAGTTGCCAACGCCGCTGGAGCGCATTGGGGTGCGCAATCGGTTTGGTCAATCAGGTAGCGTCACTGAACTGTGGCAGGAATACGGTCTGACGAGTGAATATATTGTTGCGGCGGCAAATCGTGTAATAAAAAGGAAGGCTCTATGAAGGTTGATGTACTGTGCGTTGGTTTGATCAGGGGCGAGTCACTCTATACTACGAAGACTTTTGATCCGAGTTTGTTGCCACAACGTATCCGGGGCATGATGCAGTCTAGGGTGTCAACGCGAGCTCAGGATATTGTGTTTGGTTGTGGCGGTGGCGGCTACATTGCCGCCTTAGCGCTTGGTCGCTTAGGCTTCAAGGTCGCTTTGTCAGCTCGCGTTGGTCATGATAGTATCGGCTGCGAGGCGGTGCGCAAACTTGCTGCCGAAAAGGTCAACACAACGCTGGTTATGCAGACCCCGCAAGCGGCGACGTCACTAACGACGCTTATTCGTTCACCCCAGGATGATAGCTTTGAGATCAGCTACATTCCCCCTGGCGGGATCGACAAAAAGTCATTGGGTCGTCAAGCTAAGGTTGCGGCAGATTGGCTTTACGTTAGTGGCCCATTTGCTGATATTGGTGAGCTTAAAGTCCTCCTCGCACAAGCTAAGAAACAGGGTATGCAGTCTATGGTACGACTAACTCAATCGGACATTGTGCAGGCGCGCCGCGTTGTTCGGATCGCCTCGAATGCCACGGTTTCTATATTCGAACGTGAGGATGCTGAGCTGCTTACTCACCAGACAGACATTGACGCTTCACTCTTTGCGCTGCGGGAGAGTGGGCTTAAGACCGTGATTGTCCAAGACGACGTTGTCTCTATCCACGCCATTCACGATGGGTTCTTGTATCGCACGCGCGGTGGCCGTAAGACGACCGTGGTGAACGCGACCGGCATTACTGAAGTAACAGGACCGTCGATTTTGGCTCATTTGATACACCACGGCGATTTTGGGGCGGCGCTCGACTTCGGGCTCGTAGCGGCTCGTTCGGTGGCAGGCTACATTGGTTCAGAGGCAGGCCTATTGAGTGGCTTCGCGCATCGTACTGGGAAAGTCGACAAAAAGTTCTTATAATACGTACATAAGAGGGATAGAGCTGATGAACAATAAGTTAAAATATGGCCTTGACTTTCTGGCAGTCGGCGATGTGGTGACCGATGCCTTTATTCGCTTAGGTAAGCACGAGGCTGAGGTGAGCGATAGCGGCAGCGACCATCATCCGCTGCTATGTATGACCTATGGTTCTAAGATCCCGTTTGATGACGTTACTATCATCCCGGCCGTCGGCAATAGCGCAAACGCAGCCGTGGCGGCAGCGCGACTTGATCTGCGTGTAGCGTTTTTTAGTAACATTGGTGACGACCAAGTGGGTAAGGATATCTTGCGAGCACTGCACGCGCACAACATTTCGACCGAGTATGTGCGCATTAACGAAGACAAAAAATCCAACTACCATTATGTGCTGTGGTATGGCGCTGATCGTACTATTTTGATTAAGCACGAAGCCTACGATTACCCCTGGCCTCGTATTAGCGAGCACAATAAGCCGCGCTGGATATATTTAAGCTCAGTTGGGGAGTCAGCTGATCACTTACACGATAGTATCGCCGACTATCTAGGAAAGAATAGTGATGTTAGCCTGGCCTTTCAGCCCGGTACGTTCCAAATGAAGCTCGGCGCCAAAAAGCTCGCTCGGCTGTATCAGGCAACTGCAGTGCTCGCCTGTAATCTCGAGGAAGCGCAGCAGATTAGCGGTGTTAATTCCGATAGTGTGGCAAAGCTCGCTCACTCGCTACACAGACTGGGGCCAAAGACGGTAGTGATCACCGATGGGCCAAAGGGCTCGCATGTTTCCGATGGCTCATCGTTGTGGTCAATGCCGATTTACCCTGATCCGGCACCTCCCTATGAGCGCACAGGCGCAGGCGACGCCTATACCTCTGCCTTTGTAGCCGCTCTAGCGCAAGGCAAAGACATCCCGACGGCCATGGCTTGGGGTTCCGTCAACTCTATGAGTGTAGTCCAGAAGATCGGGGCTCAAGCAGGGCTATTGAGTCAAAGGGAAATAGAAGCTTTGCTAAAAACAGCGCCAGCAGACTTTAAGGCAACCAGACAGGATCTAGGCTAGTGTACGACCTGATTATTATCGGTGCTGGTCCGGCTGGTATGACCGCGGGTGTATACGCGGCTCGCAAAAAGCTTAAGACTCTGATGCTGAGCCGAGACATTGGCGGGCAAGCTGCCTGGAGTAGCGACATTGAAAACTATCTTGGCTTCTCGGTCATTACCGGGGCAGATTTAACAGCCAAGTTCGAGCATCACCTCGAGCATTTTAAAGACGACGTTGAACTGCGTATTGTTCCCCAAGGGGTTAGTGGTATCAAAAAGATAGGCAAGCACTTCGAAGTAACTGCCGATGGCAAACACGTAACAGCACGCGCCGTAATAATTACTGGTGGTAAGCTGCCGCGCAAGCTCGATGTAAAGGGAGAAGCGGACTTCTTAAATCGCGGCGTGACGTACTGTGCCTGGTGTGACGGGCCGATTTTTACTGACAAGGAGGTCGCAATTATAGGTGGTGGCAACGCAGCCCTAGACGCCGCGCTCAATATAGCTAAGCTGGTGAAGCATATATGTATTGTTAATGTAGCGCCAGAGCTAACGGCCGATCCAGTGATGATAGATAAGATCAGCGAACTGCAAAACGTGCGAGTTCTCAATAATACCGAGGTGATTGAGCTCAAGGGCGAGAAGTTTCTGACCAGCATAACTCTGCACGATAAAGACAACGGCACACGTAAGGACATTCCGGTTGAAGGGGTCTTTGTAGAGGTAGGCTCAATTCCGGCAACCGATTACCTGGCGGATTTCGTGAAGCTTAATCATGACGGCGAGATCGTGATTGATAAACATAATATGACGAGTGTAGAGGGGGTGTTCGCTGCCGGTGACATTACG
>CAZNJX010000013.1:0-16567 GCA_964573585.1 uncultured Candidatus Saccharibacteria bacterium
AACACAAGCCGTTATTACTAATTGCGTACCAAATATCTCGCTCGAACAAACCTCCGAGCTAGATACCAGCCTATCACTGGCTTGGCGACCAGCTGGTTGGGGCGTGAATACTCCTAAGTATACCTACCAAACCGCTGGCCACACTGGCAGCCGCAGTGTTAAGGTGGAGCTAACCAGTTACACCGACGGTGATGCCAAGTGGCTATATGCCGAGCAGCCCGTTACTGCCGGAGCTAACTATCGGTTCTCGGCGTACTATCAAGCCACTACCACCGGGCACGCTGCAGTCATGTTTACGCACAACGACGGCAGCCTAAGCTACTTTGGTATGCATAACGCCGAAGCCACCCCAGATTGGACGCTCTATAGCGACACCTTCATAGCGCCAGCTACCGCACGCTCAGCTACCGTGTTCTTCTACATCAGTGCGCTTGGGTCGTTTAGTAGTGACGACTACAGTTTAGCGCCCTATACCTACAGCGGCTTTGACAAGGCCCGACTCAGCTTGAGCTTTGATGACGGCTGGGAAGAAAACGTCACTAGCGTACTGCCCAGGCTCAACACCTATGGTCTTAAGTCGACCCAGTATTATGCTACCCAGCACATTAGCGAGACTAGTGACACCAGCGGGGTGAGAGCATTTGCTGACGCTGGGCACGAGATTGGCTCGCACACCATCACACACCCTAACTTAAGTACCATTAGCCTTGCATCGGTTATCTACGAGCTAACGGAATCTAAGCGCGTCTTAGAATCCGCCATGAGTGGTAGTGTGGCAAACTTTGCCTCACCCTATGGCGGTTACAATACCCAAGTTGTAGGTGAGATTGCCAAGCTCTACCGCTCCCACCGCACCGTCGACGAAGGTTATAATTCGAAGGATAACTTTGACATCTATCGCCTCAAAGTCCAAAACGTGCTCATTGGTACACCACCCGCACAGGTAGCTGAGTGGATTGCTCGGGCTCAGCAAGACAAAACGTGGCTGATTCTGGTTTATCACAAGGTCGGCACCACAGGCCTTGGCGCGTACGATAGCCTCGTTAGCGATTTTGAACAACACCTAGCCAGCATTCAAGCCGCTAATATTGCAGTTATGCCGGTCAATCAAGCCCTTAATGAAGTCTTGCCGCAGCTTTAACTAGCGCAGGCTTGCAATAGCCTGGCGCAGAGCACTAACTTGCGCTGGGTTATTAGCAATATCAAAGTACGAATAGAACAGAATGTTGCGCGCACCACTATTGAGCGCTAGGGCCGCCATACCAATCATTTCAGCCGAGCTTGGTGCGCGAGCATGGCTTAAGTTAAAGCCAAGGCTTCTGGCCACATCAGGATAGTTCACCCAACTAAACGCCTGAGCAATAAACCAACCGTTCGAGTCACCGACACTTAGCAAGTCTTGGCCAATGCTCGCAATGAAGCTGGTTGGCTGAAAGGGGATAGGGTAGTAATCAAGCGCAAAGGTATCGGTCGAACTACGTAGGGAGCGCAAAAACTGAGCTCTGGTGACGGCCGAGGGCGAGGTAGCCCCAACCAACACCTGCATGACTGGCTTAGTGGTATGTTGCTTTACAAGTGAGTAACGCTGTTGCATGATCGGCTGCCAATAGCCGAGGTCAGCTGGCGACTCTGGCCGCTCGTCGTTGATAGCAAAGCCCCAGACAGCGGGGTGTGCGCCAAACTGCCGTACGGCGTTGATTGCCGCAGACTGGTTCGAGTCGCCGATTGGGTAGGTGTAGAGCGTGCGGTAGTTATTAGGATCCAACTGATCATACAGGTCTTTGAGACTAAAGATAACCTGGATAGAGCGCGATTGAGCTTTGTTCAGGTAGCTTGTGATGTCAGCCGGGCTCCCGTCGAGAATTGAGTAGTTAAACACCGTATCAACACCGAGCGACGCGTAGCTATCAATGCGTTGTAAGCTGGTTTGGTCAATCGGCGAGTCGTTGACAAAGATTCCAATGCGCCCTGAACGCGAAGCGGCTGCCGTAGGCAGGCTGGCATACTCCCTGGCAAATGGGCTCGGGGTCGCCTTAGAGCTCGCTTGAGCTTCTTGGGGGGTAGTAGGGGCAGCTGGCTCTGCAACTGGCGGGGCCAGCGGAGTCGAAGCTGGCAATGGCGTCTCGCTCGAGGCTGCGGCCAGCTCAGCCCTGTTGATTAAAGACACCACACGCCCCACAGCTAGTTTTGAAACCATGACTGCCTTGATCGAGATAGGCCCTAAGATATGCCCAGACACAAGCACCACCATTACAGCCAGTACGCTTAGCTTTACTACCTTCTTGAATTTCACTCACCCCCCTAACTTACCTCCACCATATCGGTTGCGCTTGGGCTTGTCAACCTGTTGCAAAACCCTCCAGGCGTAAACAAAGTACTTTGGACTTGCGAATGCTGGCCAGTAAGCTGATAATAGCCTTGGCCTTCGAACATTCGACAGATTGGAAAACGTGATGCATAGAAATGAGTTCGTGCCATGTAGTGATGACTGTCAGCTGGCTGCCTGCCTGGTGGCGGACCTGGCACTCAGCTGGGCACAGAGCGCTCCACAACCCGAGTCCGCAGCAGACCCAGCCTACAGCGGCTTGACCATCGGCCACAAAGACGCGGCTGTGCGTTGTAGCTTCAGCCGGAGGCTTGGGCTCTGTAAGCCTTGCGCCAAGAGCTGAAGAGGACGATAATGGGGCTTGGCCTTTCGGGCACCTACTAGTCCATGAAAGAAGATAGCATGCGCCTACCAGGAATGGAAATGAAGAAGTTTCGTAGGATCCTGTTCGTAATCGATGATGGATCTTCGTCGTACAGCATGAGGTACTGGCTCCGGATCATGAGCGACTACGCCGAGGACGTGACACTGGTCTCACTCGGTAATAGCACGGCTGCAGATCTGCTAGAGCTCCCCGCCGACTGCATGGTCATCGATGGGAGGGCAAGGGATCTGACCGGAATTGGATTCCTCGCGGCAACTGCACAACAGCGCGGCTTGCGTACCTTGGCGTTCTATGCCGAGCATTGGCAAGCTGATGACATCGCCGCGATCGACTCCATGTTTCAGACGGAGCTCAAGGTCTGGAACGCAAGTACCTACAAGGGCATTCTCCGAGCGTTCCTCGAGGATGTGACCCCAACCGACTACGAAGAGATCATGCGTAAGCGTCCCTGGGAGATGCGTCCTCTGACAGCATCGCTCGAACAGATCAGGGTTGCCATGCAGGCCGGAGAGAGCGTCTACCCACCGGCTCTTTTCAGTCACCAGATCAACTAGGCCAACCGGCCTCGATGGTGTGCACTCACACGCACTATCGAGTGCCACCACGTAATAATCTCTTTTTCCCAGTATGGTAGAATCATAGTATCTCCATCTACATCGGAGACTCCCACTACCTGTGGGGCAGCCGTACGTGTGTTCGGCAACTCCTTGACGACTGAGGAAACCAGTTCACACAAAGCTCGTTGCTAGCAGCCGCGGCATCAACGAGAGGCGAGAGTGAAGCCATGATGCCGATCAGGCTAACTCATAGTTTTCCGTATTGCGGTGCGCGCAGACAGCTGATGGCATGGCTTAGAAGCAGCCATGCCTTAAAGAGCACGTTTATGCTCATCGCTTAAGTGCACCAAGGACGGATAGCCAGCGGGTGGACGGAGTGGAGGCTACGGCCAACACTTCGTCCACCCAGCCACATTCACGTCATTATTATTGAGGTTCTACACTTCACCAATCTGGATGACCTTGCCACCAAGTTTATCCGTAAAATAGCTATCGTGAGAGACGTAGAGAATTGCACCATGGTAGTTAACCAGATACTTCTCGAGCTCTTCGATCGAAGGTAGATCCAAATGGTTAGTGGGCTCGTCTAGGACAAGTAAGTTTGGCTCGCAGGCGAAAATGCGAATGAGTTGGAAGCGTGCTTTTTGCCCACCTGAGAGTTGACTGATCTTAAGTCGGCCATCGCCTGTGGGGTTAAACAAATATTGCGATAGTATGCGGGCGACTTTTTCGTGATTGATTTCAATACCAAGCCGGTGATACACCTGCAACACCGCATCAGCTAGCGGCACGTCCATAAACTCAGCTTCGATTTCTTGCTCATAGACGCCAAGTCGCAAGCGGTGATCAAATTCAATAAAGCCATCGAAGCTCGTGGCTGGCAGCCGCTCAGAGCGCGTGGTGGCAATGATGGTTTTTAGGAGCGTCGATTTGCCGGCACCATTACGGCCGCGAATTTGCACGCGCTCGCCCGAACCAATTAGGAAGGTAACGTCGCTAAAGAGCGGGCTGGCGTAACCCAAAGAAACGTTTTGCACGTCCAGTAAGTGCGTAAGGGGTGATTGTTTACCATCGACTTTACCGGCGTCGAGTGCGATGTTTTTAGTTTTGTAGCGATCGTACTTCTCGGCGAGCTTACCGCTCATGTCATTTACAGAGTCTTGGTCGATCCAGAACGACGGCTTCTCAACCGTGACCTTGAGCTCAGCGTATTGCTTCATCAACCGACGCTCCATCGGCACAAACGGGTTCGGGTTTTTGGAGCTCGAGGCTTTCTTAGCCCTGGCGGACACGATCTGCGCATGCAGCTTCTCGAGCGTACGCTGCGCCACCTCGTACTGGTCAATGCCGCTTAGAGTCGAGGTGCTGTTTTGAGTCAAATATGCGTCGTAATTACCAGGGTAGGTGAAGAGCTTATTGTCTTTAAGCTCAATGATCTTGTCGACAAATTTAAGCACATCACGGTCGTGACTAATCAGCACCACGCTGCGATCGTAGGTTTTGAGCCACCGAATAAACTGCTCTTTGGCCACGTAATCCATGTGGTTGGTCGGCTCGTCAATCAATACCAAATCAGCGTCAGCCTCGGTGATCTTGACCAGCTCAACAAAGCGCTTTTGGCCACCCGATAAGTGGGCTAGCGGGCCATTAGCTAACGCAGGCGGTATCTGGTAGCGCTCCAGCTCTGAAACAATCTTGTCTTCTACGCTGTAAAAGTTAAGCTCAGCGAACTTTTCTAATGCATGGCTATACTCTTCGATCTTTGCCATATCGTCACCCATAGCCTCAGGATACGTTTCTAGGATGTGTTTTAGCTCGGTGTAGTGAGGCAACTCGGAGAGGATGTAAGCAACGGCTGACTCCCCAGCGATATCGTGATGCTCTTGGCGGGTTGAAATGAGCCTTAAGCCTTTTTTGGCATTACGCGTACCAATAAACTCCGTGTCGCTTTCGTCGAGCAAATGAAACAAGGTAGATTTGCCCACGCCATTGCGGCCGATCAGGGCAATGCGCTCACGCTCGTTGACAGCTATACTGCAATGCCCGAGCAATTGTTTATTGCCCATGTGTTTTGATTCAACGTCAAGACTTAGTAGCATAGCGGGGAAGTCCTTACGTTAAGCCTTCTTGGGCAATTGAACTTCGATGCCATCAAGCGGCTCGCTCGGTGCTTCGTCAACACAGCCCTTAAGCGCGGCGACAATCTTAGCTTCATCGGCACCTTGACCGATAAACACCAGGCGGGTCTGGGGCTTTGCGCCCTGCCAATTGTCCCAGCTAATTTCGGCGCGCGTACCCACCAGCTGAAAGATATATTTACGTTCGTGACCTTTGCTACCAAGATCGACAAAGCCTTTGGCTCGATAGATACTGGTTGGAATCTGAGTGTTTACAAAGTCTTGAAAACGCATCGGATGAAGGGGCTGGTTGCTCGTAAAGCTAAACGTCTGATAGTGCGAATGCACGTGATCTTTATGATTGTGATCGTCGTGATCTGCGTGACTTTTAGTCTCTGGCTTGGCCTCGCGCTGAGCAAAGGCGTCTTGATCAAGCAATAAGTGAATCTCAACCTCGCCCTTAGTGGCCTCTAGCACCCGCGCTTTAGGATTAATGCTACCGATCAGAGCGTGAATATCTTTGACTTTTTTAGCCGGTACCAGATCGACCTTGTTGATAATCACAAAGTCACAGAACTCTATTTGCTCGGTCGCCGTACCGTGCTCCTGGGCGTTCTTTTCTAGGTTCTCGGCGTCTAGCACCGTGATGATACTGTCTAGGTACACCCGCTGCCCAATGGTGTCCTTAAGCGTAAGTGCCAAATCCTTGGGCTCGGCCAGCCCGCTAGCTTCGATAATAATGTAGTCGATGGTAGAGCCAGCGTAGGCGAATTGACCAATGGCCTCCTGCAAATCCAGTGTTTCTAAGCTACAGCAAATGCAACCGTTGGTGAGCTCTAGCTTGGCATCGGTTTTGTCCGCAATCAGGTCAGAATCAACGTTAATATCGCCATAGTCATTTACTACCACGCCAATGTTCAGGCCCTGGTTGTGAGTGAGGATGTAATTAAGCAGCGTGGTCTTGCCCGCGCCGAGAAAGCCAGTTAGCACCGTCATCGGCAATTTCTTAAAATTCGGATCCTTAGTTGGCCCTGTTTCGCGTTTTTCCATCTCACAAGTATAGCGTACTTTTGTGCTCAGTGACAGATAGGACTGTTGCCATTACATACATAATGTGGTAGTATATTATTCTGTTACTCACGACCCGGGAGGCGGGGAATTGACAACAAAAAACAATGACGGAACGAGGCTTCAGGCTCGACTCGACAAGATCGTGGCTGACATCTCAGCAGGGCGCATCGCTCGCGTCGAGATCGCCAGCAAGAGGCGTGGCATGGCCCGAGAAGGAGGCGCTGTCATCGAAGGCAAAAGTGGCGTGCCCGTGATGATCGATTTCTTCCTCTATCCCAACGGTCGCTTGCTGGTCAGGCAGGCCAAGGCCACGAACTACTTCGGAAGGGATCTAAGCTGGAGGCGTAGTGACGACCATGGGCGCAGCAGGGACATCAGCGACAGCTTCCAAGGGGACATCGATGCCGCCATGCAGTCCCTGAAGCTGGATGAGGTGGCCAAGATGCCCCGACCACTACGCTGGTGGTATCTGCGCCGCAACTGAAGCTCGTTCAAGAGGCGGGGTGGAGCAACATGGCTCCACCCCGAAACTGTCTAAGCGACCTTACGAATCGAAAGATTCTTTAGGTCGCTTCTTTCGTTACGCTGATTTGCAACCGCCACGCCAGGGTACGACAAGCATCGTGGTTACGGTTGTAATCTAGTACGACACACAGCATACTAATGTCGTTCCTTCCAACCGACCAAGGAGTGTCATGAGGAGCTACAGATTCCAGGTTGACGTTGATTCGAGCAAGGGAATCACTACTCACTTCAAGCGACCAGGTGTAATGGCGGAAATTACGCGGGCAGCAGAGGAGGCTGAATTACCTCAGCTGTTCTTAATCGTCTCGGAGGAGGCTTGGCATGAGTAAAGAACCTAGGTGTCATCTTGAGCCGGGAGCCATCATCGATGAAGCTGAGCTCGTTCAGCTCATGGCTATGAATAACCCGGACGGAGAGCCAGTCGGCCGTTACACTGGTCACTGTAGCCGGTGTGGGAGTCGTGACCTCTGGGATGAGGTGACTGCTTACGGCTGTCGCAACTGTGGAGGGTTCTACATAACGAGAGACTTTCCTCCAGACGAATCATAGATGATGATATCGGGAGAGATGCTGGGCTGGCAATGTCGCTTCTTTCGTTATTGACCAATGCTATATCGAGGCGTACAATCACTCCAACACCTTTACGACCGTTTTGGTGTAGAACGAGACATGGGAGTGATACCATGGCAACTGTCAATCGATCGGTTCTGCCGACCATCAACAAGGCAAGGGTTGCACTGGGTGGACAACCACTGACTCAGCTTCCCAAGGGAGCGGAGCAGCAGAAGACTGAGTGCGTGATCGCCAACGCACTGAAGGACTTGGCACCCAACATCCAGGTAGGGACGCTCAGCTTGAGCGGAGTCAGCTCGGCCTTCGCTGACATCATCGCCCGTGAGTTCGGTGTCGAAGCCAATCACTCTGACGAGGGGGTGGACGTTCCGCTGCCGGAAGAGCTGAGCGCCTTCGTTCGGTCTTTCGATGCTGGCATGTTCCCTGAGCTCATCAGCTCCTAGGCGACAAGTGCGGCCCTGGGTTGGGACCAACCCCGACCCAGGGACGCAACGCATAAGGACTTTTCTTAAAGAAGAGTCCTTCTTTCGTCACACCACCGAGCCTCTACCTATACCGGCTATGCTATAATGAAGCTAATTATAGAGATTGGAACCCTGGGTGGCAGAGATACCGACGTCGTTATCAAAATATGAGCGCTTAGTTAGCTATGGCGCAACTGGTGTACAGGCCGGTGCATTGTTGGCAATCCTGGTTGCGACCGTGTTTGGCTTGGTGCCAGAGTACCAACTAGCCGTAAACTTCATCATCGCCCCCTTATACATACTGGGGCTCATCTACGCCCTGTTGGGCTTGCGACCACTCAGCACCCGCAAGCCAGCCCTAGCACTCTTGCTACTTGTTGCACCTCTCATCATTAGTATTCTTTTACTAGCATACCTCGACGGTGGCGCTAGCTCTGGCTACTACTTGTTCTGGTTGGTGCTCATTATGGCTAGTGGTATATCTGGCTACATGGCGGTTGACGTAAGTATGAGTGTGGCGATAATGTACTACTTGCTCCTGGCTGGCATCAGCTTTGCTAGCGGCAAGAGCTACCTGGGGGACTGGCCAGAACTAGCTGCCACCATCCTAGCCATGGCCGTTGCCTATGTTATTGCTCAGCAGGCCGAGCAAGTAACACGCAATAAACAAAAGGCCGAGAGCTTGAGCGGTCAGCTAGAGGGTGAGCAGAGCAAAACCGAACTTATGATGGAGGCGATTGCCGACGCTGTGGTCGGGGTAAACCAAAGTCGGCAGATTGTCGTGTTCAATAAAGCCGCCGAGGCTCTGACTGGCTGGGACAAGCAAAGCGCGCTGGGGATTTACTACAACAATGTCTTTGCGCTCAAGGATCCCAAGGATCAAGAGCTTGGCCAGGTCAACGATCCGTTCCAAAAAGTCATTGAGACCAACCAGCAAGTCAACGTCGACGACTACTATTTGATTGATCGCAATGAAGAAAAGATTATTTTTTCGATTGCGGTGGCACCCACCCACGATGGGGCAGGTAACATCAATGGCGCCATAGCTATCCTGCACGACATCAGTGAACAAAAAGCTTTGCAACGCGAACGCAATGAGTTTGTCTCAACCGCATCGCACGAAATGCGCACGCCAGTGGCTGCCGTGGAGGGCTACTTGTCGATGGCGACCAACCCTAAGCTCGCTCAGGTCGACGCCCGCGCCAAAGACTACATCGACAAAGCCCACCAATCAGCCATGCACTTGGGCAAACTGTTCCGTGACCTACTAAGTGTTACCAAGCTCGAAGATCGGCGCCTACAGGATCACGTGAGCGTGTTTAGCCTAGCCGACCTGCTTAAGGTAACCGTTGATAGCTTGGCCATAACCGCCCAAGACAAGGGCCTAGCGCTCAGCGTCGCGGCGGATCGCTCAGCGCTCGAACGCACGGTGGTGGCACCACTCGCCATGGTTGAAGCCGACAAAGACCGTGTGCAGGAAGTAATTAGCAATTTAATTGATAACGCCATTAAATACACGCCGAGCGGCAACATAGTAACGCGCCTAACGACCAACGAAGACATGGCTACGGTCAGTGTTAGCGATACCGGCATTGGCATTAGCTCCGAGGATCAGAAGCACTTGTTTGAAAAGTTCTACCGCGTCAACAGCTCGATGACGCGCGAGATAGGTGGCACCGGCCTCGGTCTCTACATCTGTCGCAACTTGGTTGAGCACTATGGCGGCAAACTGAGCGTTGAGAGCACGCCAGGCAAGGGCAGTACGTTCTCGTTTAGCTTGCCCCTCGCCAAGGATAAGAAGCTTGCTCAAAACCCAACAGCGAGCTACAATGATGCAATAGATAAGGGGACGCAAGATGGCAAAGATTCTGCTAGTTGAAGACGATGTAAGCTTACGAGATGTGTACTCAGCACGCTTGCAAGCCGAAGGCTATGTGATCGTGGTGGCGGCCAATGGCGAAGAAGCTCTGGCAATGGCAGTAAAAGAAAAGCCCGACCTTGTCTTGCTGGATGTGATGATGCCGCGCATCTCTGGCTTTGATGTGCTCGACATATTGCGCTCAACACCCGAAACAGCCAAGGTAAAAGTCATCATGATGACGGCACTGAGCTCGCCCGAAGACCAAGACCGCGGCCAAAAGCTCGGCGTTGATCGCTATCTGGTCAAGTCACAGGTAACACTTGAGGAAGTGGTTAGTACCATTGCCGACGTCATGACGCACGCTGCTGACGGCCAAGCAGCGGAGCCTATTGTTGGTGGCCCGAGCACTCCTACCACGCCTCCGCCAGCTAGCGACCCGACTATCCCGACCACACCAACCCCACCGCAGCCGCCCAGCGTCTAGGTTAGACGCACACCAGCGCGCGCTCCTTAAGCTGCTGCGCAAGCTGCCTGGGCACAAGGCGCCAAGCTTGGTATAATAGGGGTTATGAAAACACCACGCACGCTGATTAAGACACTTCCCGAGAGCGTCGACCAAAACGTAACCATCCTAGGCTGGGTCAGTGTACGACGTGATCACGGCAAGCTGCTGTTTCTCGATGTACGTGACGCTACTGCGACCGTGCAGATCGTCTATCAGACAAGCGAGAATGACAAGGAGATGGCGGAGCAGCTTAAACCAGAGTCGGTGGTGCGCATCAAAGGCTTGGTCAAAGCGCGTCCAGAGCGCATGGTCAACCCTGACATGGCCACGGGCACAATTGAACTCGGCGCCGAGCGCATCGAAGTCATTGCCCAAGCTCAAACCCCACCGTTTGAGATTCACGACACCCACGCGCCCGCCGGCGAAGAAGTCCGCATGCAGTATCGCTACCTTGATTTGCGCAGCGAGCGCATGCAACGTAACCTTCACTTTCGCCATCGTTTTATTAAGGCTTTGCGTGACTACCTTGATGCCAGAGGGTTTATCGAGGTTGAAACTCCAATTTTGGGCAAAGGCAGCCCCGAAGGTGCGCGCGACTTCATTGTGCCATCGCGCCTTACCCCAGAGGCTTTTTACGCCCTACCTCAAGCACCACAGCAGTTTAAACAGCTGTTGATGATCGCAGGTTACGAACGCTACTACCAGATCGCGCGCTGCTTCCGCGACGAAGATCTGCGCAACGACCGCCAGCCAGAGTTCACGCAGTTAGACATGGAGATGAGCTTTGTCGACCAAGAAGACGTGCTTGAACTGAATGAAAATATGTTCCGTGAAGTTATTAGTGAATTGATGCCAGAAAAGCACATCCCCGAAAGCTTCCAGCGCCTCACCTACGACGAGGCGATGAGTAAGCACGGCAGCGATAAGCCGGATTTGCGCACCAACAAGAAGGATGACGACGAGCTTGCTTTTGCGTGGATTACTGACTTTCCGATGTTTGAGCGCGACAGTAGTGGCGCAATAACCTTTGCCCATAACCCCTTTGCTCGGCCACGCGATGAAGATTTACACCTGCTTGACACTGGCAAAGACGAGGATCTGCTCAAAATCCGTGCCTACTGCTACGACTTGGTCCTCAACGGCTACGAGATCTCATCTGGCAGCTTGCGCATTCATGACCCAGCTCTGCAACGCAAGATCTTTAGCATTATGGGTTTAAGCGACACCGAGATAGAAGAGCGCTTTGGCGCCTTCGTGAAGGCATTTGCCTATGGCACGCCACCGCACGGCGGCTTTGCACCCGGGCTTGATCGGCTCATCATGGTTCTGCTCAAAGAAGCTTCAATTCGTGAAGTAATTGCTTTTCCCAAAACTGGCGACATGCGTGATCTGATGCTTGGCGCACCAGCCCAAGCCAACCCAGATCAATTACGCGAACTTGGGCTGCAACAACGCAGCACGAAGACGTAAGGGTATAAAAGGGCGGCCATGCAACACTACACCGTGCTACTGGATAACTTTGAAGGGCCACTCGATTTGTTGCTCCAGCTCGTCGAGCGCCAGCAGCTCGACATTCGTGAGGTGTCGCTTAGTCAGGTAACCGGTAGCTACCTTGAGCACTTGCGAGCAGTGGAGCTACGCCCAGCCGAGGTTAGTCAGTTTGTCAGTGTTGCCGCTCAGCTTGTGCTTACGAAGAGCAAGCGCGTCTTGCCAGCCGCGAGCACTGAGATCGACGAGCCTGATGAGGATATAGCCGAACGCCTCGAGCGCTATCAAGGCTACCGCGCAAAAGCAGCCCAGCTTGCGGCCTTAAGCCGTAATCCGTATTGGCTCAGGCCGCTGAAGGCGAGTTCGCTGAGCAGCCAACACCGCTCGTTTGATCTCTCCCACACCAAGCTCCAACAGGTATGCCAACAATTGCAGCGCAGCAAGCCGAAGCTCGCGAGCCCAAAGCACGAGGTCAAACTCAAGCGCGCAACGCTTGAGGGCATGCTTGCGCAACTCATTGAGAGCTTATCAGGCGTGCACCAGCTGTCACTCGCACGCCTGATGGAGCTTGCGCCCAGTCCGCACGAGGCAGTGCTGAGCTTTTTGGCCGTGCTTGAGCTCGCCAAGCAAGATCGCGCCGAAATCGAGCTAACACCTAACAACATCATCATTATTCGACCCATCATTGGGGTAGCGACGTGAAGCAGTCCGTAGGTAAGCTGCATGCGCTTTTGTTCGCCCAACAGCAGGGCGTTAGCTTAGATGACATCATCAGCTTCCTCGGTTGCACACAGAGCGTTGCCCAGCAAACCCTCACCGAGCTCGAAGCCTGGCTAGCAGGTAGTGGAGTAACGGTGTTTTCGCACCAAGGCGTCTACGCCCTGGTTGTCGACAAACCATTTGCCGCCGATATTACTGCCTTTAAGCCCGAGCACAAACAGCAACTCAGCCAACCCATGCTCGAAGTCCTGGCTATTGTCGCCCACAAACAGCCGTGCACCAAGCAAGACATCGACGATATTCGCGGCGTAGCCAGTGACCAAACGCTGCGCAACCTCATCTCGCTTGGGCTTATCAAACAAACCACCCAGGCCAAGGACCCGCTTAAGTTGGCCCGTTATGAAACCACGCCCAGCTTCCTGATTGATATGGGGCTCAAGCACATAGAGGAGCTTACCCAATGACCAGCCGTCTAAACAAACGGTTGGTTGACCTAGGCCTGGCGGCGTCACGGCGTAAAGCTGATGAGCTGATTCAGGAGGGCGGCGTGATGGTGAATGGCGAGCAGGTAACCACCATGGCCACTCAGGTGGACGAGAACGATGTCATCAGTCTGTTTGGTCGCACCGGCAAAGTCAGAGAGCACATCTACATTGCCTTTCATAAGCCAGCTGGCTATGTCTGCACACACCGTGTGCAAACCGATCGGCAAAAGACCATATTCGATCTGCTGCCTTTGAGTTTTGCCAGCCTCAAGCTGGCTGGGCGGTTGGATAAGGACAGTCAGGGCCTAATGGTGCTTTCCTCGGATGGCAATTTTATTCAAAACCTCAGCCATCCATCGCGCGGTAAACAAAAAACCTATCTCGTGAACTTAGACAAACCGCTGCGTCAGGCCGACAAGGCTCGTTTGCTAAGCGGGGTTAAGCTTAAAGACGGCATGAGCCGCTTTGTATCTGTCAGCCAGATTAAGCCGCAGCTGCTGCGCGTTACCATGAGTGAAGGCAAGAATCGCCAAATCCGTCGCACCCTCGAAGCGCTCGGCTACAACGTACGTGTGCTTGAACGCACTCGCCTAGGCAGCCTAGAGCTTGGGCTGCTCAAGCCAGGCGAGCATCGCTTCATTAACCCCAAGGACGTATTGTAATGCTTGAGCTCATTGCCAGCGCCCTGGTGCTTGCCCAGAGCCTCCTGCCAGCGGCTATAGTAACGCACAGCTACGAGACGCTCAACACGCAGGCTACCGCCCAGCGGGTGGCCACCAGCCCGCGGGCAGTCGCCCAAATACCGCCCTATGCGCCTATGCCGTCTGCTAACTCAAGCCTGGATCTCAACCAAGACAACAAAGCCGCCCTCCTCTATGACACAGCCAGCAGTAGCGTACTCTACGAAAAGAACGCTGAGAGCAAACTACCCATCGCCTCGATTACCAAAGTCATGACGGCACTCGTTATCCTCCAAAACCACAGCCTTGATGAAACACTGACTATTCCAACCTTAGCACCGCAACCGACGGGTAGCCAGGCCATGAATGTTGCCGTGGGCGAGCAGTTTAAACTATCTGAGGCGCTCACAGGCATGCTTATATATTCCGCCAACGACATGGCGCAAGCGTTGGCGATTTGGGATAGTGGCAGTGAAGCAGCCTTTGTTGACAAAATGAATGCCCAGGCCAAGCTGTGGGGGCTAACGAAGACTGAGTTTAAGGACGCCACTGGCCTGAGCCCAAATGGTTCCAAATCGTCGGCTCGAGACCTTTTAGGCCTTGCTCGCATTGCCTTGCATAGCGACTTTTTCCGCGTGGCCACCAGCCAGCCGCGCTACAGCGTCACTACCCTGACCGGCAAACGCTACAACGTCACCACGACCAACAAGCTCCTGGGTAGCGCTGGCGTGATTGGTACCAAGACCGGCTACACGCTCGAGGCCGGGGAATGCCTGTTAAGCCTGACAAGCCGCCAAGGACATGAGATAATAGGCGTGATACTAGGCAGTAGCGATCGCTTTGGTCAGACCAAAACCCTCCTAGACGCCGCCTACACTAACTACCAATGGAAGTAAATCAACATGAGCGCAGCCACAAAACAAAATCAGCCGACCGTTCTCGTCATCGGTCAGCCAAACGTTGGCAAGTCAACACTCTTTAACCGCCTCACCAACAGTAATCAAGCCATCGTAGCCGATCTGGCTGGCACCACACGCGACATCGTCGAGGGAGTTGTGGAATGGCAGGGTAGGCAGTTTGGTCTGCTCGATAGTGCCGGGCTAGCCAAGAGTCAGGACGAATTGGTAGTCCAAGCCCAAGACAAAATCGCCGAAGCCATTGAAAAAGCTGATGTAATCGTGATGCTCGTTGACGGCACGGTGCCGATTGATGCGCATGACCGCACGGTAGCGCGCGCAATCCTCAAAAGCACCAAACCCGCCATTCTGGTAGTTAACAAAGTTGATCAAACCTACCGCTCAGGTCTGGCCGATCACTTTGAGCGCCTCGGCATTGAGCACATCATGAAGATCGCTGCCATCAGCGGACAGGGCAGTGGTGACTTGCTCGACGCCATTGTAAGTCTGCTGCCAGAGGGTCTCAGCGAGACTGAAGCAGCCAATCCCAATCTTATTAAGGTAGCTATTTTAGGACGGCCCAACGTTGGCAAATCTAGCTTGCTTAATCGCATTATTGGCCAGCCCAAAGTGCTGGTATCAAGCCTAGCTGGCACTACACGGGACATTAACTATGGCGAGGTAGAGTTCGACGCTACGACGCTTCGATTTGCTGATACTGCTGGCCTGCGCCGACCGGGCAAAATTAACCGCGGTATTGAGTTTTTTTCTAGCCTCAGAACCAAAAAGGCCATTGCCTGGGCTGATGTATGCGTTGTGTTAATCGACGCCAACGACAACAGCGTCAACCAGGACCAAAACATTGCCGGCCTGGTAAAGGAAGCTGGTAAGGGGCTTATTCTGGCCGTGAGCAAATGGGACGCTGTCGAAGACAAGGAAGACAACACTATGCAGCAGATGTCGAACTACATCAGTGCACAGTTTCAGTTTGTTTGGTGGGCGCCACTTATTTTTACCTCGGCTGCCACCGGCCTTAACCTCGATAAACTCTACCTGCTCATCAGCAAGGTACACGCCAGCACCACCACCAAGCTCAGCACGCCCGTGCTCAACAAGCTACTTACCCAAGCCACGTCCAAACAGCCGCCAGTTGGGCTCAAAAACACTCACCCAAAGCTCAATTACATCACCCAGACTGGTAGCCAGCCGCCAGAATTCACAATCTTTGCGACCCACCCAGAGATGATTCAGTTTTCTTACCCGCGCTATCTGGAAAACACCATCCGCGAAGCTGGTCAGTTTGACGGCACTCCCATCCGTATCGTCTTTAAACACAAGCGCAAGGAGGAACGCTCGTCATGAAGCTCATCGTGGGCCTTGGGAATGTCGGCAAGGAGTTCGAGCTCACGCGCCACAACATTGGCTTTATGGTGGTTGACGCCCTAGCAGAGGCTCAGGCGGTCACCTGGCAACACCAGGCTAAGTTTTTTGCCCACACCGCTCACATAGAGCTCGGTGGCCACCGTGTATTGCTGGCCAAGCCAGATACCCTGATGAACAGGAGTGGTAAGGCCGTCCAAGCCCTAGCGCACTACCACAAATGCAAGCTAAGCGAGGTTATTGTTATTTCCGATGACCTTGACCTTGTGTTTGGCAAGGTTCGTGTCCGTAGCGGCGGTAGTAGCGGTGGACACAACGGACTCAAGTCCATCATAGAGCTCCTAGGGGAGGGATTTGTGCGTGTGCGCGTCGGCGTAACGGGGACTGAGCGCGGACGCATGGATGCTCGAGACTATGTATTGCAGCGCTTCAGTGCCTACGAACGCAAACACTTACCGACTATCGCAGCTCAAGCAAACGAACTTACCCAGACCATTATAAGCGAAGGGGTAGAGCACCTGTCAAAGACAGTCC
>CAZNJX010000014.1:0-16222 GCA_964573585.1 uncultured Candidatus Saccharibacteria bacterium
CGAACCACAAGTGTCCTGGTACTCTGCTAACTTAGCGAGCTGCGGGTTGTCTGTGCGAGCAATGCTAAGTGGCTTTTTCTTGCTGCATTGTTTGTTCTGATCGCTGAGGACTTGTTTGGGATTATTGCGGCTACGCCCTAGCAGATCGCCAAATACTGTTAGTAAGTCGGAATTAGCTGACAGGCTTAAGGTTAAAAGCCCGAATGCCACGAACATGCCAAGCAAAACTATATTGATAACTCTGAGTTCTTTTTTCTTCATGCTACTTGCCTGCCTTTGTGCCAACGTCAACTAAGCCTTGGCGCTGCCATTGCTGCCACTCTACGTCTTGGCCGCGTCGAATCAGGCGCAGGCTTTTGTATAGGGCCAAAAACTCGATCAAGTCTAGAACATAGAACAGCGGCCAGGTAAACGGGAATAACAGCACCAACTCGGGCCGTTTGCGGTTGTCGTGAAAGAGTGAGACGGATATGTATACGAGCAGAATGTACATAATGCCAATGGCTGAAGACAGGTATTCGCTTGTAATCAAGCTATATGTTATCAAAATGGCAATTGCCGCGGGCTCAAAGAGCAGTTGGATTTCTGAAAGGACTGAAAACGGCAAAATAAAGAAGGAAAGGAAGAAGTTGTGATGTTCTTCGGTCGAGAAAAACAGTCGCTTGTACTTTTTAAACGTATCGATGCGGCCTTTCTTCCAGCGAACGCGCTGCGAGATCAGACTCCGAAAGTCCGACGCACCTTCGGTGTAACAAATAACATCTTCGGCATAATTACACTTGTAGCCAGCAGCTCGTATGCGCATTGACATTTCGATGTCTTCAGTTTTGTTCTCGGTGTCAAAGCCGCCAAGACGATCAAAGACCGAGCTGCGGAACGAAGCACAGGCGCCGCCAAAAATATATTCGGCGTCTAAGAGCGCGTGGGCGCGTTTGTTGTAAAAGCCGAAGTAGTACTCGAGCTGTTGAGCAAAGCCAACCAGAGTGCTGGAGTTTGCCACCTCGACGTTGCCTACTACCGCCATAACCCGGTCGTCGAGATAGTACTTAACGAGGTTTTTAAGCGCGCCCTTTTTAAGCATGGAGTCAGCATCAACGGTGAGAATTATTTCACCACTTGCACGCTTAACGGCGTTGTTGAGTGCAGCACCTTTGCCTTGATTTGTTTGCGAAACAATAATCACCTTTAAATTATGGTAGCTTGATCTGCTCTTTGCCTCGGCAAAGTGCTTTTTAATAACCTCGAGTGTGCTGTCAGTTGAGCCGTCATCGACGACAATAAGCTCGGTGCGTGGGTAGCCGTTTTTGGCAATCGACTCAATTGTTTTTACTACACCAACTTCTTCATTCCAGGCTGGGACAATCACAGATATTAGCGGCATGTCCTGAGTGGCTTTGCTGTCTTGAGCTCTGCGCGCATAGCGAATAAAGCGTAGCTTCTCGCGTACAGGATAAATGGGTGCCAATATTAAGAACAGGTAGTTCTTGGCCAAAGTCAGCACCACAAAGAACGAAACCACGATGCGCACGCTGTCAAAGAGAATTTGCTCCCACATAGGCTTAGACCTCTTGTACCAGTGAGTAACCAATATAGACGTTGCTGTGCGGATCTTCGACAATCAATACAATCTGGCGATGCTCAGACTTGCTCACAATCAGTGACTGCGACTTCATAAGCGGGCTGGCGGAAGCAACTGAGAACACCGACATAGTCCCCTTGTCATTATAGAGCCTTACCTCCATGCCGATTTCTATGCGAGTTGCCTCGGGCAGGGTGCGCCAAGACTGTTTGGTGTAGATTAAATAATCCACAGTCGTCTGCTGCGAGTTTTTATTAAGACCAATGTAGCTCGCGTAGCTAGGCCGGTTATACCACTGGCCATCAATCCGACGTCCTTCCTCGAGTTGCACCCGAGCTTTGAGCGCTGGCACTTCAATACTCTTTAGAGCGCCAAGATCACTACTCGCATCGCTTTGATCAACGCCGGTCTTGATACGTAAATCACGAATAACGCCGTTAATCGGCGACTGCACCTCAGAGCGTTCCAGGGAAGATGCGATGGGTACATCCCTGCTCATGACCACTTCGTAGGTGTTTAAAAACACAACAACAGTCAACGTAAACGAGAGCACACCCACGAGTATTTTGGGCATCAGGCGCTTCATTGCTTCTTCGCCTTAATGTATAGATCGAGGGCAAAGCCAACCGCCTTCATCAGGGCATTCATACCAAGCACCGATACGAACGAAAAGATAAGCAACTGAACTGCGGCTTCGCTGAAGAAAATATTGTCGAACACAAGAACGTCCTTTCGTTGAAACGGTCAAATAACCACGCGCTACAAAACACAAACGGCTTTACGCCAAAAAGCTAGCATGCTTCACCTACACACAACCTTAATGTCGTATTATACAATTCCTACAGATTAGATTCAAGGCTTAGACGTACAATAACAGATATGAGTGTTTGGTTGTTTTGTCTACCAATCCAAGGCGAGCTGCTGCGGCTGGGCTTTGGGGCTGGACGCACCAACCAGGCTGGCTAGGAAGTTATATATCTCTACCATGGCTAGAGTGTCGAGGGCGCAGTATTCGTCCAGATCGCGCAGGATCGTAGCTTTCTCGCCTGCTCGGCTGCCGTCGAGCACCGACTGCATCCACAGTCGTTGCGCCGCGCCGCCCTCCTGAATGCCGAGCACCTTATAGCTCAGCTTGGGTACCAGCACAGGCAGCACCTTCTTAATGCTCGCGCTACCACTAAAGTCGGCATCGATATACCAGCCCTTACTAAACGGCACCATCAGATCTACCACGCGCCGATTGAGCTGTGCATAAAAGTCCGCAAACGCCGGCAGCATCTCGCCCAAGGTAGCATTGCAACCCTTTTCGAACGCCATGTACCACGTCAGTACTGAGCCGTGGTCGCCAATTTGTTCGCGCAGAGCAGTGCTAAGCTCTAGAGCTGGGTTAGAATTATCGCGGTGTAGATAGCCTAGGTGGCGCGCCTCGGCGCCAGGGTGCGTAATAACGTGCAGGGAGTATTGAAACGGATACTGCACGTAGGGCCGCATACCGTCAAAGTACGGCACTACGCTGGCCATAGTCTCGTAGTCGAAGAAGTAGAGCGGATACTCCAGCCCGTCCAAAAAGCCCTTGATCTTGTCTTTGTTGACTAACGCCTCGCCTGCCCGAACGGCTTTGAGCTGACGCTGCTGCGCCTCGTTTTTGATTATCTCGGGCGGTATACTACTCAACTTGGTTATACCAGCGTCCTCAAGCACGCCGACCAAGCTCGGGTCGATCCGCGCTAGCTCATAGATACTCCCCGGCTCGAGCGCAGTACCATCAAGCCCTCGGTAGATATCAAGCCATTCGCTAATGCTGCCAAGCCGACAGCGACTGGGCGATGGGTTTGGCATGGTCGGTTCCTGTGCTACCTGCACAGCTGCGTTAATGTCACGGCGGGTCTGGTCGAGCTTGGCCCTGACACCAGCGGTGACATCAGTCGTGCTGCAAAGCTCCCGCGGGTTAATCGCGCCGGCCCGTATGTAAGCTGTGTTAACATGCACGACAGAGATGTTTCGGACTCGGTAGCCACAGCCTTCGAGCACAACCACCTGAAAAGCCAAATCAAGCTCATGCTCGAGCTTCACCTTGGTACTTGATTTGATTTCAACAAGATCAACGACCTTGTCACGAGGCTCGCCCACAACGTGCAGCACATCACAGATGAAGGTAGTATGCTCATGCTCAAACCGACCCTGAAAGATGGTACGAGCACCCTTGGCAAGCGCCTCAGTGGTGCGCCCCGGCATACTCAAGTACTCATCGTAATTATCAAAGCCAATGCGCACACCGCCCTCAAATAACTGCTCGGCATGGGCTTCAAACGCATTGCCAGCATCAAACATGGCCTGGAGGTTGTCATCGGGTGGCGGCAGCTTGGCTTTGTCGTGTTTTTTGAGCCACAACCAGGCCGGGTGCTTAAGAAACATCATGTATTCTGACTTGGATATCTGGAGTCCAGTGCGAGTTGACACTACTGTTCGCCCTCCTCGCGGAGCGGCATGAGATCAAACGTAACAGACGAGGCGATTTCGTCTTTTCTTAACTCTGGTACCCCGTGACACACGGCGTGGCGCACCTGCGCGCCATCCATAAACGTACCGCCACGCAACACAATGAGCATATCAGCTCGCTGTGTTACCTCGTGCGTCTGAGGTCCTGCTGTTTGGGATGGTGCACCCTCACTAAAGACGCTTAATCTTTTTGTGCCAGCCAGAATGTATATAATGGTTAAGTTTTCTTCGACTGAGTAATCTGGGCCGCTCATTTCACCATTCACAAAGTCATAATGACTTGCCAACGCAGCTCCAGGCGGGTACATCATATACATTACGTTAGCAGCTACCACGGGCTTACTGAGTGCATCGTTGTCTACCAAGCATTTACTATAGAGCGGCTCGAATATCTCAGGATTCAAACCGAGCAGGTACTTGATACTGTTAGCTTCTTGTTGCTGTGCGGTACCTTCAAGGAACTCGCCTATGGCTTGGTCATGCATGTGCTGGCAGGTCGCCAGGTCTATACCGAGTGGGTAGACGATACCAACGCCATCACCCCGCAATGCGCGTTCGAAGGCCTCATTCACCGTCTGGCAGTGGAATGGTATCTCGGCAGTTTCTGCACTGGCTGTAGCGGCCGACACTTCTCGAGGCTCAAATTGTCTAAACGGCCTTTCCATAAGACTAGTATACAGCGGTTGACAGGATAATGCTTGAGTGTATACTAAACCCAACCCTACACATCCCGTGTGGGACCGACGGAAATGAGACAACAATCATGACCATCACCGAACCGGACACCATAACCGGAGCGCTCACCCCGTACCCCGACACCATCAGCACTCGCCCTACCATGGATGAGATCCGCAGTGCGATCATCGCTGAGACCGGCTGCAGCAAGAGGCGTGCGCGTCGCTTCATCGCGTTCCTGCGTGATCAGATCAATTGCGCGCGCAGCGAGAACAACTACGAGCCCGTTCACCTCACGGAGGAAGAGATCATCGAGCACCACCCCATGCTCGAGATGATTATGTCCGATGATGAGGCCTCTAAGCCTGGTAGTACCCACGATCTGATCGAGCGTGGTCTGCTCTGTGCACAGCGCGGCGAGCTTTCGATGACCCACACCAAAGGTGGTCCCGTCGCCGAGGACTGTGTCACCGTCGTCAAGGTGCACAAGGTCGGCTGACCCTTTGCGATCACAGGGCAGCAAAGCCCCGAAGAGAACCCCTTGGTTGTCCTCGGGGCTCTTTTCGTTTCAGGGTTCAGTCATGGTCGCCACAAACTGTTATACTATAGAGCATGAATAATCCAAAACATCTCGAAGGCACTAAACTCAAAGATTTTGAACCACTTGATACCGTCAAGCAGCTCAAGAGCATTGACCTCAAGCTAGGAAATGGCGCCCCAGTACCGCCGAGCGCGACTATTACCGCCCACTACACCGGAGCTTTGGCTAAGGACGGTACGATTTTTCAAAGCTCACATGACTTCGGCAACCCCGCTACCTTTGGCTTACATCAAGTAATTGCTGGCTGGACCGAGGGTGTGGTTGGCATGAAGGCTGGCGGTACACGCCGTCTTGTTATACCTGCAGACAAGGCCTACGGCGCAGCCTCGCCCAGCCACAACATCCCGCCCAACTCCGATCTGGTCTTCGACATCGAACTGATTGCTATAAAGTCCTAGATAACAAGAAAACCCGCCAGCATGATTGTGCTAGCGGGTTTCTCAGTCGGTTTACTTGAGCACTGCTCGAGCTCGCCAGTGACGCACAGGCTTACGCCTGAGGTTCTTTGGGTCGAAGGGCACACCTTGACTGTATTTGGTCAGGAATACCCCACCAAGCTCGATGCGGACAAGCAGGGATTGCTGGTACACCGGGAAGCCGCGAAGATATTCGTGGATTTCATCTAGCGCCACCGCGAGCTTTCGCTCACTATTGTTCACCACCTTGCCGGTGATTGCAATCGTGATGTCTGGTTCTGTGTCGCCACACCGGCTCCGGCTTGTACAGCACTCCAGATAGACCTTTGCGGGGTCAATCCTAAGTGCCAGCATTGCGCCAGAACCAAACCACCACGCCACCTCCTCGCGCAGCTCTTGCTGGTACGTGCCCATCAAGGCCTCTGCTCCTATTGTACCTGTAGGCGCGTGATGGATACTTACCACCAAGTGCTGGTCGTACGTAACATAATCCATTCGCCTTCACCTCCTGGCGGCCTGGGGACAGGTTGACTGAGTGGACATATAGTACAACGCATTAGGCTACCCGGCAAGCACAAGCAGAACAATCGCCGCGAGGCAAAATGCTTGCGGGCGACTGAGTGCCTTGCTATAACTAAAACACGCATAAGTATGCGAGACCTTTGCTATACCGTCTATTCTGGAGCAATGATGGCCAAAGATGACTTTGCCCAAAACCGCCGTTCGGTGGTTGCCAAACACGATCCACCACTCGTTCACATCAGTGACGCCGCGGCGATGCTTGGACTATCTGCAGATACTGCCCGTCGGCACTTTACGCGCAAAGCACTCAAGATCTACACGTGGCCACGGCCGTTCGCGCGCGGGTCGTACTACGAGACGGCTGCAGTCGAGGCGGTAGCTGAGCAGTTAAGTGACGACAACAAAAACTACGTTCCCTAAGTAGGAGCAATGCCGCTTTCGGAAAAAGAGCTAGCTCGGCGTGAGCTGATGGCTGCAAGGCACAGCCCACCGCTCTACACGGCACTTGAGGCCGCCAAGGTACTTGGGCGCTCAGTCCAAGCCGTAATGAACCTAGCCAAGAAGCTTGACTGGGAAGTACATAACCTGCGAGAACCGTTCCATAGAAGCAACTGTTATGCGCGGGCCGACGTGTTGGCCGCCAAGGTGGTACTCGACGAGCACGGTGGCCGTTGGCCATCTTCGCAGACCAGTAGGAATGGCCTCTCAACCAGCGAGCTGCGCAAGGGAGAACATGACCGAACGGTGGCACGGCTCGAGGCCAACTTGCGTGACTTTGCGCAGCGCAGCCCGAGCTTTGCAAGCTTTAGCCAGGCCGAGCAACAGGCCTTTGTTGCTGACATGGTGGACCGCCATCGGCCAACCACACACCCGCGCAAATCCAAGCATGACTACGAGCAGTTTGCGCTAGCTATTCGGCGGGTTGTGTCGCCTGCTCAACAAGCTCGTGTTGGCCGCTGCGTCAGGCTCTACTACGACACCACGACGAACTTCAGTTATCTGAATCCAACCGTGGCGGTGCGCGTGGTCGCTGAGCTGCTCTCGACTGCCGGCAAACCAACCAAAGACAAGCGCTAGCCGCTTGCCTCCCCTACTACCCCCGGCGGGCTCCCTGCTGGGGGTTCGCTTTTACACTCTAGTCATTACTTACTAATAAAATTAGCCCTCTGAGCCGAGCTTACCTCGATATTGGAGGAAGCTCGGCCCAAAAGGCCTCTTGGTTGCATGTCTCAGCTGGCGCCGAGCAGTTCGTTGCCGATGTCGGCGCGGTAGTGCTTGCCTTCGAAGTCAATCAGCGCCACTGCTCTGTTGTTGCGCGTTTTGACCTCGGCCGGGTTGCTGCCGCGCGTAACCACCGTCAGTACGCGGCCACCCTTGGTAACCAATTGATGCTGTTCATCCGAGGCAACACCACCGTAGAAAATCTGGGTGTCCGGCACTCGCAGCGCCGCCTCGATGCCGCTGATGACGAAGCCGTCCTGGACGTCACTCGGATAGCCGCGACTCATCAGCACGGTGCCGATGGCAACATCGTTCGAGAACTGCACCGGATCCATCGGCTTGCCAGCGGCGGCCTGCATGAGCGTGGGCAAGAACGCTCCCTTGATGCGCAGAAGCACCGCTTGCGCTTCAGGATCACCCATGCGGATGTTGTATTCCAGCAAGTAGGGCTGGCCATCCACGATCATCAGACCGGCGTAGAGAATGCCCCGGTAGTCAACGCCGCGACGCTTCAGCTCTGCCAGCAGAGGCCTGATGGTTAGCTCAGCCCACTCTGCCAGCAAGTGCTGATCGCGGGTGGGCGAATACGCCCCGGTGCCGCCAGTGTTGACGCTAGAACCTGGCGCAAGGCGCTTGTAGTCTTGTGCGCCCTCCAACAGCACGTAGTCGGTACCGTTGCAGATGGCGAAGATCGAGACCTCGTAGGCCTCGCCCGGGCCCTTGTTCTCGAGTAGCCCTTCGATCACCAGCGTCTTCCCGGCATCACCAAAGGCACCGTCAAGCTTCGCGCCAACATCCGCCATGGCATCGGCAAAGTCGCGTGTAACCAGTACACCCTTGCCAGCTGCCAGGCCGTCGGTCTTGATGGCATAGCCCCTAAAGCCCCGCCGCTGCAACTCGCGCAGTGCCACTTCGGCCTGAGCCAGCGTGGTGACCACGAAGTAGTCAGCACTCGGTACATGAGCACTTTCTGTGACGTCCTTCATCCAGGCCTTGGAGCCTTCGAGCTTGGCGCCATCAGCGCCAGGCCCCAGTACCAGCTTGCCGCCAGCGCGCAGCCGATCAGCCAACCCGTCAACCAACGGCTGCTCGGGTCCGACGACGTACAAATCAGCCTCCACGTCGTCGACTGTAGCAACACGGGGAAACGGCATGCCCGGGTTGCCGCCCACAACCACAACACGGCCTTCTCGAGCCAGCACACTGGCCAAGGCGTGCTCACGCGCACCCGTACCAACTACTGCTATGGTTTGATAACCCATAGTAGCCAAAGTCCTTTCTGTCTAAAGGAGTACTTCCCCTTCTTCTAGAACCTGGCTAGTATATACGAGACCTATGATCGAGGCAACGATAGAGACTACTCTCCCCCGCTACTTGCCGCGACCAAGCAAGCCAAGCAAGGCTGTAACCAACCAACCGCATACCACGTACAAACCAATCGCAATGGGAATATATATACTAAAGCCGCCTGGGAGAGTGGTGGGTAGTGCGATCTGCTGGTATAACCAATCAACAGGCATAAGCAGCGTTGTACTCCAGCCATACAGGGTGGTGGCCACCTGCCCCTGCGGCGAGCTACTGGTAATGTCCCACATCAGTCGGATGGTAAGGATTACAATGGCGCTGGCCACTAGTAACCAAATGATTCTCGCCACAATGCCGCTACGGGGTGAAGTATCCATGATGTTAGTATAGCAGGTAACTTAAAAGCACCCTTGTACAAGAGTGCTTTTAAAGGATAATGACAGTGGTTGTTGGGAGGGTGGATCTAAAATAACTAGATCCACCCTCCTCCACACTTCAGATGGGGTGCCGCCGGGGGTCGTAGGCCCTCGGTGCAGCTGCCCTGTGCCTGAGCTCATCACTGAGCTCCATCGAGGTGTTCGCGCGACGGAACAGGTACACGGTGGGCACGAAACCCAGGACACCCCGAGGGCCGTACTGGTATATCGCCACGCAGCTGCCAACCAGTGCCACGAAGTAAGTCGTCCACCACACCCAGCTCACCTTATTCCAGTACGTGGCACTCTTGAGTGTCGAGCGTCGGGGATGAGTTGAGGGGTAGAACTGGCGCCAGAAGCCGAGGATCAACCACGGCAAGCCGACGACGAACACCGCAGCCAGCACCGCCAAGTAGGTGGTGAGCATGTCATTGGCCTGGTTGTAGCGCGCCAGTGACTGTGGGTCAGTCTCCCCAGTGAGGCGGCTGGCGATGTTGGCGTAGTGTCCGACACCGATGCACAGAATCACCAGCGTGGCGATCCAGAGTGCGAGAAGCTTTTTCATCTTTTCTCCCAAGTTGTGAAGTGCGGGTCGGGCCCGCGGATGAGATTTATCCGGCGGACACCGAACGAAGCCATTCTAGCATAAGTGTTGCGATTTGTCAAGGTTTGCTGTGAGTCTTGCCTCAACCACTAAAACGTGGTATTATACCCAAACTTCGTTTCATTTCACAACCCACCTCATAAGGAGGCAATATGAACTCGGAAGTACAGCCTGGCCGGCAGGTCTGGCGCCATCGGCTCAAGACCCACGCCATCAGCGCGATCATCATCGCGGCTGCGCTAGCAGCAATCTTGGTGTCACTCAGATACGCACCGTTCACTCTGGAGCCTTGATGAGCGACGACACAGAAGACCCCTCGGTCATCCGCTATGCCGTTGCATTCGTGTCGGGCGTTATTTCGGCGGTGCTGCTCCATGTCTTCTTCAGGGGCAGCAAGAGCTACCACACTGGCTGGCAACACGCTAGTCTGACGATCGGCGTCATCGTCTTGGCCGCATGCCTGCTGGCGAGTGTCATCGTGGTCGTGCGCTACAGCGACTGCTACGCTCGCTGGAACAAGCCACTGCCGCCCAAGGAGCCAGAGGGCACCACGAGCGCGGCGGACGAGCTCCGACCCCGCTTCCCTGACCCCACTCGCACAGAGTAGGGTCCATCCACTACCAAGGCCCTCGCAGGCCCCTTACCCAAGGGGTTTCTGCGGGGGCCTCTTACATGTCTGATCTTAATAAAAGCCTATAAAAACAAACGCACCTCCTTTCTTGAAGAAGGTGCGTTTGCACTAATCAAAAAAGAAGGTGTAGAAGCTTAGCTGCCCAGCAGGCCAGCTGTCGACGTCTTGGAGTCACCGAGCATCTCATCTTCGAGCTCTCGCATGAGCAAGTCGAGCGCCTCAGCTAGGCTGATAAGCAGGCTTGCTTGGCCTTGGTCTGGGATTGCCAGTCGTCGCCAAGAGCCTGCCACCACGTGGCCGCGGGGTAGGCCAGCCAAGGCTTGACGCAAGATCTCGCGCTCGTGCAAACTGTATCCACGCATGGTATGCAAGGCAGCCATCTTGGGTCGCACGCCAGTTTGTTGAGTGAGAACAAAGGCATCGACCAATGGCACCAAGATGCTCACCGGGTACGTGGCGCGCAGCGTGGTCTGCCGAGTAAAGGAAACCTCACTCCACTCGATGACGATCCGCTGCAGCCTGCGGCACTCTTCGGCCTTGAGGCTGTATGTGCCGGCCCTGTGCCACAACTGCAGCAGTTGAACATCAGGGTGAACGGGGTTAACCCCTCTAGGGTGGCGATGTACCTCTAGCACCCATTCCAGGGCGCGCCATTTGATGGCCCTTATGGGTGAATGTACTGTGCTCATGTCCGAATCCCTTTCGTAGACGATAGTAGACGATGGACGCTTCAGAACCGCATTACTATAACCCATCCACAGTGAGGAGATCAAGTTAGGCTCGATTAATTAAACCATAAGCATTATACTTGAGAGCATGAAGCGGCGTGCCACAGCCACCAAGAACGTTCAACCAACTAGCCTTAGTTATGCACTACTAGCTATGCAAGCCGCCCTACTACTTGCCATCCTCGCCTATCCGGGCATTCGTGAAGGCGGCGCACACATTTTACTAGCCAACACGCTGCGCTTGGTTGGCTTATCCATCGTCTTCATAGCGCTCTGGCAATTGCGCCGTTACTCGCTCAGCACCCTACCCGAGCCGGTAAAGGGCGCCCAGCTTCGCACGCGGGGCCTCTATGGCCGCATGCGCCACCCCGTCTATAGCGGGCTCATGCTATGGGGCATTGGCACTGTTATGATCCGCCCTGGCGTAGTGCGCTTTGGGCTGCTCATGGCATTGATAACGCTGTTCTGGGTCAAAAGCCAGCGCGAAGAACAGTTGCTTGGCCAAGCCTTCGGCACGCGCTATGCACGCTACCGCCTCAGCACGCCACGGTTTATTCCTCGCCGCCGCACCTAACTATTGCTATTTTGGCTTTATCATAGTATAATATTGCAAGTCTTGTACCTACTGCGCCCCTAGGAGGCGACCATGAAGCTTGCAAAGCACTTGACTGGGTTGTTTCCACCTCTAGATCAAATTCGGAGTGCCGAAGCACAAACTGAAGAGAGCATTGCCCGCGCCACCAGAATGATCGAGAACTATGCAAAAGTAGCCAACCCTTCCGCACAGGTCGCTATTGAGTACCAAGCAAGGCGCATTGATGCGCTTGAAGTACGGCTGGTTCGTCTCCAGGACATGCGGAGCACCTGGTTTTGGCTGGTAGCGGGCACGTTGCTAGGAGGATTCATATTTATCCTTGCCGGGTTCGCTCTTACCATATTTCTGATGTCGGAGGTGTGGCTCCCGCCGTATCGGTTGATCAAGCTAATCATCTTTGCAGTTTTGACCGTACTAGCAGCAATCGTACAAGAGTTCTACAAGTGGGCCAGCTATGACCTTGTTGGTAAACAGGTCCTAGAGTTCCTATTCGAAGATTGTGACTACATCCAGAATCAGCCAGCAGTCTCGTACGGCAAGTGGGAGCGCGGCACAATTCGCTAGCCCCGAGGGGAGTTCCAACTCCCCTCGGGGCTCTCTTTGTTCCAAAAACAATTCCGTCACCCGCGAGGTATTGCTACAATGCTCATGCTGTTGTATAATATAGCAGTTCAGACCATCGACGCCAAGTGGCTGCAACGCAGCTTGAAAGGACCTATCATGACCATCACTGCAGAAGAGCACCTCAGCTCCATTGCCGAGGGCGTTGTGCCCTTTGTGCTGGCTGACGATTGCCCGGGCGGCATGGCCTACGTGGCCAAGCATCTCGCAGCTCACCCGGCTACGAAGCACAACCGTGGCACCACCATCCTTGCCGTGCTGATGCCCGCCTGGGAGAGCGGCCTGGAAGCACTCCAGGCTGCGATCTTGGCCTGCAACGTGCGCGACCTGGCAACCCCGAGCAACTGAAGGAGCTGGTATGCAAGTTATTGCTAATCTCGTATCCATCCTCCTGATTTGCTGGCTCGGTTCTCTGGTGTACACCGCGTGGCGACGGCACAAGACCACCAAGCAGTACTGGCCCGTGCTCTGCCACCTCAGCCGATGCACAACTGGGGCTAACACCCACGCGGTCGCGCTGGCTCTTGGACAACCCGAGTGGATCGTGCTGGCGACCTTGCAGCGTTTGCATGACGAAGGATGCGCTTCGTTCGTGCAGATACCCCGCAGCGACCCTAAGATGGCTTTCCTCTACTCCATTACCCCGCAGGGTCGGGAGTGGGTCGAGAAGTATCGGCCGCAGCTCGAAGCCGCTGGTCTCAAACCAGCCTGAGCAAGCCTCAGGCAACTACCCCCGTAAGGGTTCTCTTTACCGAGAGCCCCTGCGGGGGCTTTTGGCATCTGTACGTCGTGCCTGACGATACTTGACACATCTAGTCGAGAGTGTAATAATACCTAAACTCCAACCATCCCCCTAGACTGAAAGTTGGAACACGAATGTTGAAGATTGCGGTGATTCTGTGTGTATTGGGTGTATTTGTTGCAATACTCAGCCATCGCTTCAACCAGACGGTGCGTGCCAGCTACTGGCCAATCATGTGTCTGTTGAAGTCCTGCCCGAATGGTGCTAACACGCTTAGCGTGGCCATGGCTTTGCAGGTGCCTCCCGAGGTCGCCTACGGAGTCCTCAAGCAGTTGCACCATCAAGGCTACGCCACCTACCGGGATGGTGCTGAGGACCAGCCGTATTGGCGGCTATACCAGCTCACCGCTGCTGGCGCAGCGCTCATTGAGCGCAACAAGTGGAATTTGCACCAGATGAAGATCTACCCCACCTAGCCAGCCCCCTTCCCCTCCCCGTAGAGGTTCTCGAGTTCCGAGAGCCCCTGCGGGGCTTTTCGTTTCAGGCTGGTAACTGTCCTGGCAGGCATCTTCGCCCGCTTGCTGTGCTATTCTTGTCTACCTCAGGTAAACCATTAGAATGTAATGATAACTAAGTCAGCTTACTCCGCCTATCCACGCTGTTAAGCTTAAACTTAATTTCATAGGCATACATTCAATATTCTGTGTTACCTGAAGAGCTCGCTGTAATCGCAGGTCGTCTTCTAGAGCGATGATAATGCCTTTTACTTTTTGGCTTTTTTCTGCAAGTTCGTCTTGGACGTACCCCATGTAGCGCTGGATTTGACCGACTACTACGTCGCTAGTGCGACCCCTTTTTAGTTCGACAACCAAGATCTCTTTTTTATCTTTACTCACAGCTAAAATATCAATCGGACCAGTGTCAGAGGGGTATTGTTGGCCAATAATCTCACCATCTTGTTCGTAAATATCGTACTTTTTACCAAGTTCGGTATGCGCCCAGTTATGAACCAAAAAGTCCTCGAGATGCTTTTCGAGCGCAAAAACAGTAGGGTCCTCGATTGTTTCGTCACTTACCTGAATTTGTACCCCAGGGTGCTCAATGAGCAATGCAAGCTCTCTCTCATACTTACTAAGATTCGCGACCGTAGCAATAGAGCCAGAGGAGTGCCTAAGCTCAAGGCTCATTTGCTGCCGGTCTAAAGTAGTGAACCAATTTATCTTGCGTCTGTGCGGCAGGTTTTGACTCGGGTGATACTCATATTCACCCAATACTTCACCAACTAAATACTCAGCGTTGCCGTGTGGACTTAAAATGATATCACCAACCTGAATTCCTTTAGCCACCGTCCACAACTGTCCGCAAGCAAGCCCGGCCCCAATCTTGGTTTTGCCTGGGTTCTTCTCAAGCCAAACGGGGATCATCTCTCTATTAAACTCACGCCAGTCATCAGGTAACTTATTTTTTAGATCTGTATGTATGTCAAAATTAACGCCTACAAACTCCCCAGCCTCTGCTTCTTCTGCAAACGCATTCCCGCGCCCCAGCATTACCCTGTAATAATTCTTCATATCCCTATTATAGCTTCCTTTTATCTAACGACTCCCTACTTTACGTAAATACTTTTTTGAATTGCCTTATATTCGCCAACAATCTGTTCTGGAGTACCTATAAGGGCTATGGCCTCCTCTGTTGTCTTAAATTTGAGAGACAACAGCTCTTTTAGATTATCCATCGAGAGCTCATATTCGCCAACATCCTCATAGGTGTTTAGTATAAAATTCACAAACTCTTTCTGGTCCGGCAAAAGCCCTGCCGCCATGTGAGTGCGAGCATAATCTGCTCGTTCGGAACGCGTAATGATATTCTTTGCATAGGCTATGTAGCGCAGTACGTCATATACATCACTGTTTTGTGCATCCATAAGTTCCTTTAACCCTTGTAGCTTGTCACTATCAAAGCCCTTCTGAGCAAGACCGTCCAGGAGTGCTTCTCTGGTGTTCGGATCTTGCCATTGCTTGCGCAGATCTTCCTCAGAGCTGAAGAATTCAGGTAATTCCCCGTAGATCTCTTCAAGGAACTGTTTTGGGCTAACTGGCCGGCCGTTAAAGTAGAATTGCATATCGGCACTATGGCTTATAGTTCGTGCTTTGCCGTCAGCTAGATGTACTACTGTCTTTTGTTTTGGTTCTGGTCGAGGCTCATAAATCGAACCCCCACTATCGTCTGTCGAGAGGGTGTCATTGTCTGGTTCGGGGTCCCCAAGTACTACTGGGCCTGCTTCAACCGGTATGCCTGTATCTACCACCTGTACCTCAGTTTGGTCTATCTCGACAGGTTCGCCATCCCATTCAGGGTCACTAAACTTTTCATCGTTGCCGTAAAAGTCTACGATCGTGAAGTAATCCTTGCCGTCATATATGCGTGTGCCTCGCCCTACAATCTGCTTGAATTCCACCATCGAACCGACTTTGCGCATGAGTACTATGAACCGTACGTTGCGAGAGTCAACACCAGTTGAGAGTTTGCGAGAGGTTGTTACAATCGTCGGTATCTGCTTGTCGTTATCCCTAAATTCACGCAAAAACTGGTCTCCAACTTCTTTTTCGCTCGCGGTAATCCGCACGCAGTAGTCGGTGTGGGCTCCTAGCCCAGAACTGTCTTTATATTTATTCACAGCATCACGAATCATGGCGGCATGCTTTTCATCAGCGCAGAATACGATTGTCTTCTGACTTGGGTCAATGTGCTCGAGCATGATCTCGGCCATGCGCTCTTCACGCTCTGGAAGGTAGATACCTCTATTAAAATCGCTTAGACTATATTCCTTACCTTCTAAGACCTCCCCACTTTCAACCGTGTCGCCATAGCCAAACGTGTAACGGTCCATAGTGGTTTGAATCCGCCTTACTTTAAACGGAGTTAGGAACCCATCTTCGATTCCCTGCTGTAGGCTGTAAGTGTATTTTGGGTTACCAAAGTAAGCGTATGTATCAACGTTATCATTGCGTTTTGGAGTCGCTGTTATGCCCAAATGTGTAGCTTCGGTGAAATGGTCAAGCACGGC
>CAZNJX010000015.1:0-15587 GCA_964573585.1 uncultured Candidatus Saccharibacteria bacterium
CTGCATGGATTCCCACTGGAGTCTGTCCTGAATTCATTTTAGGGCGGGAATGACAAGGTGAGTTAAGGAAAGTACGGTATAATACCAACCATGATTATCCTTGCCATTGAATCCAGCTGTGACGAAACCGCCTGCGCAATCGTGCGTGACGGTCACGAGGTGCTTGCTAACGTCATCGCCTCGCAAATCGACATTCACGCCCGCTACGGCGGCGTGGTGCCAGAGGTAGCAGCCCGTAGCCACATAGAGGTCATCATTCCGGTCATCGAGCAAGCGCTGGAGCAAGCCAAGCTCACTTGGGACGAGATTGACGCCATTGCCACTACGCGCGGTCCAGGACTGATCGGCTCCCTACTGATTGGTACGCTCACAGCTCGAACGATAGCCTTGGTCAAGAACAAGCCGCTGCTTGGCGTGAACCACATTATCGCCCACGCCTTTGCGGCCTTCTTGACCGACAACCAGCCAAAGTTCCCGATACTCGCCCTAACCGTCTCTGGTGGGCACACGGCGCTCACGCTCTACGACGAGAGCCTACGGCGCACACTGATTGGCGAAACGCGCGACGACGCTGCTGGCGAGGCCTTTGATAAGGTCGCTAAGCTGCTTGGCCTCCCCTACCCGGGCGGTCCTGCCATCGACCAAGCCGCCAAAGGTGGCAACGACAATGCATACGCGTTTCCAATTGCCCGGCTGTCCGTGCAGCCAGGGTCAAATAGCAACGACAGCTATGACTTTAGCTTTTCTGGCCTTAAGACCGCTGTGCTCCGCCAGGTGCAAGAGATTAGTGGCCACAACCCTGGGGATTTAAGCCTACCCAAAACCTACCAGCTCGATGAGCACGTAGTAAGCGACATTGCCGCCAGCTTCCAGAAGGCCGTGGTGGACGCACTCGTACGCAACACCGTGCGAGCCGCCGAAGAATTCCAGCCAGCTTCCGTAGTAGTTGGTGGTGGTGTAGCTTGTAATCAAAAACTGCGCTCGGAGCTTGTACGTAAGCTACCCAACGCAATCTTTGTGCCACCGGTGCTATGTACCGACAACGCCGCTATGATCGCGGCGCTTGCCTATCGCATGGCAAAGCAAAAGATGTTTACAGATCCGGCAACATTGGTGGCAGATTCAAGTTTAGAGGAGCTTTAAGGCATGTAGGGTGCGTTCGTCGCAGCGCTACATAAAGCTCTATTCAACTTCGGTTGACTCTGGTGCTGCTTCTTGTGGCGAGCTAATCTTACCCTTTTTAAGAGCTGCGATCCTCTCCATTGTTTCATCGTAAGCTTCAGATACTGCGGTAGCTTTTCGATCAGCAGCTTTCCTATGAGAAGCTGCTGAGTCGAGCCGCCCTTGGGCATAACTCTTTGCATACTCTGCGCTATCCCTGTCGCCTTGACCGAGCTTTTCAGCATAGGTATCCAATTCCGCGTCAGCCTGAGATGCGTCTCGTATTATAGCTTCTTCGTGAGGTTTCGTTGCATGGCCAACAAGCTCAGCTTTGTCTCGATCAACAATCGCATCGGGGTGGTGCCGAGTGTACTCTTCATTATGTGGTCCGCCTTCTGGCATAAAGTCTCCTTTTTGTTTTAGTGATGTTGCTACCATTATAGCAAACCATAAGCGTCTTGTCAAGTTGCTTATGGTCAGCTAATCTGTTGTTCTGCCCTTTTTTCGTCATCCCCGCCCTGAAATGAATGCAGGATAGACTCCGGCGGGGATCCAAGAGTTCTTCTTTTGGACTCCCTACCTGGAGCGGACTAACGTCCTTCCAATATGGAATGACGGAAAAAGTTGAATGGTGATTGCGGTACTCAGGGTGACGCAAAGAAGTGCAGCCTAGAAACTCCCCTGATAATCAGCTATACTTTGGCCATGGAATCATCGATGGCCAATCAACTCGACAGAGCCTACTCCCCGGCCAAATACGAGGAGCGTATCAACAAGCTCTGGGATAGCAAAAAGTCCTGGGCACTCAACATGGACGCGCCCAAAGAGCCGTTTTGCATCATTATGCCGCCACCCAATGCCAATGGCCACATTCACACCGGTACCGCCATGTTTGCCATCGAAGACCTTATGATCCGCTACCGCCGTATGCAAGGCCACAAAACCCTCTGGCTCCCTGGTACCGACCACGCCGGGATCGAAACCCAAGTGGTCTACGAGCGCGAGCTGGCCAAGACGGGTAAAAGCCGCTTTGATTTTAGCCGTGAGCAGTTTTATAGCGACGTTATGGCCTGGACCCGCTCCAACCAGTCCACGATTCTTGCTGAACTCAAGAGCTTAGGCTTTAGCGCCGACTGGGACAAGCTCAAATTTACCCTGGATGAAGACATCATTGGCACGGTCTATGACACGTTTGGCGAGCTCCACGCCGCTGGGCATATTTACCGCGGCAATCGCATCGTTAACTGGTGCCCAAGCTGCCACTCGGCCTTCGCTGACATCGAGGTCAAACACAGAGAGCAGATCGACCCGCTCTACTACGTCAAATACGGCCCATTCGTAATTGCTACGGTGCGCCCAGAACCCATGTTTGCCGATACTGGTATAGCTGTCAATCCAGATGACGAACGCTATAAGCAGTGGATTGGCCAAGAGGTAGAGGTTGAGCTCCTGTGGGGCAAACGCAAGCTCAAGGTAATTGGCGACAAGCACGTGGACCCCAACTTTGGTACTGGCGTAGAAAAACTAACACCAGCGCACGATCCAAATGACTGGGAGATGGCGCAAAAACACGGGCTTGAGGTCATCCAGGGGATTGGCACTGACGGTCGTATGAGCGAGGCAGCGGGCAAATACGCCGGCATGCTCGTGCTCGAAGCGCGCGACCAGGTGGCCCGCGAGCTCGAAGAGCAAGGCTTGATCGACCACATCGACATGAACTATAGTCACGCCGTTGGCTACCACGACCGCTGCGGCACACTGATTGAGCCCCTGACCATTGAGCAGTGGTGGCTCAGAGTTGATACGCTCAAGCAGCTCGCCATTGAGGCAATTGAATCTGGCGAAGTCAGCTTTGTACCAGCTCGGTTTAAGAAAGTGGCGCTCAACTGGCTACGCGACTTGCATGACTGGAACATAAGCCGCCAAAACTGGTGGGGCATTCGCGTGCCAGTGTACTATAACGCCACTGGGGACAAGGCGAAACCCGAATACATAATCGGCAACGAACAAGACGCCCAGGCCGCTTACGGCAAGGGTGGCTACGAAGCCGAGACCGACAACTTTGACACGTGGTTTTCTAGCGGCCAGTGGCCATACGCCACGCTGATGGCAACCGGCGATTACGGACGTGGCTTCTTCCCTACTTCGGTCATGGAAACCGGCCGCGACATCTTGTTTTTGTGGGTGACGCGCATGATTATGTTTAGCAAGTTCAAGACCGGCCAGGTGCCGTTTAGAACGGTTTACTTGCACGGCTTGGTCAACGACGCTCATGGTAAGAAGATGAGCAAGTCCAAGGGCAACGTGATTAACCCGCTTGATTTGACCAAGGAATACGGTAGCGACGCCCTGCGCCTAGCACTCACCATTGGCATTACACCTGGTAACGACGGCGCGTTGTCCAAAGAAAAGGTGATGGGCCAGCGTAACTTCCGCAACAAGCTCTGGAACGTAGCGCGCTTTGTTCTCTCGAAGCTGCCAGCCGACTACTCCCCCGTTCCGCCACAGCTGCAATCGAACGCCGACCACTATATGGCGCGTGAACTTACCCATACCAACAGCTTTGTGACCAAGCAGATTGAGGCCTTTCGCTTCTCCGAGGCTGGCCAGGCCATCTACGCTCTACTGTGGGACAAGTTTGCCGACCGCTACATCGAGTACTCCAAGGCCAACCTCAACCCAGACATGCTCGCCACCACGCTCGAGACGATCCTGCGCCTGCTTCACCCTATCGCCCCCTTCGTTACCGAAGCTATCTGGCAAGAGCTACCGTGGACTAACTCGCAGCTTATGACCGAACGCTGGCCGAATGTAGTACTGAGCCACGATGACGCCAAGGCCAATAAGTTTGAACGTGAAATTATTGAGCTGCTCGCCCGCAATGCCGCTGGGCAAAGCGAGCAACGCCGCAAGGCGCTTGAACGCGAGCTCTCCCTCAAGCAAAACGCCGTGCGCCTCAGCGAGCAAAAGCTAGCCAACAAGGCCTTTGTAGACAATGCTCCTGATGCGGTCGTAGCGGCCGAGCGTAAGCGGCTTGATGATGCTAAACTAGCAGTAGCAGAACTGCAAAACAGCATTGATTCGATCTAAAGAGACCACTTGAAGACTAAGCGCCACCCCAAAACCCCCTTCTTTGTTATCGCGAGCGCCACATTGTTGGCGGCGAGCCTGATTATTGTGTTGTCCATGACGCAGCTGCTTGCCTGGCGCGACGAACAAACCAAGCTACTCATCGGCAAATCTAAAGCGGCTAGCTCGGCGGCAGCGCGCGAAGAATACCTCGCCCAGGCCATGATTGTTGGCTGGGGTGGGGCAGCTGCGCCCCAAGCGCTCGGCGACTATTACCTCTCAATCGGCCGCTATGACAAAGCCTGGCGCGTGCTGCAAGCCTGGCCGCTCAAGCCCAACTACACCCAGCTTGGCAACTACGCCCTGCGAGCCCAAGACTATAGCCCAGCGCAGCGCTTCTTTGCTCGCGCCATTACCCAGAAGGCAACAGCTGACGCCTATGTAGGCCTGGCCGCAGCACTGTTTAACAAAAAGGACTTTGCCAACGGCTGCGCCAACGCCGCCAAGGCCAACAAGCTCGATCTAACCAGCCAAGCGGCGCAAGACGTGGCCGTGGCGTGCCTTGTTCTCGATCCCAAGCAAACCGCCCTGTCGGCCAGCGATTACCCAGACGCCCAAAGCGCTCAGCTACAAACCGAACGGGGAGTAGGGCGGTTCCTGCTCGCTCAGCGCATCTACAGTGTTGGCGAGGACCGCTTGAATGCCAGCGCGCGCAAAACTGCCGACGATTGGTTAGCACTCGCCCTGGTCGCCAATGCACGCGGCAACTACGATTTGACCGTAGAGCGCGCCGAGCGGGGAGTGAGTCTTGACAGATCTAATACGGCATTAAATAAGCTGCTCGCCCAGACCTATCGTATTCTTGCCCAAGACAAGGCCAAGCTATACGAAGCCAGGCTCGAATCCTTGCCTAAAAGCTAGCTAGGTTCATATGAATTGACAAACCCCCAAAAATATGTCCGTATAATATTCGGTTCATATGGGTATCTCGGCGCATTTACGCTCAAATATACGCGTCTTCTTGCCTAGCTCCTATGCCAAGAAAAGCTGTGGTTTCTCTGCCTTTTTGGGCCTTTCGGCGCTCACGCAATCCAGTGTGCATGTGATCCTCAGGTTGCCCTACTGGATTGAGAGGAGAAACTATGCGAAAATGTAAGCCTTGAAGCGCGCGTACTGACAGTAGTGGGCGCACAGCTTCGACACGGAGAGGTACCCAAGTGGCTATAAGGGGACGGTTTGCTAAACCGTTAGTAGGGAGCAATCTCTAGCGAGGGTTCGAATCCCTCCCTCTCCGCCAGAGCAATGATTCAAATCTTACCACTCACAACTGAAGACGTACCTCAAGTCGCAGAGATACTTTTTTATTCCTGGGACCTACACACCTCTCAGAATGACCTGTATGACCCCGCTACACTCACATTAGAAAAGGCCAATAGCTGGTTAACAAGGATTCTAGAGACGGAGGACCGCTACGCTTTCGTAGCAAAGGAGAACTCTAGAGCGATCGGTTCCATCAGTCTAGAAATTCAAGACAACCCTAACTACTACATGCACAAGAGGCAGCTCTTTGTGATAGATCTGGTCGTATCGGAACACTACCATAAGAAAGGTATCGCTACCCTGTTGGAGCTGAGAGCAGAAGGTCTTGCAAAAGAGCTCGATATTCACCAGATTTCAGGGAATGTTGATAGCTGGAACACGGCCTCACAGACACTTATGAAAAAGCTTGGCAGAACAAAAGGCTATGAAGAATGGCACAAGTTCCTCTAGTCGAGAAGTAATGACCTATAAACTACTAACTGAATCGGTATGCCTGCACAGATCGAACTATAAAACACAATCATCAACTTTACCTCGACCGAGCTTCGGCCCATAGGGCTGTTGACTTATGCCGTCATGCATAGTATAAATGTGTAGTTCGAGTTTTGCACCCACTACAGGAGGATTTACTTTGCCGACCGCAATCGTTGGTATCGGCCTGCCGGCCAGTGGCAAGACCACCATGCTCAAGCAGTATGCATCTGAGCACGGCGCCACCTACATCTGCGCGGATGATGTCCGCAAGAAGCTGAGTGGCGACGCCAAGGATCACACGCGCAACACTGAGGCATGGAGCATTGTCTACCGTCGGATTCAGAGGGCACTGTCGCGCGGTTGTGATGTTGTCATCGACGCCACCAATGTCAAGGTTCAGGACCGACAGCAGATGGCGCGGTTCTGCAAGAACCGCGGGGCGACGGTGATTGGCTACTGGTTCAAGACGCCGTTGCGGATCTGCCTGAAGCGCAACCAGGCACGCGACCGCGTGGTGTCTGATCGTGCCATGCATCGCATGGCTTACTGCCTTCGAAGCGCACCGCCCGAGCCGGCGGATGGCTTCGACGAGATCGTCGCGATCTTCCCGCCTGCGGGAACGTAGCGGATAACCCCGCCCCTTCTAGAAACCGTCTGGAAGGGGCGGTTTCACGTTATAGGTGGAAAATCGGGCTGGATTTGGTAAACTATAGGCCTAGCCACCCTACATGGAGAGGTGTCCGAGTGGTTGAAGGAAATAGTCTTGAAAACTATCGTGCCGGAAACGGTACCGTGGGTTCGAATCCCACCCTCTCCGCCAGAGAAAGAGTCCGAGCTTCCGTTCTCCGAAGTATATCTACGAAGGATGAATGTCTCGGCTTTTTGTATGGTATATGGTAAAATCAGAGTCATAGATTAGGCGAAGTAACGCGTGCAATAAGATGCTTTAGTCAGCAGCCTATTATCCTAAGTCAAAAGAACTATGCTAGAGCCACAATTCAACAATTTCATCTCCGAGCAAAATAAACACATAGTTGGCCTTTATGCGACTATTGAAAATAACCGAGAGAGGGTGTTTGCCCGAACAATTAAACTCAGCGAAGAGGTTGGCGAGTTGGCTGAAGCTGTTTTGGCTAGCGAGTCTTTGCAAAGCAAGTCAAAGAGCTACAAAGAGACTTCTCTAGAACAGGAGCTGGCCGACGTAATAATCACGACTCTTCTCCTGGCAGAAAGCTTAGGTGTAGACATGAATCAAGCGCTAGGAACCCGGGTAGCAGAAATAAGAAGTAGACGAACGACAGATTAGGGGATGAGCTGCAGAAGACAAGGAGCTGTGTGAATTCCCGCTGGCGTGGAGGTGACGGAAAGTAGGTGGGGTAAGAAAGAATAATGCTATCATCAACATATGACTAACCCAAACATACACCTCAAACAATCTACTAGGGCTAAGCCGAAGGAAAAGTATTGGCACATCTACGCTGGCAAGATTCGAGCTGGACACATAAGCATCAAGGAATCCCGCAGCGAAGATCTCGGTGCTCATTACTCGGTCGATATTCACATCAATCAGCGTCATCGTGGCAAGGGAGTCGGCCGCGTGGCTCTTGCCCAGGCGAGCATAAAGAGTGGCTGTCCTGTTATATACGCCCATATGCGCAAATCCAACCTAGCTTCGCAAAAAGCTGCCAAAGCTGCTGGTTACACCGTCTTCCCGCTAGAAAACGACAAGCAACTAACCATGAAGTGGGTATCTGCAGCCTAAGACGTGTCGACATCGCGCTGGCTTTGTAGCATAATTGGAAGCGATAAAGCATAGGCGCTATAAGAGACGATGGAAGAAGACGCAAAACCAGGGGTAGTGTACAGGCCGGCGGCGGCAGACCCCCACGTGCCCGAAACGGTGGGAGGCTCTAGCCAGCCCGCAAGTGCCCCTGTGAGCGCACCAGAGCCCGCTGGAGGGTCCGAAGGCCTGCAGCCGCCTTATTCACCACCCCCAGCCCAAAACCCCGTTCCAGAGCCTGCAAACCAGCCACAGCCAATGCAAGACGATCTTGAGGAAGACGAGGACGAGGCGGATGAGGAAGGTGGAGAAGACGACGCCCAGCACGCCGCAGCCGAAACAACCCTGATGAGCTGGAACGCACCAGAGTTTACCTTTACCAACAAGCCTGCCGGCTGGTATGCGCTCCTTGCCCTGTTCTTTGTAGCCATGATCGGGCTGGCCCTCTACACGCGCCAATACCTGACCATTGGGCTGCTCGTACTCATGTGTATCTCGCTTGTTATCTACGCTCAGCGCAAGCCCCGCACCCTCAATTACACCATTACCACGCACGGCGTGTACGTGGGGGAGAAGTCGTACCACTTCGATAGCTTCTCATCGTTTTACGAGATTAGCGACTACGGTCAGCGAGTGTTTGAGCTAGTACCAAGCAAGCAGCTAGGCACGCTTGTTTCCCTGCCAATTCAAGAAGGCGAGGAGCGCACCATCGAGAGTCTGCTCGGCAGTGTGTTGCCCAAAGTCCCGCCGCGCAATGATCTCATCGACAGACTCTTGCGCGCCATGCGGTTCTAACGCGTGCGGATCTAACCCCTACGCCAACTAATAAAGTCCACGCTGTGGCGGCTCGGACTTGATTTACAGACGGGCACGGATAGGGTAGAATAGCGGTTGCTTCACATACGTGTACCCGTAGCTCAGTTGGATAGAGCGTCGGCTTGCGGAGCCGAAGGTCGCAGGTTCGAGTCCCGCCGGGTACACCAACGCAAGAACCCGAGTGCAAGCTCGGGTTTTTACGTTGTAGTCTGTGCCGACTCGAAACCCAAGGTTCGGTGGAGCAGCGCGCGCAGTGTCAAAAGTAAGCTTGCTTGCGCTTTGACCAAGCACGCTGCGTAAGTGGCAGAGCCACCGGGTATACCATTAAACTTCGCTAACGCTTCGCTTAATGTATTACACCTATATTCTCAAGAGTATCAAGCAGCCAGGAGCAATATATATGGCTATACGGCAAATTTGAAATCAAGGTTCATAGAGCACAATAACGGCAAAAGCACATATTCATCAAAGTACGCTCCCTGGAAGATAGAGTCATACTTCGCGTTTAACAAAAGGCACGAAGCTCAAACGTTTGAGCGGTATCTCAAGAGTAGTTCAGGCAAATCATTCATGAAAAAGCACTTGATTTCAAATGATTTTAGAGAAGCGTTAGCGAGGTTTAATAACGGTCGTACTCAATCCTAAGCTAAGCGAAGCTAGAGCGGAGTTTAGCCGGGTACACCAGTAGTTTTTTGAACAAAACTCCGAGAGGAGCTTTTTTGTTATACTGGCAGTAATGAAGTTATTAGTAATAGGCACACAACTATCGGGCAAGTCTACCATTGCGAAGTATCTCCGAGAACATACAGATTTGCACACTTCGGAGGTGGATGAGGAAATCCTAGCTGCAAATAACGGAATCTGGCCGCGTGACAACAGGTACAAGGATGAGGTACTTATACCCGCCATATATGAGCGTGTAGCAAAACAAGAGAGTGTTGTGTTCTTCGCTAATTACTTTACCCCCTTATCACAAGTAGCACTATTCAAAGACAATGGCTTTAAGGTTGTCCAGCTACAACTCCCATATAGCGAAATGCTGCGTAGAAATAAGCAGCGCATGGAAAATGAAGGGTACGAAGACGCAACCCAGTGGCTAATGGGGCAAATAGAGAACCATAAGGAGATCTACGAAGCTGGGCTGGTCGACCGAGTGATTGATGCTACCCTTCCTACTGCCGAGATTGTTCGGCTATTAACTACTCAAAGTTCGTAAACCACTCGTGAGTCAGGATACCATTGACTTATGCATGTATTCATGCTATTATTACCACTGTTCTCATGGCGAGAATGACGGCTAGTCCGTACTTACACAAGGAGGGCTTCCATGCCCGCAGTTACTGTCCTCGTCCCACGGGACCACATGGATCGCACCGACCTGGTGCGCTTCATGCGCAACGTCAAGCAAGCCGTCGCCGAACACATGGACGCCATCAACCCGGAAACGGGCGAGATGACCCAGTTCGGCGCTGACCCCGACAAGTTCATCGACCTGGTCCTGCTTCCGTACGACTCGGACTACGCCGATCTCACCACCCCCTACCTGGGGACCATCGTGAGCTACGCGTGGCCGAATCGGATGGAGAGCATCGGTACTCGGGTGGCAAGCATCGCCAACCAAGTCCGGCGTGGCTTCACCATCGACATGGAGGAGCGCTTCCCCAAGGGTGCAGAGCTCATCTCCTTCACCTTCCTCGGGAAGGCTCCCGGAGCCTGGGCCGTCGCCTGAACACAAGGTTGCCAGACCTTAAAACTGGCACTACCCAAGTTCATAATCAATGCATTGTGAGCTTAGGTGGTGATTCGCAAATCATCTCGTAAGCTACGTTATTGACTTATCCACAGATCCATGTTATTATTCGAAAATCCAGCATCGTGCTGGTCTCAAAAAAGAAGGATGGTGACCGAGTGAATCTCGACACCCCCCTGTCCGTGTCCGTTCGCATCTATGAGGGTAGGAGTCCGGCCATCGTGGCTGCCCTCAAGCTGATGCTCGAGAACCACAAGAAGCCCGATGACCTCATCGAGGCCGTATTGGCTGGTATCTCGGCCAGGTATTACGTGGAGGCCCGCCTCTTGGGTCACACCCACGAGCAGGTCATGAACGACCCCCTGTACGTAGATCCCGTCTACACCAACCTTCGGGTCAGGCAAGCGCTCACCGAGGCACAGGCGCGAGAGGTCTGCGACATGACCTCCGACAAGGAGTGCGGGCAGTACGGGAAAGAGATGCGTGGCATCTACCGCGCGGTTCACAAGTCGGGTCTGTCTCACGAGGATTGCCTCTGGGCGATGCAGATGGTTCCGCAGTCCTACCGCTATGCAGACAATCGGCGGTACCGGATGCGACCCGCCGCCGATCGGTTTCACAAGCTCGAGAGCTTCGTTGGTGCCGCCCTCGCCCGGCTCCAAAAGGCGGACGAGGAGGTCAGTGTCAATGAAGTGTGGCGAGCCTGGGTTACCGCATGCGGAGAAGAGGCATACGACCTCCCTCGGCCGTCGTAGCGGAAGAAGCCGATTTGCCGGCAAGCCCCACCATGTCCTGCGCGCATAGCAATACTGCGCAGAGTCTGGCCAGTACTCAACTGGCTTCTACCCAAGTTCATAATCAATGCATTGTGAGTTTAGGTGGTAAGGCGAAGACCCCGAGCTGCATGAGGCGCTAGTGCGTTTTCATCTCCAAAACGAACCTTTTGTGCTAGGATGGCATTATGAGCCAGTTTGCCGACTTCTTACAAGCCTATCCGGTCAAGAAGTACACTAAGGGATCGGTCATCCTTCACCAGGGCGACATCCCATCAGCCGTTCACGTCATAAAATCAGGCTTTGTAAAAGTCTATAACATCACCGCCAAAGGAGAGGAGCGACCGCTTCTTTTTGATATCACCTACGAGGCCTTCCCGATCGGCTGGATATTTGACAAGATTAACCGAGCGTATTTCTACTACGAGGCGTTTTCGGACGTCGAGCTCTACCTGGTACCCAAAGAAGAATACGTGGACTACCTGAAGACGCAGCCAGAGGCCATGTGGCGGGCACTTGATTATTACGTAGAGCGGCACATCGGCTACCAGCTGCGCATGCACGCCCTCGAGCAGTCAAAGGCGCGGGAGAAGATCCTCTACACCTTTGAGTTCCTGGTACGACGGTTTGGCCAAAAAGGCCCAAGCAACAAGGTCGCGATTGATCTGCCAATTACGCAGCAGGATTTTGCCAACTTCGTCGGCTTAACACGCGAGACGACCTCGCTAGAGCTCAACAAGCTCCAGCGCGAAGGCGTCATAACCTACCACAAGCAAAGTTACCAGGTCGACGTGGGGCAGCTACAAAGATTACTGGACAAAATATAAAAACGGTGCGGCCAGATAACCGTAAGGTGTTATCTGGCCGCATAGCCGTCAGGGATGCTTGCTTAGCAGGTCGTTAGCGTAGAGTTCGCATTCTAAACCTGCCTTTTGCTTTGCGTGATTTCTGCAGTCTCTCCGCTCGAGCCGCCCAGCGTGAAGCGATTTCGTCAAACATATCCTCCACATCTCGGCGCCCCACCGTCCTCCGAAAGTCCTTGTGAGACCCCTGGGTGGTTGCGGGCTGCGTAGCCATCATCTTCATCGTTCCTCCTTTACTCAGATTTAATGTAGTGCCCCGCGGCGTTAGTCGGCCACGGAGTCAGCTTCTGCCTCAGCTTGCTCGAGTTCGTCAGCTGCGGCCTCGATAGCTTCGGCGCGGGTCGTAAGCTCCTGTGCCTGCTCTCGTTTGTCTTTGGCTTCTGCTCTCATTTCGTCTGGGTTTTGGTTTGCGATGACTTGGTTCCCTCGTTTAACTCCCCTAGATTAACAAGGGTGCTTGCCTGGCACTATAAGAAATCTAACTAGCTTTTGTGAGCCCGCTTCGTCCTGTGATAATTCTCACAGCCATGATAGCTAAGCGCATCCATACTTAGGCAAAACATCTAACCGTAAGGAGTCGTTATGTTAGGAATAATTATCGCGGTACTAGTAGTGCTGTGGCTACTCGGGCTGATTGGTCACATTGGTGGAGACTTGATCCACCTGCTGCTCATCATCGCCCTCGTCGTGTTTGTATACAACCTCATTACTCGACGACGCGCAGAGTAAGTATAGGGAGAACATACCAACCTTTTTGAATCACCACAGACCTTCGCGGCTTGGGTAGTCGTGCCCTCGCCACGCGCGAGAGTGGCTCGCCAGCATTGACATACCGCTGTGGATATACTATGATGTGCATCACCTAGCCGCAATCAGCGGCTCGCACCTAGGAGTGATTCAGATGGGCTTTGTGTATTTCAAAGGCTATAACGTTGTTGAATATTTCGGCGCCTGGTTCCATACCAAGCTGGCCGAGATGGTCAACAGGCAAATGCCAGATGTCGACTTCCTCGCCGTTGCCATCTTCGACACGGACGCCGAGATTGACATGGTGGATCCGCTCGCCAGCGCCATGTTTATTGGCATCTTGGGCAACGAGAGGAAATACACCAAGCTGTATGGTGGTCGTTACCAGCTCTACCTCCGACTTCGTCACTTCCTGACCGTCGGGGGCGAGGTAGACGCCGAACGTTGGGGTGTCGGCCGCCACAAGGGCTTCCTGGCTGCTTGCGTCGGCTTGGAGAACCACGAGGGGGACAATTGGCGCACGGTCGAGCTGTGTGTCGACACCCTCGTTAGGATCCTTGAAGGCGTCGCCAAGGGGACGAAGCCGCAAGAAGAATGGCCATTTGCGCCAGACGACGGCTCGAGCCGTGACGGCGAGGTGGCCACCACGACCACCAGTACGTAGCTCGCGTGCATGTGCACACAGCCATTAGCTTGGTAGGTGAGGCGGGGTGTGGCATGTGGCCCACCCCAAGCGACTTAAGGGAAACCTTTAAGTCGCTTTTTTGTTTGACCGCGGGATAAAACACTGCCTTTCTATATGGCAACGTAACTCAACGCGCCGGCAGCCTTAAGCCGACTTTATAGTTACGCTTGTCGGCCACGTGAGACCTCACTATAGTAGGAGTAGATCGCCAAGCACCCCTACAGAGACGAGACGCGCCATGTACGAAGAAACAGTCGCCGAACACCTTTTGTTTGACGATGAGAGAGCGCGAATCGCCCAGGCGATTCGCAGGAAGATGAACGGCCAAGACGAGGACGATGCTCCTGATCTGCTCGGACTTGCCACCCTCGAGCGCCACCATATTCAGCTGTTGGGTATTGCGCCTGGGGCTGATCCCATCAATCATCCAAACTGCCTCGTGGGAATGGACACCTGGATGAGCCCCGAGGACTACCGGCGGACGCTAGGGCTCTTCGATCAGCTTCAGAGGTTCATGCCGTTCTTTCCCGAAACCCCGACTGCGCGAGCAAGCAAAGCGGACTTCTTCGGTCAGATCAAGGCAGAGTGTGGGGTCGAGTACAACGCTTACGGCGGCATCATCGTCTACCGGCACATTCCGTTGCCATCAAGCCCGTAACAACCCGCCGATGAGAGAGCTCACCGCCCTCTGGTCGGTGGGTTTCTCATTTTAGTGAGGTGGAGGGATGCCAGGGCGAGACTACTAGTCAGAAGCACAAAACTTCGACAAGACTAAAAAGGAGCCCGTGGGGCTCCTTATGTAGGCTGTCTACTTTACGTAGACTCTACCTGTGTTTAGCCACCTCACTGGTGACAGCCTTATTGTACACCCACCTCTACTAAGCGCGTCAATAGGTTTTTATGACTTTTTGCGAACGCTTTACGAACTTATCAACAGCCTTGTGCACAAGGGGATAAAGTATCAGGTTTGCGCCAGATGCATAGCCTGTGCTTTAATATTCTTATGCTAAAGTCGCTTCTCAAGATCCGCCTGTCAATTCTTGCCCCACTCTTCCTGGTTCTTTCCTTTTGCATTGTCTTCTTAGTGGGTCGCAGAGAGCTCACTGCGGGGCAATTGGCTCTTTTCTCCGTCAACTCATTCCTCTTTGGTTACTACTTTAACCCCCTCCTAGACTCACAAAAAAGTCGAGTCTCAGCACTTAATTCGGCAATCCGACAGGAGGAAATGACCATTCTGGATATTTTAGCGCAAGCTCATATGCTAGGCGGGTCAGCTCGTCATACCCTGAAGATTAAACTCAAGTCCTACCTGAGCAGCATACTTGGCAACTACCATATCTCCGCCGACAACGAGTACTACGACGAGCTCCTTTACTGGCTTAAACACCAAAAGGGTGAGGATCAACAAGTTATTGGGGAAATATACTCTAGCGTGTCGCAAACGCAAGACAACAGAAGTACCATCTCCGACTTGCTGGAGAAGAAGATCTATAGCCATGAATGGCTGGTAGTTTCGGTCTTGTTTTCTATTACTCTATACTTTGCCATCATGACCGACTTTGGTGACTCAATCTTCTTTGGGCTGATGCTGGCCATACTGTGTGCTGGGCTCTGCATGCTCATGGCTATATTCCTTAAGTACGCCACCCTCACACATAAGGAAGCCAAGCGCATGTGGGACACGCTCAAAGAACTCGACCAAAAGCATTTTGACGACATTACACGACAGGAAGTCACTGAAGAACGGCAACGGCTCAAGTTGGCTAACGCCAAGAGGGATGGTAAAGGATTATAGCCTAGAACACGAGGCTATTTTACGCTACACTATTACCTGTTCGGAGAGGTGTCTGAGTGGTTGAAGGTGCCGCTCTCGAAAAGCGGTGTGCTGGGCAACTGGCACCGTGGGTTCGAATCCCACCCTCTCCGCCATTGGCTGAAGCTTAACTCCATGTTGAGCTGCAGCCAATTGTTGTGTTGGGATGAGAACCGGAGGTTCGGTGGAACAAAAGCGCGCAGCGCTACATAAGCTTGCTTATGATAACCAAGCACGCTACGGAGGTGGCGCAAGCCACCATTCCACCCTTTGCAGCTCCCGCGACATTCGAGGATCAGGAAGATTGGCTGGTACGAGCCAGAAGGAATGAACCAC
>CAZNJX010000016.1:0-14117 GCA_964573585.1 uncultured Candidatus Saccharibacteria bacterium
TCACACTACCTCAATACCCCCATTACCATCATTCAGAACAGTATAGAGATGATGGGGGAGTCAGATAAGGGTCCTAAGGGCAAGTAGCTTATGCTCGCTCGGCCTGGGCTGGCAGGGTATAATAATTCCTTAAAAGGCAACTTCATGCGAGCAAAGACACTTCTTCTGATTACAATTCTTGCGGCCTACGGCTACTATCTCCGTACCATGTCGGTGGCTTTGAATAATCGTGCCGACGGTCTTATGGAGCAATACAATGCCGCGCTGAGCGTTGCTACCCAGATGTCAGGTGATGTTCCAGCGAACAATCTAGTAGTTCAGTACCCAAAACAACGCTAAATAAGGAGGGGAGAAGATGGCTGAGAGCATATTTACACGCATTATTCGAGGCGAAGAGCCAGCCGAGGTGCTCTACGATGACTCGCGGGTCATAATCATATTATCCCGCGCGCCGTTTGGCGCCGGCCATAGCCTTGTAATACCCAAGCAGCCGATAGAGTACTTTTACCACATGGAGCCAGGGGAATATGAATATCTTATGCAGGTTTCTCGCAAGTTTGCTGTAGTGCTCGATGCGGTATTTAACCCCAACGTGGTGGCCATGCAGGTAATGGGGCTTGGTGTGCCGCACGTGCACGTACACTTGGTGCCGATCAACGACGAGGCTGATATGGACCACTCGCGTGCAGTATTTGGGCCGCTTGCGCCCTTAAGACCGACGGCAGACAAGATCCGCCACTATCTTGCCGAGCACCCCTTAAGCAGCATACAATAGTATTTATGCTCACCGTCTTACTCTTATCGGTCCTGCAGGGCATCAGTGAGTTCTTGCCGATATCGTCCTCGGCTCACTTACTGATTACGCCCTGGGCACTGAATCTCAGCGAACTTGGGCTGAGTTTTGACGCCGCCATACACATTGGTACCGCGCTTGCCTTGCTAATCTTCTTTTACAAAGACTTTTGGCAGCTCTGGCAGCAGCGCAGTCCTTTGCTGCATTATATTGTGCTAGCTACGATTCCGGCCGCGCTAATTGGTTTTGTGGGTGATAAGTGGATAGAATCAGTCCTGCATGATAGCTCGGTTGCACCCCTGATAGTTGGTCTCGGTATGATCTTATTTAGCTTCTTGCTGCTGTACGTTGATAACACAGCTAAGCTTAGCCGTAACAGTAAGGATATTGGACCTAAGGACACGCTGATAGTTGGCTTCGCTCAGGCGTTAGCACTCATTCCTGGTACGTCGCGCTCTGGGATTACCATGACGGCGGGGCTGTGGCGCGGGCTCAAGCGTGAAGACGCGGCTCGCTTTAGTTTCTTGTTGGCTGCCCCCATTAGCTTAGGTGCGGGCTTGTATAAAGCCCTTGGTTTGGTTAGTAATCCCGAGCCAACCGTGTCAATGCTGCAGGTCGGAGTGGGCATAGTTGTCTCTGGCTTGGTTGGCCTGGCGGTCATTAAGTGGCTTCTTAAATACCTCGGCAGCCACAATCTACGACTGTTTGTGGCCTATCGGATTGCCTTTGGTGTATTGGTGGTGGCTTTATGGGGTTGGAGGCAGTAGTGGCGTCGTTCCCAACTCACATAAAGGTATTTTGTGACGGTGGTTCGCGCGGCAACCCTGGTCCAGCAGCAGCCGGTGTAGTAATAACTACAACGAAAGACGAGGTGATTGGTGAATATAACCAGTACCTTGGTGTTCGCACTAACAACTATGCTGAATACAGTGCTGTCATATTGGGTTTGGGCCAGCTTAAAGACAGCAAGGAGCTGGTGCAAGCTGATTTTTACTTAGATAGTGAGCTGGTTACCAAGCAGCTTAACGGGCAATACAAGGTTAAGCACGTCGATATGAAACCCCTCTACGGTCGGGTGCAAGAGCTGTTAGCAGAGCTGGATGCCGAGGTAAGCTTTGCGCACGTCCGCCGGGCATTCAATACGTTGGCTGATGCTCAGGTTAACATTTGTTTAGATGCCCACTTGGGCTCGACATAAGGCACTAAATCTAGTATAATTATGGCCTAATTAGTCAGTGTGTGATCGCTCTTGCAAGTGCAAGCTTGCAGGAGAGGAAAGTCCGAACAGCGTAGAGTAGGGTGGTTGCTAACGGCAACCAAGGGCAACCTTAGGGAAAGTGCCACAGAGACAATACCGCCCAGCACCTTTGTGCTCCTGCTAGAGCACAAAGGTGCTGGGTAAGGGTGAAAAGAGTGCGGCAAGAGCGCACAGCGAATCTAGGTGACTAGATTTGGAGGTAAACCCCACCTGCTGCAAGACTATGGGCCCCGCCGCAAGGCAGAGTTACTCGCTCTTAGTTGGGTTTGTCGCATGATATGCTTGTCACAAAGTATACGCTCGGGACAGTCGTGCCGAGAAGATAGATGATCACAACTAAGCTTTCTTACGAGAAGGCTTAGGCACAGAATTCGGCTTATAGCTGGCTAATTAGGCACTTATTTGTCCTTGTCCGAGCTCGGGTTTTACTCACCAGACGAGCTATCTATAGTGGCCTGTGTGCTAGAATAAGAGGTAACGACCATGAAAAAACGCAGCGAACTTATCTTTAGCCTGGTACTAGTGCCGATTGATTACTGCATGATGATCCTCGGCTTTGTGGCGGCGTACTTTTACCGATTGGGTAGTGATAAGCCGCTTGCCTATGATATTGGTGGCATGGTTTACTTGCGCTACATTATTATACTTTTGCCCCTATGGGTGTTGATTTTTGCCATGCTGGGTCTCTACTCGCTCGGTAGCACGCGTAAGAGGATTGATGAGGTGGTCAAAGTCTTTATTGCCAGCGCTTGCGGCGTGATGGCCCTGATTATGCTGGAATTCTCTAACCCTGAGCCGCTCTTTCCATCAAAAAGCATCGTTATTTACGGCTTCATTGCTACCTTTGCATTTGTGGCGCTGGCACGGCTTGTTTTAAGCGCCTTGCAGCGCGTTTTGTTTCATTTTGGAATCGGAGTCCACCAAACGCTTATTCTAGCCCCAAACAAGCTGGTAACAAGTCTGAGGGGCGATTTGGGGCCGGGCTACCGCGTGATTAATAGCTTGGTCAAAGACTTTAAGCCCCGTAGTGCCACCCCTGAAGAAATAGCCCGCATTCACACCCAGCGTCATATTGATGAGATCATCCATATGCACACCAACAGCACAGACGATGCTCGCTGGTTGGGTTTTTGTCAGCAGAACAACATTGCCTATCGGTTTATTCCGAGCATAATGGGGCTCTACGGTGCGAATGTGGCAACATCCCTGCATGGCGGTGTGCCAGTACTTGAGTTGCGAACCACGCCACTCGAGGGTTGGGGTAGGATCGTGAAGCGTATTGTTGACTTTATTACATCGTTAATTGGCCTGATTGTGCTTGCGCCGTTCTTTGCCGTGCTAGCGGTGCTAATAAAACTAACCGATCCAGGTCCGGTTTTTTATGCACACAAGCGCTTGTCTCGAACGGGTAAGATGGTGAGCGTTTACAAGTTTCGCTCCATGAAGGCTGCCTACTCTGATGGTGGCAAGTATTCCAATAAGACGGCCGAGGAGATTCTAGCCAGCTTCAATGATCCAGCCTTGCTGAGTGAGTTTAAGAAGTATCAAAAGGTTAAGCATGATCCTCGTGTCAGCCGGTTGGGGCGGTTTTTGCGCAAGACCAGCCTAGATGAGCTGCCACAGCTTGTAAACGTGCTCAAGGGGGACTTAAGCTTGGTTGGGCCACGGCCGATTGTTCAGTCCGAGCTCGAGCGCTACGGCCAGCTGGGTGGTAAGTTTTTGGCCATCAAGCCCGGCCTGACTGGCTTATGGCAGGTGTCGGGGCGTAACGACATTGGTTATGATGAGCGGGTTGAGCTGGATATTTACTACGTTGAAAACTGGAGTTTATGGATGGATCTAACCATTTTAATCCGCACGCTTGGGGTGATCGTGAGGGGCCGTGGCTACTAACGCGCCGACTAGCGAGTTAAAAGTTGCGATTGTCCATGACTGGCTGACTAATATAGGTGGAGCTGAGCGAGTGGTGGAATCACTTCTTAAGGCCTATCCGCAGGCAGATGTATACTCGAGCGTTTATGAGGCAACAAAGCGGCCGCAGTTTAAGGGCAGGGTATCGACGTCGTTTTTGCAACACTGGCCATTGTCACGTCGTAAGCACCAGCTTTACCCAATACTACGAACTTTGGCCTTCGAGAGTTTTGATTTGTCTGGCTATGACCTCGTGATATCGAGTAGTAGCGCCGAAGCAAAAGGAGTTATTACCCCAACTGAGACGCTTCACTTGTCTTATATCCATACCCCGGTGCGTTATTATTGGAGTAATTATAATCAGTACTTGGCTGATCCAGGCTTTGGGGCTTTGAACCCACTCGTGCGTCTGGTGGCTCCGTACTTTGTACGCAAAATGCGCCGTTGGGATTTCGCTGCGGCGCAGCGACCGGACGTACTGATTGCTAACTCGGCTACCGTCGCTGAGCGTATTAAAAAGTACTACAAGCGTGAGGCCGAAGTTATTCATCCACCAGTAGATTTGGTGCGGTTTGGGTCTGAAAAGGCGAGCAAGGGTGATTATTACTTGGCCGTTTCGCGCCTCGTGCCGTATAAGCGCTATGATATAGCAGTCGAAGCTTGTAGCAAGCTTGGTAAGCGACTAATCGTTGTCGGTGGCGGTTCGGAAATGGCTCGTCTCAAGAAAATCGCTGGCCCTAGCATTGAGTTTAGAGGGTCTTTGGCCGAAGATGAGGTGACCAAGCTATATAAAGGCTGCAAGGCGTTTTTGTTTCCCGCCGAGGAGGACTTTGGCATCACACCACTTGAGGCTATGGCTTGTGGTAAGCCAGTCTTGGCCTTTGGCATGGGTGGTGCGACCGAAACGGTCATAGATGGCAAAACCGGCCTGCTGTTTAGTGACCAAACAGCGGATAGCCTGGCGGATGCCATAGTTCGATCTGAGGAGATGGCCTGGAATAGTGCGGCGATTGCTCGCCACGCTGCCAAATTTAGCGAAGCACGGTTTATTAAACAGATTCATGAAGCGGTCTTGGCGCACCAGGCGTAGACGTCTGAGCAAACCCAGTGGTGGGCTGCTTGTTGCCGTTATTGCCATCTGTTTGGTTGGTATCTTCGGCACAATCTACAATAGTGTTGTAATAAAAGCAACTAAAGCCCAGCAGTATCAGGCGCTTGCTTATCGCCTGAGTGGTGGTAATGGCGTTAATCGAACCCTGATACTGTTTAGCAACAACGCTGAGATGCGTTATGGCGGCGGTTTTATTGGTTCGGTGGGGTATATAGAGGCGCGTCCAGACAGAAGGCTCGTTATCGACCCAATTCATAGTGTTTATTACTACGACCACCGCGTCGAGGGCAGGGAGGACTTACTTGAGCCGGCCACGCCAGAATTACTACCCCTGATGCCGCACATTACGCTGCGGGATAGTGGCGTCGGCCTGGACTGGCAAGGCAACGCCGAGCGTGCAGCGCGGCTGTTTGAGCTTGAATCAGGCAAGAAGGTCGACACAGTGGCCATGATGACCCCGAACGTCATAAAAGGACTCTTGAGCATAACCGGCCCTGTGCATCTCAAGGACTATGGCTTTGCGGTGACGAGCGATAACTTTTTAGAGAAGGTTCAGCTGGAGGTTGAAGCTGGCGATGATAAGCAAGCGGGCAAGGACCCCAAAACGATCCTTGGGGTGTTGGCCAATACACTGCTTAATCAGCTTTTTGAGCAGGGTAGTATACAGGATGTGCCCAAGTACGCTGGGCTGTTATCTCGACTAGCAGCACAGAAGCAGCTCGCACTCTATAGTCGTGACGCCAGCATCCAAACATCGCTGGTTGCTGCCGGTATTGATGGTGGGCTTAGTCCGGCTGAGGGGGATTATATGATGCTGGCTGAGGCAAATATTGGGGCAAATAAGAGTAGCCCATACATGAGTCAGGCAATCGGGCGCAGGATCGTGGTCGATAGCTCGGGTAGAGCCACAGTGGAGGTGACGATTGAGCGTAAGCACACGGGGCAGTACTTGCATCGCTACGTCGATCCTCATGATGGCCGCACCAAGTGGTTGGTGGGCGCGAATGCCAGTTACCTCAAGCTGGCCTTACCAGTCGGTAGTAAGGTTTTGAGTAAGGATTTTGATCTGTCCCGCGCAGTATACACCGAGTCAGGACGAGAGGTGGTAACGTTCTTCTCTAGTCTGGAGCCCGGAGCCTCGGCAACGTATCACCTAACCTACGAATTACCGTTTCGCTACAATATGGGTCAAGAGGTTGTTATACCGAGCTTTATAGAAAAGCCAATCGGCAGCTTTACTCACACTGTGGGTCAGACTGTCACCCTGCCTGCCGGCTACAAGCTCGTTGGGGGTGAATTACTCAAAAACGCCCAATTAACGTCTGATCTTAGGGCTCGACTCGTATATCGCCGCTAGGGTTCTTGGGCGCCCCCAACAAGCTCGCTGATGCGCATATCAAAAACGACCCTGTCCGAGCTATGGGGTCGTTTTTGCGTGCTATGTAGCGGAGTTCTCTTAAAAGGGGCTACTACTGAGCTTCTTTTACGACTGCCTCGAACGCCTTAGGCTGGTTAACCGCTAGTTCGGCGAGCATTTTACGGTTGAGCTTAATACCAGCCTTATTGAGGCCTGCAATGAGCTTAGAGTAGGTGGTGCCGTGTTGGGCGGCGCCAGCGCCGATGCGGGTAATCCAGAGTGAGCGCATGTCACGCTTGAGGTTGCGACGGTCACGGTACTGGTAAGAGAGGGCTTTGAGAACGGCTTCGTGGGCTTTACGGTACGAAGATGTTCGAGCATGACTCATGCCCTTGGCGGCTTTGAGTACTTTTTTATGTCGTTTTCTGGCTGTTACACCTCGTTTTACTCTCATGGCCTATAATCCTAACATTTTCTTGATATTCTTGCTGTCCCCCAGCGCCACGCCGTGCTCCAGAGTAAAGGCGCGCTTACGGGTAGCTGACTTGATGGTCAGCTTGTGGGCGCGGGTAGCTTTGCGACGCAGAATCTTACCGCTGCCAGTAATCTTCACGCGTTTGCTCATTGTCTTATTCGTCTTTAGCTTTGGCATCTTTTCTCCTTGCTACTACCATTGATAGTTCTCGGCCCGACAGGTTGGGTTCTTGCTCTTTGGTGGCGATATCCGAGAGCTTAACGTAGAAGCTGTCCAGAATGGCGCGACCAAGTTCGGGGTGGGTTATCTCGCGACCTTTAAAGCGGAGATTCACCTTTACTTTATTACCTTGCTCAAGGAATTTGATAGCTGCTTTGAGTTTGACGTCGATATCGTGCGCGCCAGTTTTGAGGCCGAGTCGAACTTGTTTAACCTCGACGTTCTTCTGGTTGCGACGGCTTTTTTGCAGCTGTTTCTCTTGTTCGTAGCGATACTTACCCCAGTCAACAAGCTTGACGACGGGCGGATCGGCCGTGGGTGAAACTTCGGCTAGATCAAAACCCTGCTCCTGGGCAATATTAAGGGCTTCTCGAATCGAGATAACACCGTGTTGCTCGGAGTCAGATCCAAGTAACCGTACCATAGGTGCAGTTATCTCATGATTCAACCGAATTCTACCTTTTATAAAGAGATCTCCTTAAAGCTCAAAGAGAATGATAGCACGAAGGGGTAGGGAAATCAAGGTCTTCTATGCGTCAGGCTGTCTCGCTTTCTACTGACGATAAGCGGCTGCTGCTTGGTGTGTTGTACTACTTCAATAGTGGGTCGAAGCTGAATCAGGCTGTGTAAGAGGAGGGGGCTGGTGGTCTCGATGGTGATTGTGCTGGCCTTAAGACGGAGCATTTTGGCCTGCGCGGACGCAGTGTGCTTAACTGGCAGCTTAATAAGTGGCTGTTTGTTCTGAAGTAATTGGTCACTACCGTGACTGGCAGTGGCCTCGATCAGGATTGGCTGGATATGGGTTGTCGCTACGTCTTTAGAGATGTTGGCCAAGCTAAGTTCTGCTGAGGGTATGCTCAGAATAAGCTCTCGGTCGAGGGTGAGGGTTATAGCCTGCTCTGTAGGTGGGTCGACGTGTTTAGGGCTGAGGCTACAGCAGGAGAGAATCGCATAGTCTTCAACCCCGAGCAGGTGAAAGTTCTCGCGTTTACCCTTTAAAAGGGCGCCGGTGGCTTGCTTCCAGTCAAGAATTCCCAGCAACTGAGCGCTCTTAGAGTTGGCACGAAGGGGAATAAAGCCCAGAGGGGTTGTATTGTCTTGCTCGAGCTCAATAAGCGCCGAGATCGCCAAATCAAGGCTGAGGTCGTCACCCAGCACTACTATAGTGGCGGTTGACGCGCTAGCAGTAATCTTCTTAACGTGCTCCATAATGTGCTGAGGGCTTTTGAGGCTCAATTGTTCGCCGGCAATCCGGCTCGTTTTGATCCAACTTTGGATACGACTGAGCTGGGCGGCTGGGGTGGTCTTGGCTACTCGTTCATCGATAAGGTAGTAGTGCATGCTAACTCGTTGTAATTATTACATCTATAAGCTGACTACCAGGTTGAATCTCGAGACTATCACACCGCACCTTGGCTTGTTGAAGCTTGGAGCCACTCTGAATGACTAAGCGTGCTTCGGTCGAAAGCGAACCCTGCAAGCTACCTTGATGATGAATGCTGCGGGCGGAGGCTGAGCCGTTTACAACCGCGTTTGGGCCTATGGTGACGTGGCTATGAGAAGTAATGCTGCCCTCTAAGGGCGCGTCGAGCAAGAAGTCGTCATATAGAGTTAGGTTGCCGCGTGCCTTGGCCGGTTCGTGCAGGAACAGGTCGTTTACGACCGAATCAGATGGTTTTTGCTGCCATAGTTTGGGTCTTAAGCTGCCAAGCTTCATGACTCATCTCGATTCGACATGGCTTTTTGGATGGCACGCATTTCTTCGTCGGAAAGGTGATGTTTGCTTTTGCCTTGTTCAATTTCTTTGGCATACAAGCGTGCTCCTGTTCGAGAGTGGATAGCAGACATAACAAAGCCGTCTAGGTGGCGATTGAGCGCGGCAAGGCAGAAGCTTTGGTCGCCACCCTTGTCATGAAACGGATTGAAACGGACCAAGCCAACTCGTGTTAAGCCTTTTGAGCTGAGTTTGTGCAGGTTGGCGCTAAAAACAGCCAGCTCGTCGAGCTTGCGGGCGGCGTCTTTGACCTCGAGGTCGTACTGCTTGAGGATCTGCTCGATTGACTTTGGGTTTTGACGGTCAAAGAAAGCCCCGTAGGCGGCTTTAATAGACACAACCTGCCATACGGAGTAAGCCGCTAGTACTAGGCTGAAAACTGATAGGCCAATCAACAATAATTCCACGTATTCTTCCCGCATTTAGCCATGTTATTATAGCCGCTTGGGGTGGTTCTTGGCAACGCTACGTAAAGCAGTTAAAATGGAGTCAAAGGGGTTACTTACAAAACATATGGCTAAGAAGAAAAAGCATCACAAGAAGAAGTCGCAGTTCAAGTCGATTAAAAAGCCAGCGGTTGCGACGGCAGGTTTGCAGGAACAAAACGGCGCCGATCATGTGTCTGCGGCGGCTCAATCGGTCTTGGCGGCGAATGACGCTAAGCAGCCAGAGAGCAAGCGTTCGCAACCAGTACAAGACAGTGGCGATGTGCTGGTAGCGAGGCGGGCACGACGCGAGGTGGTGCATGCTATGGTCGTGGCTGGTGTAATTATGCTCGGTCTTGTTGCCCTGTGGTGCCTCTTTGCTTTTACCTCGGTTGGCCCAGAGGTTTATAAATTTATTCGCATTTAGGCTTGAGAGCTAGAGGCGGTACTGCAGCGCTTCACTAAAGTGGGGTAGCTCAATTTGCTCACTATCTGCCAAGTCGGCTATGGTTCGACTGACTTTTAAGACACGCATGTAGGAGCGAGCGGACAATCGAAGCTGGTTGATGGCCTGGTCGGCGAGACTCTGGGTTTTGTCATCAAGCCGGCAAGTGCTTTTGATGGCTTGATTGCTAAGCTGGCTGTTTTCGACGGCTTTACCTTCTGTGCTGGAGCGATCGAGCTGGGCAGCTCTGGCTTTGGCGACCCGTTGAGCAATAGTCTTGGTTGGCTCAGCTGGTTTTTGGTCTAATAGCTCGCTTGATTGCATACGGCCGACGTGTACTTTGATGTCAATCCGGTCTAACAGCGGGCCGGATACTTTGTGTTGATAGCGATTGATTTGCAGCGGTGTGCACTGGCAGGAAGCAAGTGGGTCGCTCGCATAGCCGCATGGACAAGGGTTCTGGGTGGCAACCAGCATGAAGTTAGCTGGGAAACGATAGGTGGCCGTGGCGCGGGCTATGCTGACGGCTTTGTCTTCGAGCGGTTGACGCAGTACTTCGAGCGCGCTGCGCGTAAATTCGGGCAACTCGTCGAGAAATAAGATGCCACGATGGGCGAGGCTAATTTCGCCTGGCTTAGGCCATTGACCGCCACCGGTCAGAGCGATGTTGCTCGAGGTATGGTGTGGCGAGCGAAAGGGCCGACTGGTTACGAGGGTGTCGTTTGTTTCGCCGCACAGGCCGTGAATGCGGGTTACTTCGATCATTTCGTCGTAGCTTAGACTCGGTAGAATGCCCGCAATTGCCTTAGCTAGCAGGGTCTTGCCAGACCCGGGAGGGCCGCTAAAGAGAATGTTGTGTCCACCCGCGGCAGCGATTTCGGCAGCCCGCTTGGCTTGCTCCTGACCATAGACCTCGGCGAAGTCGACCGCTGGGGCAGGCGGGGTTAGCTGGGTGGGTTCTTGGTCGAGCGGGCTGATGCTTACTTCGCCAATCAGGTGCTTATAGAGCTGTTGTAGGCTCTCGACGGGATAAATGTTAACATGAGGCACGAGCGTGGCTTGAGCTGCACTACGAGCAGGCACGTAGAGGTTTGTTATGCCATGCTGAGCAGCAGCCTGGGCGACCGCCAAGCAGCCTGGAACTGGTCGGGTACTGCCGTTGAGGGCAAGTTCTCCGTAGAACATGCTTTTTGCGTCAAGTGGCTGTACTTGGCCGGAAGAAACCAGTATGCCCACCGCTATACCCAGATCAAAGGCGCTGCCGTTTTTGGGCAGGTCTGCGGGTGCGAGGTTCACCGTGATGCGCTTGGGTGGAAATGTCAGCCCCGAGTTTTTGATTGCGCTACGGATGCGCTCTTTGGACTCCTCGATGGCTTTGTTGGCCAGGCCCACCACCACAAAGCCGGGCAGACCATTGCTCATGTCGGTTTCAATATCGATGAGCTGCGGTGTGAGACCGAGATGGGTAACACTTTGAGTGTTTGCGAGCATAGATGTTCCTCCTGTTTCTTGGAGGATAGCGAATGCAAACCGAACTGTCAACCATAGGCGTTATGGGGCGGCGTACCAGCGGGCGGCAGACTCTGGTGGAATGGTGTTGATCATGATGCCGGTAGCGACTTCGAGTCCGCCAAGGGGGCTAACTACATCTCGTCCGTAGACGCGCAGAACCCAACGTTGATGCTTGCTGATACCCTGCTCGATGAAGAAGTTGTAGTTTACTCCTGAAGAATTGAGTTTACGTAGTATTATTAACAAGGATTCGGCAATTTCGTCAATTTCTTGGGGGGTTGCCTCGGCAAAACTCTGCATGTGGCGCTTTGGTATAAGCCAGGCTTCGAGGGGCCAACCTGATGCGTAGGGTGTAAAGGTCAGGACGGATGGATTGTCAGCGATGATGCGCTGCTTTTGCTTGGTCTCAAAGGCGATGATGTCTTGGTACGGATTGGTTTGCTTGCTAGCCACATAGTCATCAACCACCCGGGCGCGGGCTTCGAATCGGGGTGGTACAATCGGCAGGGCAAACACCTGGGTGTGGGCATGGGCAAGTGAGGCACCCGCGTGATGGCCATCGTTTTTGAAAACTTGCACGTATTTGATGTGTTCTAGCTTGCCTAGAGCTCGCAAACGCTGTTGGTAGACACGGAGGACGTCTTGCATTGATTCGGGGCTTAGACGGCCTGGAGGCGTGTTGCTAAGGGGTGTGTCGACCACAAGCTCCTGACTACCGTAGGCTTTAGGCGTGGTAAGCGAGATAGCAGGGTACTTGTTGACTACTACGCGGACTGGCCAGCCACCTAAGGGAGAGGCTAGGCTGTCGACCAGCTCCTGATCGTCTAGGTGCGGGCTAGAAGCAGTCTCAATCAACGGGTGATCGTTGCCACGAAAATCAAAGGGTCGATTGTGTCGCTTTGGTGCGATGATGGCGTATTCATCATAAATGTAGTCGCGACGAATCTCAGCCTCAGCCGAGGAATCGCCGAAGTTGAGCTTGGTGCTCACTGGTTGTGGCTTAGGTTCGCGAGGCGCTACCTTGACCTGGCTGGCAGCGGGTGCCGCAGTTGCATCCACGCTACCCGCAGCTACCGAGTGAACAAGATTGTGTTTATGAAATGAATGCGCTGTCTTAGCCTGCAATGTTCCGCCCAAATTAATACTCGTATAATATCAAAATAACTCTTATGGTTAAAGCGAAATGGCGTTAAGCTATTTGCTAGAAGCGTGCTTGAACCTGTTTGTAAAGCGCAATAAGGCGTTTTGCCTGTATGTCACTCGTGTGGTTCTTGGCGAGTTCACAACTTGCTCGGCCGAACTTTTTTTGTAAATCACTATTTTCTATGAGCTTAAGGCATTTCGCTGCGAAGTCTTTTGGATTATTTTTGGCATGCAGACCGTTGTGATTATTCTGGGTGAGGCTAGATATCTTGTCATCAACGTATACAATTGGCTTACCTAGTGCGCAGGCTTCATTGATTACAAGCCCCTGCGTATCTGCTATTGAGGGAAACACAAAAAGATTACTCGAAGTAAACGCGCCCATAACCTCAGAACGGTTCAACACACCGGTAAAAATTAGGTTGTTTTCAACGCCACATTTGGCTGCAAGGGCTCGAAACTTGGCGATATCAATTGATGAGCCTGGCCCGGCTAGCACAAGGTGCGCGTGAGGGGCTTTTGGGAGTATTTGTTCTAAAGATCGAATGGCTAGCTGAAGGTTCTTTTCTTCGCCAATACGACCAACGTAGAGCAAAAGTACACTGTCTGGCGTGAGGTTGTACTGTTTGCGCAAATCATAGCTTGTGGGTTGGCTAATCTCTGCCCAGTCTGTACCAGTTGGCAATACCTCGATTGGTGTCTTGGTTCTATATCCTTTGAGTTGTCTGCGACTCTTCTCGGATACTGCAATTACCAGATCGCAGTTATTATGCATGACAGTAATCATGCGTTGGATGATTTTGGCGTTCCATAACGGTATCGTGCGTTCTGGACGGAGAACCTTACTGGCGTCACGCAAGATGGTTTTATCACGCGCCATAATTGGTAGCAAAAAGGACAGGCCGATGGCGCCAGGGAAGGCTCGTTTATACACCTGGGAGTAGGCTACCAGGTCGGTGTGGTATGTGGCAATAAGAGGCAGACCAAAGCTTTTTGCCACGTAGATACCGAGCATTCCGACTTGCCCAGGTGTGTGGATGTGAACGATATCGAGGTCAAGATCCTCTACCATTTTTAAGTTCTTTTTGGTCCAGGGGAACGTATCCCGATAACCCTCGAACCAAATACCTGGTATTGAGGGGAATCGAATGACATCTGGACCATCAACGTGGTCGGAGTGATTGTGTTTATTACCCTGAGCACCCTTTGGACAAAAAATATATACGCTGTGGCCGAGCTTGCGCAGATCACGGGCAAACATATCGACCGAAACGCCCACACCATCGGTTTGCGGGTAATAGCGGTCGGTAAAAAAGCCAATTCTCATCTGGTTTATTTGTTACCGAGCATCTCGTTGTATATTTTACATTGATGTTGCGCACCAGCGGCTGAATCATAGCGTTGAGCAATGTGCTTGGCTTGATTCTTCCATTGGCTATAATAGCCTTTGTCCGAAGCAAACTTGCGGATTATCTTCGTAAAGTCATCATCGTCTCCTGAGCTATACCAATTCTCAAAAGTGATTTGGTACTGGTCGTTATTACGCAGTAGTACCGGTAGCCCGCTGGCTGCGGCCTCCACAATCACAATACCAAAGGTTTCCTGGTCAGAGGGGAGAAAGAACAGGTCCGCGGCCTGATAGTAAGGCATGACTTCCTCGTGCGGAATAACACCAGTAAAGACTACGTTAGTCG
>CAZNJX010000017.1:0-13804 GCA_964573585.1 uncultured Candidatus Saccharibacteria bacterium
GAGCTTGCACGCCAAGCGCCTCAGCCACGAACGGTGACATCTTGCGCAGGCGAGCGCCGCCGTGATCATACGAGCAAGACAGGTAGAGGTATTGCTTGGCCCGCGTGAGAGCCACGTAGCACAGCCGACGCTCCTCGGCCACATGCCACTCCCGGCTACTATCGACGTCAATCAGGCCATCTGGGATCTGAATTTTGTCGGCCTGCCGACGAGACGGAAAGACATCTGCCACCATATTGGGCACAAACACCGCCTCAAACTCCAAGCCCTTTGCTTTATGTATAGTCATAATCCTAACGGCGTTCTGATCAAGCGGCGATTCGGTCGCCAGTATGTCGGCCTCTGAGCCACGCATCTCGGTAACATATGCCCAGAAATGGTAAATTGTCGGATCAAGACTGATATTTTCAAACTCTCTGATCAAGCCAAAGAACTGGGCGATGTTTTGGATTTTAAGAGCAGCTTCATTGCTGCTTTCGGCTGCCTCGAGGAGCTTGCCCAGGTAGCCTTGCTCATGTATGAATTTATACAACAGTTGGCCAGCACTTAACTCACGAGCATACTCACGGTACTCGTCAATATGGTCAATCACTTTTGACACGCCCGCTTCCGTCCCCTCGAGCCCCCTGACGTGCTGCTCTAGGCTGCTATGCTCACGTTTTGCTTGAGAGGTCATAGCCACAAGCGAGCTAAGACGTATCTGATATATATCGCCAGCCAGCAGTCCGTACATGGCAGCCGAATCCCTAGGGTCGTTCATAACCGCTACAAAGTTAAGCAGCGCCTTCACCTCCGCACGCATAAACAAACTCTCCCTTTGCGAAGTCTCCCCCATGACTCCCTCGGCCTCCAGGGCCAACATTATCGCCCTCGACTGGCTATTTTTGCGCATCAAAATAGCAATATCACGCGGCTGAGTGCCCTCAGCAATGAGCTTGGCTACCTGACGAGCCACCAGCTGCATCTCCTCTGGCAAGGTTGGAGCTTGCATCAACACAGGGGTTGGGCCATGTTTAAAGCCCACCAAACGCTTGTCGATCTTGTTCTGGACCTCGAGTCGATCTGGGTTATTGTGTGCAACGAGGGTGTGGCTAACATCCAAAATCTCCTGGGTGGAACGATAGTTCTCAACCATCACAATTTGCTTCGTCTTTGGGTATTGTTTTTTAAACTGCAGAATATTAGCAATTGAGGCACCTCTGAACCGATAGATAGACTGGTCATCATCACCTACAACCATGATGTTATGATGCTTTTTTGACAACATCTTTACAAGCTCGTTTTGAGCATAGTTAGTGTCTTGATATTCGTCTACCATAATGTACTTAAAACGCTGCTGGTAGCCAAGGAGCACCTTTGGTCGCGCCTTGAACAACTCAATCGTAAGCGAAATTTGGTCCCCAAAATCAAGCTTTGCCTGCTCCCGAGCCTGCTCGGTGTAGACACTATACGCAATCGCTAGCTCACCGATACGCTCAGCTTCAGAACGATCCTCCTCTGTCGCCGCGCCAGCCATCTGGCGATCAGCGAACTGACGATAGGCCCGTGGCGTAATACACTCATCTTTGAGGCGAGAAAAATGCGTTGCCAAGGCGCCTAGAAACTGATACGGGTTGCCAAGAGGCGCATAATACTCCAATCCAAGCTCTGGCAAGATCTGCTGCATAAAGATTATCTGCTGAAAGCTACTCATTACCTGAAAATCAGTCGATATGCCAATCTCCAAGGCCTGGTCACGCAGAATTTGGTCGCCCAGGGCATGAAAGGTCATGATATTAGTGCTCACCACGCCGTATGGCAACAGGTGATCTACGCGCTCCTCCATCTCGCGCGCGGCCTTGTCGGTAAAGGTAAGCGCTAAGATCTCATCTGGCCGAGCCCGACCAGTCGCTATCAACCAAGCGATACGCCGAGTAATCACGGTGGTTTTACCCGTACCAGCGCCAGCCACCACCAGTGCCGGACCCGTGTCGTGCGTTACCGCCCGAGCCTGCGCCGCATTCAAACCATCGATGTGATCGATTTTCTCCATAGTTTCAGTATAGCAGCTTGGGCCCCTGCTCCCCTGGTCGTCTAGAGTCAAAGATGTTATGCTAAGTAAAACATTCTCCTAACAATCGCATCAGCCCATCCGCATCGTAGCAAATCTGCAAGACATACATGAACACACCTCTCCTTCAGCGCGTAGCCAAACTTGTTCCCTACCCGACAAAGCACTCTAGTGTGCCAGCTTTGGCGTTTGCCTATCACTTTGAGCCGCCTATTGAGCAGAAGCTCCAGGTAGGTAGCCTGTTTGTTGTCATCGAAGTCATGGCCAAGGAGTCCTTAGCGAGCCAAATCGTTGATCTGGTCATCAAGACGATGGGCCAGGAGTACTTCAATAAGAAGTTTAACGACGAACCAAGCACACGGTTCGAGAAGTCAATTGCGGCCCTGAATGCCCAGCTCGCCAAGCTCAATGGTTCTCATCATGCCAAGCACATCAACAGCCTAAGTGCAGTTATCGCCATACTGAACCAGGATCAGCTCTACTTGTCACAATGTGGCAAGGCGCACGCTCGGCTATATCGGGGTACTAAGCTCACCGATTTAGCTGAGGGGCTGGGCGCGGGCAGCAGCCCGAGCAAGACCTTCCATGGTATCGCCGAGGGCACCCTCAAACAAAGGGACAAACTCCTCTTTGCCACTCCGGCCGTCTTATTTGAGTTCGAATCGAAGTCTCTTAATCAACTGGTAAATGATAACTCACCGGCCAGCTGTGTACACAAAATGAGTAGTCAACTCGAGGGTGAAGCTAGTAGTGCGCGCTGCGCAGCGCTCGTGGTTGAACTCAGCGACCTTGAGCAAGCCTCAAACGAAACGCTTGAAGATCAAACCGACACAGTGATGGTAGGCAAATCGCAAACCAAGCTTGATGAAGTAAAAGCCGTTGGTGCGCCACTAGCATCTAAGGCCACTGGAGTGGCTAAGGCTGCCGCCCACAAATCCCACACCTGGTGGCGCACAAAAGCCTGGCCGAGTACTAAGCATCACGGCAAATCGGCCTGGAATAACATATGGACCAAATATATTAACCCTAATCCGCGCAAGGCATTTGCAGTGGTGTTTGGCATCGTCCTAGCTATTGGCCTGGGCTCATACTTCTATTCGGCCAACACCACTAATTACCGAGGCTTGGTGACGAGCTACAAAGAGGTCATTGCCTTGACCGAGAGCGCCGAAGCCAAACAAAGCCTGGGGCAGCTCAAAAGCAGTGCGACTTCAGTTGCATCGGCGAACACTAAGCTTAAGGCCATTACTGCCACCTACAACACCAAACAGATTAGCCGCGCAGTTGAAATGGACAGCGACTTGCGTAACCAAAAAGACATTACCCCACAAAAGCTCACAGCGCGCCTCTCTACCGTCAACGACAAGCTCAACAACATCACTCGGCTTAACTTCAGTAACGTTGTAGACTTTACATCAGTAAGGAAGTTTACAGCCAACTTTTTAGTCCAGCTTGACGACCGACTCTATACCGTCGACACCAATGCCGGTGCGCTATACCAGATAGACATTGCCCGCAAATCATCGACCATCGTCGCCCAGAACAGCACCCTTAAGCTCGCGGTAGCTGCAACGCCGTCATCACTCGGAGATAGTATTTTTATTCTCACCTCAGCACCAAATGTACTGCAGTTTATCCCGGGTAAGCCACTGGTGACGGTTAAATTAAGTGGTGGCGACTGGACGGCTGGTAGCGCCATAACGAGCTACGCGAGCAATCTCTACATACTCTCGCCGCAAAACAATCAAATCTACCGACACAGTCGCACATCGATTGGTTTTAGTGCCAGCTCGAGCTACGTAAAACGAGCCAGCCCAGCCAGCGTGACCAAGGCTACTTCCCTGGCCATCAATGGCTCCATTCTCGTCCTCGACGGTAGTACCAAGATCACGACGTTTAGTAATGGAGTTGGCGAACAAGCCGCCATTTCGAACCTCGTGGCCTCAGTTAAAGGGCTTGTTAAGCTACGGTTGCAAAACGAGCAATCAATCATTGCTCTTGGCGCTGATCGCCAGCAAATCATTGGCATCAACCTCGGAGATAACGGCTATACGTATAAGCAACAATACCTTGCGCCGGCTGGAGTGAAGCTAACTGACTTTAGTATCACAAGCGACGGTACACTCTACGCGCTAAGTGGCAACAAAATTATCTCAGCAAAGCTCTAAAGGAGTCGAGCATCAAGTTACATCTTGGTGGGAACGCCCAGACCAAGACAGTCAAAGGCATGCGCCAGAATCATCTCGACCGCGGCGCTCAACTGCAACCGCACTACCCGAGCACCACCCTCGGCTTGATTGACAGGCAGGCTATTGTAGAGCCGATTGTACCTTTGTGCGAGGGCAAAGGCGTAATTGGCAATGTGATTAGGCTTTTGCTCAGCAATGGCGCGCTCGAAAGTGCTCTGGTACTGAGCGAGCTGCAAGACTAACTCACGCTCTACTGGCTCAGTCCAGCTGTATTGGCGGCCTTGCTCCAGACTGCTATCGTGAGGAGTGGCCTTGGCAAGGAGTGAGCGCAAACGCACCAGTGTATACGTCAAGTATGGAGCACTATTACCCTCGAAGTTAAGCATGCTTGACCAATCGAACACAATATCTGACTGCCTGTTTTGCGAGAGTATGTTGTATTTTATACTACTTATCGCCAAAATATGGGCTGCTTGGGTTCGCTCCTCAGAGGTAAGATCATGCGACTTATCGTCAACCAATTGACGCGCTCTGTCCTCGGCTTCTTTGAGCAAATCCTTGAGCAAGAGAATATTACCCTTACGTGTACTCATACTGCCATCGCTAAAGCGCATCCGACCAAAGTTAACTTGCATAAGCGTAGCGTCAGTCAGGTGTAACTGCCCTGCTACGTCATAGAGTTGTCGCTGAGCAAAGCTCTGCGCTTCATCAACCACAACGATCATGATATCGGGCTGCCATGACTGCTCCCAGTACGCGATACGTGCCAGATCACGGGTTAGATATAGGGTAGCACCATCACTCTTACGCAGTATCGCCGGTGGCTCATCTTGATTGCTCGCTGCGCAGACCAAAGCGCCTTGGCTCTCACTAAACACCCCTTCGTCTATACCACGCTGCAGAATTGGCTCCATTTTGTCCTCATAGAAGCTCTCGCCGTGCATATAATCAAACTCTACGCCTAGGGCGTCGTAGATTGGCTGAATCTCAGCGCGACTCCACGTCACAATTTGCTGCCAAAGCTTGCGGTTTTCGGCGTCACCCTGCTCCAACTTCAAATACTCGGCGCGACCGGCGTCATCAAGCTCAACATCCGCATCAGATTCAATATGAAACTTAACGTAGAGCTTCTGCAACTCAGTAATCGGATCTGCAGCAATCGTCGCCTCATCCCCCCACTGTTTCACGGCCCAAATTAGCTTGCCAAACTGTGTGCCCAAATCACCAATAAAGTTGTCAGCAATCACCTTGTAGCCTGCCGCTCGCATACTACGCTTGATGGCGTCTCCGATAATAGTTGAGAGTAAATGATGCACCCCCATGGGCTTACCAATGTTTGGATGCGAGTAATCAATTGCCACCGTTTTACCCGTACCTAATGTGCTAAGGCTGCTTTTTGAGTCCCAATCAGCCATTTCGGTAGCTAATGCACCCAGAGCGCTGGCTGAAAGTCGGATATTAATAAATCCAGCCCCGGCTACCGTCACCTCCTGCACCCATGAGCTCTCGGGAAGAGACTCGACAAGCTTCTCGGCCACCGTGCGTGGCGACAGCTCCAGCTGAGCCGCTATGCGCATAGCAACGCTTGAAGCCAGGTCGCCAAATGTCTGGTCTGGCAGGCTGATACTGTCTTCTACGTCGCTGTTCGTAGCACAGTCGGCATAAGCCACGCGGCAGGCCTGCTCAATGAGCCCAATAATTTCAGTAGTCACCTTATTCATGGCTTTATTATAACCTATATTCCGTCGGGTTCTAAACCAAGTCATCCCTATACCCTACCTTAAGCCAGGTGCTATAATGCTTGCATAAGAACAGTCGATATGAAGATAGTAGCCAAAAACAAGCGTGCTCGGTTCGACTACGAGATCAAAGATACTCTCGTAGCAGGAGTCGTATTGGCCGGCCATGAGGTAAAGAGCGTTAAATCCGGCCACATCAGCCTCAAAGGCAGTTTTATTAGCGTACGCGCTGGTGAAGCCTGGCTTACGAATGCGCACATCACGCGCTACCATAGTGCTGCTAACCTAAGTTCTTACGACCCCATGCGTAGCCGTAAGCTCCTGTTGCACCGCAAACAGCTCGATGAGCTGGTTGGGGCCATCAGAACGCAGGGCCTTAGCGTCGTCCCGCTGGCCGTTGGCATTGAGCGTGACCTGGTTAAGGTTGAGCTTGGCATTGGGCGAGGCAAAAAGCACTTTGATAAGCGTGAAGCCACCAAGCGACGCGACATGCTCAGGGACGCCGATCGAGAGATCAAGCCTCATCAGGTCTAGCCTGCAGATATAGCGTACTACTTAACTTTCATGCTAAAGCATGAGTTATAAGTAACTATTTTGCCGCCTTGCTTGGCTGTGGTATGCTATAACCATAAGAACTACAGGAGGCTTTGGCGTGCCGAACCACTCACAAGAACATCACACCCAACTCTACGCGACGATCGAGCATCTACTGCACCCCGGCAAGGGTATTCTAGCGGCTGACGAGAGCACCAAGAGCGCAAACGCGCGCCTAGAAGCTCTTGGCCTACCTACCAATGAAGAAACGCGCCGCAGCTGGCGACAACTGCTTCTTACGACGCCGAACCTTAGCGACTTTATTAGCGGTGTTATACTCTATGACGAAACCATCCATCAGAATACCGACGACGGCGCAAGCTTTTCGAAGTATCTGCTGGCCAAAGACATTATTCCTGGTATCAAAGTCGACATGGGGCTGGTTGACCTCACCAACTTTCCCGAGGAAAAGATAACCGAGGGGCTTGATGGCTTAGAACAACGGCTTAGTGAGTATGCTCGCCTGGGCGCACGTTTTGCGAAGTGGCGCGCCGCCTTCAAAATTGGTACCGACATACCGACCGAAGCTGCCGTCCATGCCAATGGCAACGTCTTTGGCCGCTACGCGAGCATCTGCCAAGCCCACGGCATAGTACCGATCATTGAGCCTGAAGTGCTTTTTGACGGCTCCCACAGCCTTGAGCAGGCTGAGCGCGTCACTACGCGCGTGCTCTCCACCACCATCGACATTACTCGGGCTTACCGGGTCGATTTGCGGGGGGTGATTATCAAAACCAGTTTTGTTCTAGCGGGCAAAGCCCACTCTCGTCAGTCAACGGCTGAAGCAGTCGCTGCTGCTACCCTGCGCACCCTCAAAGCCGCCGTACCGCCCGAAGTTGGCGCCGTAGTGTTTCTTTCGGGTGGGCAAAGCCCGACCCAAGCAACCGCCAATCTCAACGCCCTTGGCCTGGCCGGCCACCAAGCCTGGCCTATGACGTTCTCGTTCTCGCGCGCGGTGCAAGATCCTGCCATGAAGACCTGGCTCGGCAAGGCCAACAACGTAGCCCAAGCACAAAAGGTCTTTTACCACCGTTTGGCCTGCAACAGTGCCGCGCGGACCGGTCAGTACCACCAATCAATGGAGATTTTCAAGGAAGTCTAAAAAACTTTGGCTTATCCACAACTTTTTTACAAAAAAGTTGTTGACAGTCACTATGCATAAGTTTTATTATAGATTCAGTGCTGCACACATAAATTACTCAAAAACAAAAACAAAGCAAAAAGGAAGCTCCGCAACAGGTTAAAACCCAAGCGGAGCTTTTCAATTACCTAACGCAACCAAGGCCTCACTATGACAAATGGCGACGTCAATGTCACCGTTTGTCATTGCTTGCACTAATACGCCGGGCGTTAAAACAAATCCGCGCTGTAGCTCGTCTTGCGCTCAATCAGCCATTCTTTCGACGACAAAATATCGAGCTCCATCTCGAAACTATCGAACTTCTTCGGCTTCTTGTATGCGTCATCAAAACTCAACCATTGGTTTGCACCACCCTCAAACACATCCAGCAGCTCTCCCTGGGGATTTGTGCCATGTGCAACAAAGAATATCTTGTCTTCGAGCATATCGCCGCTTTCCTCCGAGAGCACCTGCTCGTGATAGACGCCAGCAATTCTAAAGTCAGCTGTTAGTCCGGTCTCTTCTAGCAGCTCTCGCTCGGCCGTCTGAAGGATTGTCTCGCCCCAGCGCACTTTACCCGTTGGGAGGCCCCAAAAGCCGTAATACGGGTTCTTGAGCCGTTCCTGGAAGACGTATTGCACCTCTCCACTGCCAACCTTGCGCTCGATTGCTAGAATCACCGCCGTTTTGGGCTGGCGCTCGACCGTATTATTGTCGGTATCCAGCCTGTTAGCATACTCCTTGCCCAACTGCGTTAGCCCATAATGGCCCTTCGGGGCTTTCTGCACCAAACCAAGCTCCACCAGCCTACCTATGTGAAAGGTAAAGTGGTCGCTCGTCAGGCCAGTTGGGCGTTGTAGCTGCGCAAACCCAGCACTAGGATGGAACAACAGCTCACGCAATATACTAACCTGGGCCGCATGAATCTTGATCTCTAAACTCATATCTATACTCCCATCTTATTTACACTTATAGCGACGCGTCAACTTGTAGTGTATCGAGTGTGATTCTTTTCGGCTAGTAAACCCGAGTTCACTTGGGGAAAGCTTAAACCGCACTCTACGTCAGCCTAAGCAGCCGGAGTGGAGAGCTTTGTGTGGGCGAGTTTGCGTGCAGGCTTCTTAGCCGCGTCTTTGGGCGTGGTGGGCACGAGAGAGTCAAACTTCCAGATGATTTCAGTACCTACTTTGGGGTTGCCGATATCAACGCTACCTCCTAGTAGGCCGGTCGCAAGATTAGTAAGGTAGAGCCCCAACCCAGCGCCTTCGTAGTTAAAGCGCAACGCATCCTCGCCACGTGAGAACGGCTTAAACAGCTGAGATCGACGCTCAGCGCTGATACCCGGGCCGTTATTGGCAATCCGCAACTCAAAGCCACGGTGAGTTGGTTTGAGCGCCACCAACACGCGGCTACTCGAGTCAGCACCCTTTGAAAACTTTATGGCGTTATCGAGCACGGGCTCAATGGCCTGTGTTAGCAAAAGTGGATCAAGCTCGTAGATGAGCTGTTTGGGAGCGTCGAGCTTTACCTCTACCCCTGACGTCTGCGCCTGGGCATGGTTGCGAGCAATGATCTGCGACAACAGCACAGGCACATCGACAGGCTCGGTGTTGAGGACGTAGTCGGCGCCTCGGTTGGTCAGTGCCGACACGAGCGCCATACGATCAAGTAAGCTAATCAGCCGCTGAGCAGCATCATCAATCGCAGGGTCACTCCCACGCGGGATCGCCGAGGTAATGGCAAACAAATGGCCTTGCAACTCGTCGGTGGCAGTTCGAAAGAACTCCGCTCGAGAGTGCTCTAGTTGCAACTCTTCGTTAATCGCGCTATCGGACTGCTTGGCTATCCGTCGTCGCAACTGTAAGTTACGGATGTTACTCACCAGAGCCTGCATAACCAGCAGCAAACCAACACCCAGGGTAATGGTGTAGATAATGTCAGAACCCAGCAGGCCTGCTAGGTTAAACAACCAGATTGACACCGTAATGACTAACATCAGAACCAGTACCGGCGCCAAAAAGGCCGCGCTCAAGAGTGGGTTCTTAGCATCGGGTATGAAGTAGTTCTTTGCGCCCAGTCTATCAGCAGCGTTGATCTTAGCCGAGAGCCCGCCTACGATTTTGGCCATAGCGGATATATGCGCCCTCAGTTCCTCAGCTTGCTGGGGACGCTGCTGGGCGTAGTTGTCTAGCGCCTCGTTGGTTTGCTCAACCGACTGCTGCAGACTATCAACCGCCTCCCTACTCACTAGCATCATACTACCTCGCCCATATCGTCATTCCTCTTACGTATATGATACTACCTCGAGTGGCTTAATGGCAATCCGAGCCTTTGATAAGAAGCGTGTTCTTACAGGTTGTGCTCTGTAGAATGGCAGATATTTGTATAAATGAAAGAGACCCACGGGATGGGACCGAAATAGTCTCTTCCGTGGGCCTTTGTTGTTACGTAGCGGCGGTAGGCATTACCACCCCTCTTTCAGATCCTCCCAGCCTTCATCGGTCAAACCTGGTCCAGACGAGGATGCGCCAGGGCGCAAAGCCGCCGGAGGTGTGAACATGTTGTCATCAAGTGCCTCATCCTTCCTAATGAGGTCCAAAGCTGACCTTGCAACTTTGGGGTCGACTGACTTGGCGCCTGGCTGTTCCCGCATCAGCACCCTCAAATCCTCAACACGATAAGAATGCCACGCACCGAGGAGCATTGATAGGGCTCCAACCAAGAAGCCGCCGAGGGCGAAGAGTCCCCAAAAGAGTCGGTTGGGTCTGTTGACGAAGACGAGAGCTACCCCACCGCCGAGAGCGATCAAACCAGCCAAGAAAGGAAATCCGAACCAATTAGACCACTTCTGGTGATAGATCATCCTCGCGTCCAGGGCTGCGCCACGAAGCTTCAGCTCTTCTTCTTTCTTCATTTTACACCTCCAGAGGGTGTCTAGGAGCCCGCCATGTTGCGAACGATGGCATTATGACAACTTTCCAAGAGTTAAGCAAGGATAATTAGTTTGAATGTGGTGCATACACCCTGAAACGGGTATATTTGCTCTACTAACGCTTGGTAGAGCGAGCCGAGTACGTAGTTGGAATGAGTAACGTGACGGATTAGCCAGAATGAAAGAGACCCACGGATGGGACGGTGAAGTCTCTTCCGTAGGTCTATATGTTCTGCTGGGCTCACTGCTTGAGGAGCTCGACAGATCGCTGTGCTGCATCTCGACCAACCAGCAAGTGCTTGCGCAGACCTGTGTTGCCCAGCCAGAGGTCATTCCCCCAGGCCAAACAAACGTCGCCATCGCTCCACTTACTGAAGCCGACCAAGGTGGGGTGAAGTTCGTGTCGCTCTGTGTTGACATGATACATGGGCAACTGCACTAGGTTCCACACGGCGCTCGCTTCGAAGCTCCCCGTCAGCCAACTGCCGATCACGTGCTCGTTGTTCAGCACGGCCCCGCAACCTTCGCTCGCTGAGGCCACGTACTGACCCACTACACGAAGCCAATCCCCATCAGAGCTGATTGGTACATTGAGATCAGATTCTGCCGGCCAGCCTTTATGCCCACCACCTGGGAAGGCATTGAGCGCGGTGCCAGCCACCATCTGAGGGGTTGCGTACAGCGGCAACCACGCAGGGCGGCCAGGCTCCCCGACATCCTGGTAATAGTAGAAGTTTGGAGCAGCCCAGAACCCTGAGCTGTCCTCCCCCGTTGTGTCCAGTATGCCGGGTTGCTGACCGAACCGTGGTGCAGTCGCCTGGCGGTAGCGCCCCACAGCCGCCTTTATGAACTTAAACATGTGCTTACCTCGCCGTCCGTAGAGAGTAGATACTGTTTTGTTATACAACTTTATTGAGGTAATTACAAGTACGCTGAGCCCTATCTAGCTAATAAATGCGGTATTGCCTAAACAAAAAAGACCTCCGTAAATCACGAAAGTCCCTTTTGGTGGAGCTTATCAAGAAAAGTTGGCACTCTATCGGGGTGGAGATACTCAGATGGAGACACATACTGGCTATTCCCCATCAGATAAGTAGATATGATGTATCCGCCTTACAAGTTATGTCCTCAAATGAAAAAGCGACCCAGGTATTAGCCTAAGGTCGCTGGGGTGTGATGAGCCCTATTCGCCCATCACACCCCTTGAATCTCCCCTACTTAAATGCCACCTGGAGGCCGCTGACGTGGTAGAGGAAGATGGGGAGGGCGGGAATCAGCGGGAGAAGCCCGAGCTTGTACCACGGACGGTGAGTCCACGGGTTGAACCATTCCCACCAGAAGTTGGTCTTGTAGATGAAGAGGGCGATGAGGAGACATGTAGCCGTTATGCCCAGCAGGGCATAGACCGTCGCCAATCCTGAACTCACGATGTTCTTTCCCTTGATAGTCAAACCGAGGACACACCTATTATAACGCCAACGAGAGCTATTTATCGTTCGAAAACAAAAATAACCCCCTGTAAAAGGATTATTAGAGCATAAGCAACATGGTGGAGCTGGTCCACTTTTGTTGCACGACATAATAGTAGAGACAGCCCCCCCCTGAAGAGAAACATTATCTGTGCCCCATTCCCGCTTCCAGGCTGCGATGAGTAACATGAGAGATTAGCACTGCCACCTAAACTCACAACTACGAAGTTATGAACTTGGGTAGCGCCAGTTTTACGGATCTGGCAACCTCGAGCTCAAGGGGTTGAGTACTTGGTGGGCTTGACCTCCTCGGCCACGCCATCGGGTCCGGTGAAGATCATCTCCCGCAAGCGGGGGTGGAAGGTGAGATCCTCGGCCTCCAAGAACTGTTCGAGGAGCTCCCGGGACATGCCACGAACGACCAGCTTCTCCGTTCCGCCATGCATCATGACGAAGGCCACGATCAAGAACTCGGGTGGACGGAAGTTGATCTCCAGCTTCCAGGGGTAGGTCTCGTCATCGGGTTCATCGAACTGCCCCGTGAGGCTGATGAGCTTGACACCTTCGATGGACGGGTACTTGGGCATGTAAGCCCCTTTCAGGCTTGAGGGGTAATGGACTGGCTTTGCTGCTCCTCGGCAGGCTTCCACGCTTCGTGGATCTCGCTGACGAGCATGATAATGGTGCTGAGAGCACCAAGGGTACGACCCACCTTCTTCAAGGTACTCATGGCCACTCTCCAGTTCAGAATTTCAAGACGGAATTACCGCCATTCCCACGTTGAGAACGATAAAATAATAGCATAAAAAGTATAATAAGTCAATGGTGGAGCTGCAGGGAATCGCACCCTGGTCCGCTAGTCTGTCTCTATAACGTACTACAAGCTTAGCTTGCTTGGTGATTGTTTAAGGAGGTAGGAACACTTAAAGCGAGCCAAACACACTCATCGCTCCTCTATTCTGCGTCTTAGCAGCTACCGGATAGAACGACAGCTGAGCAACCAGATACTGTGACGCCCTGCGCTTCATCTGGTGTCGGGCGCAATAGGCGGCAAACGCGTCTTAGGCGTAAGCTGGCGCAAAGCTTGGCATGCTAAAAGCAGCTTTTACTTTGCTAACAATAGTGTTTACACTTATTGGTTGTGATCTGTAACGTCGATCAAGCGGCTTGCAGTTATATGTCAAGAATCCAACGTCGAAGCTGGTCAGCCCCAAGAGTCTATATTGTACCATAAGAATAGCCCATATACCAGTTGTGACGTAGATTAGGTCTAGGAAATTTGCTCCAAACCCTTCATAATACGTCATGATAGAATTAATCATATGACAAATAAACTTCGCTACACGATTATTTCCGAGAGTGCCTTTACCGTCCAGGGTCATGGGGTGCACACTGCATTCGTGGAGGACTGGAACAGTATGGCGAAGCTGGAAAATGTAGTGGTAACTATTAATGCCAAGGGGCCAGCCGACATCACTCATATCCACACGGTGGGACCCTACTCACTGCGCTATCTGCTGTTTGGGTCGGGTAAAAAGGTGGTTTCAGCCCACGTAGTGCCCGAATCCTTCGTTGGCAGCTTTATCGGCGCGCGCTGGTGGTTGCCACTAGCACGTGTCTACTTACGCTGGTTTTACAACCGTGCTGATGGTGTATTCGCCGTCAGTCAAGAGGTGGTAGACGAACTAAAGGCGATGGGAGTTAAAAAACC
>CAZNJX010000018.1:0-12131 GCA_964573585.1 uncultured Candidatus Saccharibacteria bacterium
TTAAAGACAAGCGCTTGGAACACGGTAATTGGTTTAAGACCGAGCAGAGCTATGAGCCCGGCAGGGGTTCGCGAACCTATACACAAGATCTGTACTTTTTCGAAAAGGCTGGTGCATTGGGTTATAAGTTTGCTTGTGACAACAGAGTGCGGGTGGGGCATTATGACATTAACTCAGACATTGTCTGGTAAAGGGGGAGTATGGCTGTAAAGAAGACTAATGTGACTGCGACATCAAAGAAAGTCGTCAAGAAGACAGTGGTCGAGCTAAAGCTCGACATTGCCTGTGGTCAGAATAAGCGAGAAGGCTTTATGGGTGTAGATATCGCTCCGGGCGAGGGCGTTGACATTGTACACAATCTCAATGAGTATCCATGGCCGTTTAAGGCGAATTCGGTCGGTGAAGTGAATATATCTCATTACATCGAACACGTAGCCGATCTGATTGCCTTCATGAATGAGCTGTGGCGCATTATGAAGCCGGGGGCGCAGTGCTCTATCGTAGCACCATACTATAGCTCTATGCGAGCCTGGCAAGACCCTACGCATGTGCGGGCAATCTCGGAAGCGACTTTTTTGTACTTTAACCAAGACTGGCTAACAGCTAATAAGCTCAACCACTATCCGATAAAAGCAGATTTTGATTTCAGCTACGGATATTCAATCACTCCTGAGTGGCAGAACCGCAACGAGGAAGCACGTAACTTTGCCATACGACACTACATTAATGTAGTTAACGATATTCAGGTGGTGCTGACGAAACGTGATAATAGCTAGAGCACGATACTTAGCCCTACTTGGGGCGGTATGGTTATTGATTACTGTTGGCACATTGATTGCCATGAGCACGCCTGCTCGGGCTGCGAGCTTGAGCATAACTCCTCTGCGGACCGAGCTAAGCTTGGTTGCTGGCCAGACACTCAATGCTACATTTAAGCTTAGAAATAGCGGTCGCGAGCCGATTACAGTCGCCCTAGGTGCTGAAACGTTTGCTGTTACTAACGAAGACTACGACTATCGATTCGAGAAAAACAAACAGGCTAACTGGGTGAACTATGAACAGCCAGAGATTGAGCTTCAGCCATGGGAGATTCGAGAAGTAAAATATTCAGTTGCTGTGCCAGTAGACGCTGAGCCGGGCGGCCACTACATTGCGCTTATTGCTGCCATTCAGCCAGCCGCTGCCCAGACCGACGGACTTACCACCATCGATAGGGTCGCTTCGCTTCTCTATATAGATTTACCGGGTAAGGCTACCAAGCAAGCTCGTCTGATGAGCTTCGATGTGCCAATTCTCGCCGTGTCTGATCGGTTATACTTCGTTACTCAGCTGCGGAATACTGGCACAACGCACTTTAGGAGTAATGCTATCTACTCGCTCAACACCCTGTGGGGTAAGCCAATAAAGGATCAGACAAGTAGTCAATTACTGCTGCCGCAGTCTATTCGCCGGTCAAAAAACTGGATTGCTATGCCGTCTTGGCCGGGTATTTATAAGGTTCAAGCAAGAATCGGTTTGGGCGGAAATAATAACTCGCAAGTAAGCAGGTGGGTGGTTTATCTGCCCGCCCAAGGCACGCTAATTGTTTTTGGTGGCATACTTGCGCTGGTCTTGGTTGCTAACAAAGTAATAAAAAGAGGCGCATCTTAGGAGCTAGTTTGTTTGCGGAACAGCAGTATATTCCACGACGTTAGAATAGTTGCCTGCAGGCTTGGCATTGTCGATTTTAACTCCAAAGGTAACATTCGTTACATCGCCACTTGTATGTGGCCCCGTACCTGTTTTAATGAGCACATCGGCTAGTGTAGTTCCAACGAAGTTGTTGCTAGCGTCGGTATTGTATCCCCATGTATTGACTCCCAATTCTGCGGGTGAAGAAGAACCGCTTGCGGCTATATTGACCCCACCATTGACTAAATTCGTAGTATTCACTGACTTGATGTAGAGTTTATAACCGACAACATCGCTTGAGGTGACTGTGACTGCGCTCGTGCCGGTTTCAACCTCATAACCATCACTTCCATCCAACTCGAGGGTGCCAGTAGGTGTCGGCGTGATTGGTATAGGCACATTACCACTAGTTGAAATGGTCAAGCTGGTTTGGCTGCCGTATGGAACATTGGCTCCGTATTTTCCAACACCGTAAGGTTGGGCATAGACAGGGTGAGACATCAGAGAGATTCCAAATAAGGCCAGGAGTATTGTCGATGATATTCTTTGCAGCTTGTGGATAATTGTATACCTTAACTATGTCACTTGTGTTAATTATATCGCTTATGTTAGACTCGTTACATAAGTACTATTATAGATGAAAATGAAAAAAGTTAAACTTAAAACAACTACACAAACCAGGTTGCGCGGTTTTATAATACGCATAGCGGTAGCTTCTTTAGTTCTTGGTTCAGTCATGCCATTATCCAGTCTAGCTGAGGCGGCTCAGATAACAGCCCGTAAAGTTACCTTGTCTAGCTCTGCGCCAAGTGCTACAGGAGTAACGTATACATTTAATTTTACTGTGCCAACTGCTACCGTTATACAGTCAGCCTCATTTGACATTTGTACTACCGCCAGCGGCACTTGCACAACTCCGACCGGGTTCTTGAACAGTAGCTCCACACTAGCTTCGCAACCCACAAATCTTGGTGACGCCACTGGCTGGACGGTTAATACTTCTACGGCCGGAAGCCTCAGACTGAGTAAATCTGGCAACGTGGCTGCTCCAACTGGTGCGCAAACAGTCGTGTTTGGTGGAATAACAAACCCGTCGACCACCAATACAACGTTCTATGCACGCATGACAACCTATTCGGCCGCTGCTTGGACAGGAGTAATCGACTCAGGTACGGTTGCCTCCTCCGTATCTAGCGCGATCGTTGTTACGGCAACCATCGACGAGGCGCTAACGTTCTGCACGGGCACTTCAATTACTGGCCAGAATTGCGGCACTATATCCGGCTCGGCAGTTTCACTCGGGGCGCTAACAACCACATCAACCGGTAGTGGTACGTCGGTGATGGCAGCCAGTACAAATGGCTCTACAGGCTATGCCATAACTATTAACGGTACGACACTTACGTCTGGGGCAAATACTCTGACCGCATTGGCTACTCAAACGGCTAGTACACAGGGTAGCAACCAGTTTGGTGTGAATCTCAAAGCCAATACGACCCCGAGTGTGGGCGCGAATGTTAGTGGTACTGGTTCAGCGGTTGCGACCGCCAATTACGTCACTGCAGATCAGTTTAGGTTTGTAACAGGCGATAGTGTAGCTGGTGCTTCCACCGCGACCAACGCCAATACCTTCACCGTCAGTTACATCGCCAACATATCTGGGGCGCAGCCTGCTGGTACCTACACAGCCTCATTTGTCTACATTGCAACGCCAACATTTTAGACCATGTCGAACTACGCACCAACACCACTCAAAAGAATACTCTTAGTCAGTATGGCAGCCATGATCATGGCATTATTTGGAACCCCGCTTACTAACTTCGCCGAAGCTGCCCAGCTATCTGGACGCAGTCTTTCACTGTCAAATTCCTCTGGTGGAGCAACCGGTGTTAGCTATACTTTCGCTAGTGCCGCCTTGCCGACTAGCGGCACTGCCGTGAAATCGCTCAAAGTGCAATTCTGTACCGCAGCGAGTGGTGCCTGTACGACGCCATCTGGCTTCAGCAGCTCTGCCTCCACCTTAAGTAGCCAGCCAACAGGACTTGGCGCAGGTTCTGGGTGGACGGCTAACACTTCCTCGTCTGGCGAACTCCGCATCCTTAATGCTGCAAATGCAACTACGCCCTCAGGTGTAGTGTCTGTACCGTGGGGCGGTGTAGTCAACCCTACGGCGAACAACACGACGTTTTATGGCATCATCACGACGTACTCGGACGCTGCTTGGGCCACCCCACTCGATAGCGGCGTGGTTGCAGTCAGTACGTCTCAGCAGATCCAAGTAAATCTTAGTGTGCTCGAAACTCTGACGTTCTGCACGGGCACCGCTATAACGGGCCAGAACTGTGGCACCGTCACTGGGAGCACGGTCTCTCTGGGTAATGCATCCATAAGTTCAACTAACTCAGGTACGTCAGTTATGGCGGCAGCCACAAACGCTACGACAGGTTACACCATTGCAGTGTATGGCACTACTCTTACTTCGGGAGGCAATACAATCACCGCCTTAGCGAGTCAAACTGCAAGTAGTGTTGGTAGTAGCCAGTTCGGAATTAACTTAAAGGCCAACACTACGCCCAGTGTGGGCGCCAATGTGACAGGCACGGGCAGTGCAACTGCGACCGCAAATTACGCTACAGCAGATTCGTTCAGATACGTTTCGGGAGATAGTATCGCTTCGGTCGGTGCACCAACCAATGGTAATACATTTACCGTCAGTTACATGGCAAACATTGCTGGTACTACCGCGCCAGGCACGTACACTACGAACTTAACATATGTCGCAACAGGAACATTCTAAGGATAGAATGAGGGGGCAGAGCATGAAACGCAAAGTACTTAGTTTAGCAATGATGGCTCTGTCTATCATGATGCTACCAACGCTAGTCCGCGCCGAGCGAGTCAGCTGGCGCCAGTGGTCAGGGCATTCAGATATCACCAGTCCGTATTGAGCTTAATGCCGATGCTACCAAGACATACGAGTTAAAACTAAACATAACCAACGTTACTTCTGGCGACCTCGTGCTTAAACCTGTCGTAAATGACTTTCGCGCAAAGGATGAGCTTGGCACGCCTGCCTTGCTACTCGATGGCTCGAACCCAAGTAGCTATTCGTTAAAGAGCTGGGTACAGCCATTGCCAACTTTTCTACTGAAATCAAAGGAGTCACGCGTCGCCACCGTCATTATTAAAGTGCCGGTTGGTGCCGAGCCTGGCGGCCACTATGGAGTGGTACGCTATTCTGGCACCCCGCCCAACATTGAAGATAGTGGAGTTTCGCTAGCAGCGAGCGTAGGCACATTAATCCTTACAAGAGTATCTGGTGATGTCAAAGAAAACGTACAGGTAGCCGACTACTTCACGATGCAGCGTGGTAAGCAAAGCAGTTGGTTTGAGTCTCAGCCAATTACTTTTGTTGAGCGACTTAAGAATACTGGTAATGTGCATGTTAAACCGCAGGGGACGATAGAGGTAAAGGACATGTTCGGTCGAACTGCCGCCAGCCTCAAGGTCAATGACAAGGGATTGCGTAGTGTATTACCTGATAGCATCAGTCGGTTTGAACAACAGCTTACAAAGCCATGGATGTTTGGTCAATACAAGGCCGATCTCAATTTAGTTTACGGTACAACCGGTGGTGTAGTTCAATCATATCTTACGTTTTGGGTGATTCCCTGGCGTCTAATCCTGATTGGCATTCTGATCGCAGCAATAATGTTCTTTATCCTGCGCTACGCCGTTCAGCGTTACAACAGGATGGTTATAAGTCGCCATAGAGAGCAGTAAACGTAGTATAATTATGCTTAAGTATAAGCAATGTATAAACACAAACAAAAACTAAGAATAATTCCTCGTCCTTGGCGTATCGCGCTGATCATTGTTCCTTCAATTATCATAACGGGCGCCTTGTTGTCATATGTGATGATTGGAATTAACGCTCGCGCTGCCTCAAGTTCTGGGGCTATTAATGTTGCAGCGGTTGTGCCGGGTCCATCACCAACTCGGGCGCCTGTCATAATAACACCAAAGTCTGATGCAGAATTCAACAACGCACAGATTAATGTGCAGGGTGAGTGCTCTGTTGGGTTGGTGGTAAAGATTGTGAGCGATGATGTTTTTGTAGGGAGTAGCTACTGTGATACAGATGGAAAGTTTGAATTGACGATAACCTTGCTTCCAGGCAAGAATGTTCTGACAGCCCAGGCATACGATGCCCTTAATCAGTCAAGCCCACTTTCACAAAGCGTGACTGTTACCTTGCTTTCGCCACTCTTGCCTTTGCTGAGTGTAAGCTCCGCGAGTCCTGTTGAAGAGCCGCTAATAGCCGATCCTCTTGTCTTGAACACGGAGTTTGTTTACCGCGGCATGAAACCAGGTTTAGATCAGGTATTTACCTATAATATCTTTGGCGGTAAGCCACCCTACGCAGTGACGGTTGTGCACTCCGGGGTCACGCAGTTATTAAGTGTGCCGAGCCCTGGTAAAAAAGCTGTTCTAATAACCCCAAAAGCACCAGGCCTTTCCCACATTAAGCTGCGTGCTGCCGATAGTGCTGGCACTGTTGCCTACTTGCAGACCACTGCAGTAGTCGACGGTGTAATCACAGGATCCGTGTTTGGTAAAATCGACACAACAACGCCAGAAGGTACGCTATATACCAAGATAGCCAAGGCTATGCCAATCGTGTTTGTTGGCGCTGGTATGCTGGGCGCATTCTGGCTTGGTGAGAAGATTGCAATCAAGGCTGCGCTTAGTCGACTAGTCTAGCCCCACCTAAGAACGGTGGAAGCTAAGTCTATTAGCACTCTTGACATAAGAGTGCCAGATCTACTAAAATAGTTGTATTAGCACTGCATTAACCTAAGTGCTAGAATACGACTATGACAGATCGACAATTCGAGATACTCAGCAAAATAGTCCAGCATTATGCCGAGACGGCCGAGCCAGTTGGCTCACTGGCCTTGGCTGATTACTTTGAGCTGAGCCCCGCTACGATCCGAGCTGACATGGCTGCTCTTGAACATGCGGGCTATATTTATCAGCCCCACATATCGGCCGGACGTGTCCCAACCGATGCGGGCTACAGGCTGTATGTGAACAGCCTATCCAGCCAGGGTCCATCAGCCCACGAGCTGGCCAGTACGCGTAGTGCGCAGACAATATCTAAACGGGTGGAAAGCCTTAAAGACCGTACAGACGCGGCCATTAAGATTGCTGCTGAGACGCTAAGTGATCTGACGGGTAACACGGCATTCGCGACTTTAAGCGACACCGTTTACTTCCATGGCTTGCACCAGCTCTTTAGTCAGCCAGAGTTCATTGACCAGTTGCGCGCCGCTCAAGCCGCTCGGTTCTTGGACCAAATGAGCGAATGGTTGTTTGGTCGCGTTGACCACGGCTTTGCCCACGAGTTAGGTATATTTATTGGCGCCGAAAATCCGTTCTTGCGCACCAGCGGCATGACGATGATCGTGAGTAGGTTTGAGTCGCCTTACAGTGAGAGTAGTTACATCGGAATCGTGGGGCCAACCAGACAAAATTATGAGAAAGTAACTTCACTTGTACGACTAACGGGCGAGAAATTAGAGGAGGCACTAGCATGAAAAAACCAGAAGAGACTACGGCCAAGGCGCCGAGCAAGAAGTCAAAGAAGCTCTCAAGTGTGGAGTATGAACAACAGGTTGGCGAACTCACCGAGCACTTGCAGCGTTTGCAAGCCGAGTTTGAAAACTACAAGAAACGTGCCGAAGCCGAGCGGGGTGAGGTTATGAGTATGGCCAAGCTTGGTGTGTTGACGGAGTTGCTGCCAGCGCTCGATAACTTTGACAGGGCCGCTACGCATCTGCCGCCAGAGCTCGAAGACAACGCCTGGGCTAAAGGCATGAGCTACGTAGGTGCGCAGCTGGAGCAGATTCTCGATGGCATGGGGGTGCGTAAGTTCTCAGCCGTGGGAGAAGCGTTTGATCATAATCGACACGAAGCCATGGAGTATGTGGAGGGAGCTGGCCCGCCCGATATGGTAGTCGAACAGCTAACACCAGGCTACCAAATAGGCGAGCGGGTTGTTCGCCCAGCCACGGTCAAGGTTAGCAAAGCCAAGGATGATGAAACCATTGAAGAGCAAGTAAAAGAAGAGGAGAACACTAATGAGTAAGATTATCGGAATTGATTTAGGAACAACGAACAGTGCTATGGCCGTCATGGAGGGCGGTGACGCCACGGTTATTACTAACATCGAAGGTGCACGAACCACGCCGTCGATTGTGGCGGTAAACAAAAACGGCGAGCGTTTGGTCGGCCAAGTAGCCAAGCGCCAAGCTGTCATTAACCCAGACAACACTATCTTTTCGGTCAAGCGATTGATTGGTCGTACGTTTGATGATCCTGAAGTGCAGCGGGACATTGAGCTAATGCCGTATAAAATCGAAAAGGCCGACGGTCATGTAAAGGTCAAGATGGGCGACAAGAGCTACACGGCGGAAGAAGTGAGCGCCATGATCTTGGGCAAACTCAAAGCTGATGCCGAAAAGTACCTGGGCCAGCCGGTTACCGAAGCGGTCATTACGGTGCCAGCGTACTTCAATGACGCTCAGCGCCAAGCTACTAAGGACGCGGGCAAGATTGCCGGTTTGGAAGTTAAGCGTATTATTAACGAGCCAACGGCGGCGGCGCTAGCCTACGGTCTGGACAAAAAGAAGGAAGAAAAGATCGTGGTTTACGATCTCGGTGGCGGTACCTTTGACGTGTCCGTGCTTGAGCTTGGTGATGGCGTGTTTGAAGTGAAGTCGACCAATGGTGATACCCACCTCGGTGGCGATGACTTTGACCTTACGATCATCAACCACCTGATTGATGAGTTCAAAAAGGATCAGGGTATTGACCTCAAGGGCGACAAAGCAGCTATGCAGCGACTCAAAGAAGCTGCCGAGAAGGCTAAGATTGAGCTTTCTACTACCAACGAAAGCAGTGTTAACATTCCTTTTGTAACGGCTGATGCCAGCGGGCCTAAGCACATGGACCTTATGCTGACGCGCTCGCAGTTCGAGCAGATTGTTGGCGAACTGGTCGATAAAACCATGAAGCCTTGTGAAGCAGCCCTGAAAGACGCGGGGCTTAAAGCCAGCGATATTGACGAGGTGATCTTGGTCGGTGGCATGACCCGTATGCCGCTCGTGCAAAAGAAGGTCGAAGAGTTCTTTGGCAAGAAGCCACTCCAGGGTGTGAACCCCGATGAGGTTGTCGCCATTGGTGCTGCCATTCAGGGTGGGGTGCTCGGCGGTGATGTCAAAGACGTGTTGTTACTCGACGTAACGCCACTTTCGCTTTCGATCGAAACCATGGGTGGTGTAGCCACGCGCATGATCGAGCGTAATACCACTATCCCGACCAGCAAGAGTCAGGTGTACTCGACCGCAGCTGATAACCAAACATCAGTAGAAATTAATGTTCTACAGGGCGAGCGCGAAATGGCGGCGGACAACAAGTCACTTGGCCGGTTTATCCTCGACGGTATCCCGCCTGCTCCGCGCGGTGTTCCTCAGGTAGAGGTGAGCTTTAACATTGACGCTAACGGCATTGTAAACGTTTCAGCTAAGGACAAAGCGACTGGTAAGGAGCAAAAGATTACCATTACCGGTGGTGGAAGCCTAAGTGACGAAGACATTAAAAAGATGCAAGCCGACGCCGAAGCTCACGCCGACGAAGACAAGAAAAAGAAGGAAGCAGCTGAGGCTAAGAACCACGCCGACACCATGATCTACACGGCCGAAAAGTCACTGAAAGACGCCGAGGGCAAAGTGAGTGATGATGACAAAAAGGCGGTAGAAGACGCCATCAAGGCACTGCGCGATAAGCTCGATAGCGGTGACGCCGAGGAGCTCAAGAAGCTGACTGAGGATCTCTCTACCAAACTAACCAAGGTAGGCGAGGCGATGTATAAGGAAGCTGAAGCCGAGCAGAAAGCTGAAGCGGCCGAAGGTGAAAAGCCGGAAGACAAAGAAGCCGCTGATGCTGAAGAGGGCGAAGTGGTCGACAAAGAAGAAGGTAAGTAAGTGACTGGGCAGCGTAGCAAGGCATTGCAGCAGTTTCTGCTTGATACTGCTGCTGACGGATACGCCGATGCTCATGCGCCCGTTACTAGGCCGCCCGATGGCTCCCATGATCTAGTTATTAAGCGAGATCAATACATCTTGCACGATAATTGGTTTGGTGGTGAGCCGTTTGGTGGTCGCGAAGTGGTCAAGGATGAAGACAAGACGTTTTGGATGATGGTCTACTATGGCGCGATCAATGATCCAGCCGAGAAGCCAGGCGACGTGTATGTGGCACTGCGCGAAGCCCTCGCAAAACCAGAGCAGACTATGCCAATAAGGGGTCCGCGACACTATCAAGCTTCGAACGGGTATAGCTATGACTTTACGTGGGATGGTGATTTAACAAGGTTTAGTGGCAAAGAATCGATTAACAGCCCACAGGGCAAGACCGTGTATCAATGCGAGGTAAGCGGCGGAATGGTGGATTTATGAAAACAGTAATCTTTATCGATGGCGAGAACTTCATGCACCAAGTGCGTGATGTGCTCTACAAGCGTCGGATTGTGCGGAACCGCGATGAACTGACCAACTACGATATCCGTGCGCTATTGGGACGAGCTCTCAAAGAGCTTCCGGACTTTGATGCTACGCGGGGCAAGGTGCTCTACTACTCTACTAAGGTGCATATTAGTGACCAGAGTGAATCACTCAAGGAGCGCACGGAAGCGATTAAGCTGTGGAGCGACAAGCTCAAAGAGCAGTTGGTGCAGCAACGAGTGGAGTTTGTAGAGGCCGGGCACTTGTTGGTGCGCGAAGGCAAACGCTGCGTGGAGTGTGGTCACCGTGAGCCAGTGCTGATGGAAAAGGGCGTTGACGTGCAGCTGGCGACTGACCTAATCCGTACCTCGGGCGATAATGTACGGCTCATTTTGCTTAGTTCGGACGGCGATCTTACCCCGGCAGTCGTTGAGGCTCGCCGACGTGGCTCGGAAATGATTTATGTAGGCTTCCGGGGAGTAAGTAACGCTACATTGGGTCGCGCTGCTGGCCAGCGCCACACGATTAACGCTAACCAAGTGGTGGAGGTATACAGGCAGAATGCTACCCCAGACCGTCATTCCGTATCGGAAGGGCGCAAGCCCACCCCGGGTACGGAATCCAGAGAGGATAAAACAAGTAAGCATCGCAGCGGACTGGATTCCCGCCTTCGCGGGAATGACGAGAGTATGGATCAAAATGATCATGTACAACCACAATCACCTAAAGGTAAGCGTACGTGAGTAAACGGGATTATTACGATGTACTGGGTGTCGCTAAGTCTGCTAGTGCCGACGAGATCAAGCGCGCCTTTCGCAAAAAGGCGGTAGAACTGCACCCGGATCGTGGCGGCGACGAGGACAAGTTCAAGGAGCTCAACGAAGCCTACGAGGTTCTCAAAGACACGCAGAAGAAGACTGCCTACGACCAGTTTGGTCACGCGGCGGGTGCGCATCAGGCGGGTGGTGGGCAGTATGGCGACGCTGGCGCGCAGGGTTTTGAAGGCTTTGACTTCTCCCAATTTACTGGTGGCTCTCAGGCTGGCTTCAGCGGCTTCGAGGATTTGTTTGGCGCGTTCTTTGGTGGTGCGCGGTCGCGTCCTCGTGATGTCGAGGTGTCTATGACGATCGATTTTCGTGAAGCAATCTTTGGCGTTACCAAAGAAATCACCCTCAGGGTGGCTGATCACCAAAAGGGTGAGCGCAAGCAGGAGGACGTAAAGGTAAAAATTCCAGCTGGCATTGACGACGGTCAATCAATCCGGCTGGCGGGTCATGGCGAGGTCAACCAACAAGGAGCTAAGGGAGACTTGTATGTCCACATTCGCGTTCGTCCCGACAAAGAATTTCAGCGCCAAGGTCCACACATTGTCTCGCGCGTCAAAGTCGGTATGGTCGACGCTGCGCTTGGCACGACGGCAGAGGTAACGACGCTCGATGGCAAGATCAAGGTCAAAGTCCCGGCTGGCACGCAGCACGGTAAGGTACTCAAGCTAAGTGGCAAGGGGGTGCCGCTGGTCAACAACAGTGCGCGGCGCGGCGACCATATGATCGAGATTCTCATAGAGGTGCCACATAAACTTAATGCCAAGCAAAAGAAGCTTCTAGAAGACTACCGCGCCACCGAAGGCAAAAAGAAGTTCTGGTAGCCTAGCAGCCCTGATTGCTTGCTCATAGTCTCGCCCGAGCGCTATACTAGAAGCATAACGGGTATGCGACATGAACTTGCCAGAGCTTAGCATGAATACGCTCATCTTTGCCCTCCTGGGTGCGGGCTTTGTAATAGCGTTTTTTGCTGGCGAGGGGAGGGTGAAGAAGCTTGCGGCTGGCAGCCTGGTCGGCTTCTTGGTAGCTACCCAGATTGGCGAGTTTGTCCTGACCCAGAAATCCAAGC
>CAZNJX010000019.1:0-11875 GCA_964573585.1 uncultured Candidatus Saccharibacteria bacterium
ACTGGGCCTACTCAAATTCGACTTCCTAGGGCTCTCGAACCTCACGATTATCAAAAACACCCTGCGTATTTTGCGTAAGGTATACGACGTGGAGCTCGATCCATCGCAGATCCCGCTTGATGACAAGAAGACCTATGAGCTGTTGGCCCATGGTGATACTACTGGTGTGTTTCAGCTAGAATCGTCGGGCATGAAACGCTACTTACGTGAACTCAAGCCCGATCGGTTCGAGGACATCATTGCGATGTGTGCGCTGTATCGCCCAGGTCCGCTTTCAGCAGGGCTAACTGATAGCTTTGTGCGGCGCAAAAACGGCCTAGAGGACGTTACCTACGATCATCCGTCCATGAAGTCATCGCTTGATTCGACCTACGGAGTGTTGGTGTACCAGGAGCAGGTCATGCAGTTCTCGCGCGACGTTTGTGGCTTTAGTGGCGGTGAGGCCGACACACTGCGTAAGGCGATTGGTAAGAAGAACGTCGAGACTATGACGAAGATGAAGGCCGCCTTTATTGACGGTGGTGTGAGTCACTCGAATGTGCCGCGTGACGTCATGGAACGATTCTGGGATCATTTGCTCGGTTTTGCCGACTACTGTTTTAACAAATCCCACTCGGCTTGTTATGGCCTCATTGCAGTCCAAACAGCCTACCTCAAAGCTCATTATCCGGCTGCCTTTATGGCGGCGTTGATGACGAGTGATTATGGTAATCTGGAACGCATTGCCATTGAGGTAACTGAATGTCGCAAGATGGGCCTCACTCTCTTGCCACCGGACGTGAATGAAAGCTACTACGAGTTTGGTGTTGTGCCAGGCACAACCAACATTCGCTTTGGCCTGGCGGCGATCAAGAACGTTGGCTCGGGGCCAATTGCGGCTATCATTGCCGCCCGCGAACAAGGCGGTCCGTTTGCGAGCGTAGAGGACTTTGCCAAACGGGTCGAGGCTACGTATGTGAATCGTAAAACCATGGAAAGCCTCATCCGGGCTGGTGCATTCGATAGTATGGGGGATCGTGATACGCTGCTGGGTAACGTCGATAAGATCACTTCCTATGCCACCCGAGCGCAGAAGAACGCCCTGACAGGACAGATCGACATCTTTGGTGCTATTGGTATGCAAGACGAAACACCGCCACTACAGTTCGATGCGCCAACCACCAAGCCAGACATACGCCAGCACTTAGTGTGGGAGAAGGAGCTCCTGGGCCTCTATATTTCCTCGCATCCACTCGACGAGTACGACAACTACTTGTATGACCAGACTATGCCACTGAGCAAACTCAGCCCTAGCTTGGAGGGTCGCTCAGTTCACATTGGCGGCATTATTACTATGTTTCGCAAAATCACCACCAAGACCGGCGCGAGCATGGCCTTTGTGGGGCTGGAGAGCAAGGATGGCGAAGTCGAGTTGATTGTTTTTCCGCGTGCCTACGACCAATACCACGCCGTCTTGGCGGTTGATAGCGTAGTCGAAATAGAAGGCAAGGTAAGTAGCAAAGACCGCGATGGCAAAACCGGTGGTGAGATTAAAATATTGCTCGATAAGGTAAAGCTTATTGATATAGAAAAAGCGCGCAAGTGGCTGGCTAAACCGCGCGAGGAAGTCGTGGAGGACTTGGCGCCATCGCTCGAAGTTAGCGAACTGTTTGTGCATTTGAGTGATCTTAAGGACAGTACTCAGTTAATTGCAGTCAAGAAGCTGCTCGAAACTCATAAAGGCCCAAGTGAGAGCTACTTGGTACTAGGTGCAGGCTCTGGGCGTAAATTAATTAAGTTGCCTTACAGCGTGGCGCTGGCTCCAGAGCTCTTAAGTAAGCTCAACGAGTTACTTGGCTCTGAGCATGTGGTGGTCAAGGCGCCACAAAAGGCCTAAGTTTGCCAGATACAACTCTTGCCTAGGTGGGCACAATATGCTAGACTCATAAAGTTATGAACGCTATCGAACTCGTAGAACAAAAAAACTACAAAGCCAAGTTGCCAGATGTACGGCCTGGTGATACTGTTCGTGTTCACCAAATGATCCGCGAAGGCAGTAAGCAGCGTGTGCAGGTGTTCGAGGGTGTAGTGATTCGCCGCAAGAGCATGAATGGCCTGCAGGCTAGCATTACGGTGCGCAAGATCGCCTCGGGTGTAGGGGTAGAAAAGACGTGGTTTCTGCACTCGCCAAACGTGGTCAAGATCGAGGTGATGCGCCGTGCTAAGGTGCGCCGTGCGTTCTTGGGCTACATGCGTGGGTTGCGTGGTAAGGCTGCTCGTATGGCCGAGCAAGAGTTTGATCGCAGCGCGGCCAACGAAGCCGACGGACGTACTGCTGGGCAGATTGCTGCCGAAGCCGAGGCTGAGGTAGAAGTGGCCGAAGCTCCCGCTGAGACTGCTGGTGAGGACGTCATGCAGCAGACCGATACCGTCTCGACCGAGGAAGTTGCCAAGAGTGAAGCCAAGCAGGCCAAGCAAGCTGACCCCGAGAAAGACGCCAACGCCAGTGACGACGAAGCAGTTGCCGAGAAGGTAGAGGCTGAAGCTGGCGAAGAAAAAGCCGAATCAAAAGCCTAAACTCCCACATAAATATAAGAACCACCTAAGTCAGACCAAGGTGGTTTTTTGTATGCCAAATAATTATCGTAAAACAGAAGGGGGACCGGGGTGCTTTGTGCACTCCCGGTCCACAGCTACCCCGTAAGGGGTCCGTACATCCGCGTCTCGGCGGGGATGTGTAGGCTCTTCTAGTCTGTTCTCACCTTGGGTGAGAATTCTCAGCACCTTAATGCCGGTAGGCTGGAGGCCTGTTGTTTTCGCGCATTTCAGCACGTGACTTACCGAGTCGTCCTGCTCGGCTTAGCCTCTTACTTGTCACGCCTCGCAGGACAGGCTCGGGTTGCTTGCGCAGCGCCGGGCGAGGCGTCACTCCCCAGGGTGAAGTTGGGCTTCGAGACAGCCCGTCAGCTTATGGGGGTGTAGCCGACTATGCCACTTTTTGTTTTTGCGACATACCTGCATGCTACCATAGCATAACCATTCTGTCAAGTAGCCTTGGCGGGTGATGATGTCTAGAACGTCAAGAGGCTCCGGGTCGAAACCCGGAGCCTCGTCCTCTTGCGAGGGATGCCCATTGTTGAGGTGACCAAAGTCATCTCGCTCGAGCCGGGACTTCGGCTCGCTTAAGAGGGGAGAAAGAGGGCAGGTTTTTGGATGACACCTGATCTGAACTCTCTTGCACGAACCCAGTAGGACTCTCCTCGTGCTTTAACCGGACTTTCACCCGTATTTTTTCCTGCGGACAGCAGGTATGTCTCATCAGTTTCGTTACTCGACTAGGCCGAGTGACATCTCTGCTCCAGATCCTCATATTCTTTGACAGAGTGGGATCGACTCTATGGTTCATTTTGTGCAGGCGTCCGGACGCTCGGCACGCGACGGGGCGCTAAAGCCCGATCGATGAACCGACAGCTTACTTGGCTGTCCTCCGTTGATAGTGTCGGCGTCCATCTCCGACAGGCACGAATGAGCAGACAGACTCACCCCCGGTATCCCTTACCGGACACTATTCGGTTTCACTGGGATTACGTGAACCTAGCTCTCCTCAGAGCGAATCAGATTTGAGGTCAGACTCCTCGTGTCCTAGCCTGGCAAAGGTATAAGCCTGGCGTGCTCGTTGCTCGAAAGCAACGTAACTCTTATAGTAGCATCACACAGGCACGGTGTCAATAGCTCTGCCGCACACCTAAGGAATAAATGATGTAAATACCTCATAAATTGAAGGAGGGCCGAGAACGCTTGCGCATTCTCGGCCCCGTCACCCTTTTGGGTCGCTCGTTTGACCGGTTACCCGGCTACTCGACTTCCAGTGAGCTAACTGGTTGTCGGTGGGGCATAAGCCCCGGACCACACCGCCGAGGGCGGAGGGTAGAGACACCGTGGTGGTGCCACCAGAGCCGCGATACAGCCGGTTGGGTTTTGGTAAAGCACTACTGTGCGCGGTGCCGAGGCACCGACCGAGTTGCCCACTCGGAGTTTGAATCGTCTCATGGGCAGGATGCTTCCTTTCGGAGGCAGATGAGACGTCGCTCCCCTATCTCGGCGAACCGAGCGCGAGTGCACAGTCCCCGAAGGGGCTGCCCAGTCTGGGGGTAAACTGGGGTAGGTGTCGCGGTGACCGAAGTCCACGTGACATGTGAGTATAATAGCATAGCGTAACCATTATGTCAAGTACTTTTGTATAGTTTTTTCGGGACTGCTATACTCCCAGATATGAAGTGGGCAAGTTACGATTATGAGGAGCAGCTGCGAGCAGCGGGACATAAGCACATTGCTGGCGCGGACGAGGTCGGTCGCGGCTGCCTGGCTGGTCCGCTCATGGTCGGCACGGTAGTGCTGGCTCCAGGGTGCGAACTGCAATTGGCTGATTCTAAGCTACTAAGCGCCAAGAAGCGCGCGGTGCTGGCCGAGCAGCTCAAGGCCGAGGCCGTTGCTTGGTCACTTGGGCGCGTGGAGCATAGTGAGATCGACGAGCTGGGCCTGAGCGCGGCTATTCAGCTAGCTTACACAAGAGCGCTCGAGAGTCTAGGGCTTATGCCCGACAAGCTCGTGATTGACGGCCCGCATAAGATACTAGATCACGACTACATTGAGCCAATCATCAAGGCGGATCGGGACATAGCCTGCGTGGCGGCTGGATCGATCATTGCCAAGGTTGCTAGGGACGAGTGGATGCGCACGCAAGCTGAGGCTTATCCGCAGTATGGCTTTGCTACCAATGTAGGCTATGGCAGCAAGGCGCACTTGCTGGCGCTCCAGGAACACGGCCCGAGCCCACTACACCGCAAAAGCTTTAGGGTAAAAGGCCATGCCTAAGAACACAACGGCGCTTGGTCTGGCGGCCGAGACTATGGCAGCTGAGTATCTTGAATCAAAAGGCTACCGTGTGATTACGCGCAACCACCGCACACGCTTTGCGGAGCTCGACATTATTGCTACTAACAAAGCCACGGTGGTGTTTGTGGAGGTCAAGTATCGTAAGCACGCTGGCTTTGGCGGTGGTGCGGGGGCCATTACGCAAGACAAACTGCGGCGGCTTGGCAACGCTGCGCGTGTATGGCTTAGCGAGCACGAGGAGTATGCTAGCTTGCAGCCGCGGATTGACGTGATTGCGGTGGAGGGTGGCCTTATGGATGCTAATCTTGAACACTTGGAGAATATCGGCATGTAAGCGGCATTGACTGAGCGCGATGCGTAGTTTATAATATGCTCAGTCTCGAGGTGGGACACTTTGACAAGGTGGTTTGTGCTGTGGATGCTAGCGCTTGGATTGTATTTGGGACGCTATTAGTTGTCGCGGTTAGTTCCATTACTTGGGCTCTGAAGGAACGGGATCCCTCTGGCGTCACGGCTGGGTTGATGATCATGATCATCATTCTCGCCGCAGTTACTATCGGACAAGCTGTCGCCGGTGACGCGAGGGATACAGATCGCGCTAGATCTGAGGAACAACGTGATCGTGGCAAGGCCAGGCTGTACTTCGACACGCACTATCCGGCGCTGAAGGTGTTGCAGTTCGACACCGACAACCGCGCGGTGCGCTACGAGCGGCAGAACCCGCGTCGCCTCTGCGAAGCCCGTCTGATCCCTGATGGCAAGGTCTACTTGCTCGGTGACGACGAGGTTTGCTCGGTACCACCTTCGGGCGGTTAGCCCGTATTCACCCCATAGCCCCCGAACGACGGAACCCCCGATTCGTTCGGGGGCTTCGTCTTGCTTGCAGCCGAATGAGGCCATTGACAGGGTTGCGGCGCTCGGCTATACTAAGTTTATTCTGATAGTCATTACTTCAGTCGGTCTTTTGTAAGAGCCCGGCTTTTTTTGACCAAACTTCAGCAACTAACAGAAAGGACATACGAGTGAATAATCAGTTTATTTCTGCAATCGAACAGATTTGCGACGAAAAGGGCTTAAGTAAAGAAATCGTACTCGAAGCCATCGAGGCTGCCCTGGCCGCTGCATACAAAAAAGACTATGGTGATCGTGACCAGGAGGTACGCGTACAACTCGACGAGGCCACTGGCGAACCACGCATTTTTGTGAGCAAGGAAGTCGCAAGCGAAGTCGAGAATCCGTTTATGCAAATCAGCGTTGCCGACGCCCAGAAGTACAAAAAAGGCGCCAAGGCAGAGGACACCATTGAGTACGAGGAGGACAACAAGGACTTTGGCCGCGTGGCTGCCCAAACTGCCAAGCAGGTGATTGTGCAACGTATTCGCGAAGCTGAGCGCGAGGTTGTGTTTGCCGAATACAGTGACAAAGAGGACATGATATTAAACGCTGTTGTGCAGCGTGTAGAGGGCAATAACGTGTTTGTTGATCTGGGTAAAGCCTCGGGAATTATGTTCCCAGCCGAGCAGATTCGTGGCGAGCATTACTACCCTGGCCAACGCCTTAAGGTATACATAGTGCGTGTCGAACAAACTGCCCGTGGTCCACAGATTGTGGTGAGCCGTTCGCATCCCGATATGATCCGACGCTTGTTCGAGATGGAAGTGCCCGAGATCGAGACTGGCAACGTTGAGATTATGGGCATTGCCCGCGAAGGGGGAGCAAGGACGAAGATAGCAGTGCGCTCCAATGCCGATGGCGTAGACGCGGTCGGTACCTTTGTTGGTGGTCGCGGGGCTCGCGTACAGGCTGTGATGGCTGACCTTGGTGAAGAAAAGATCGACATCATTCCATTCAGTGAAGACGATAAAGCCTTTATTGCTTCTGCACTGAGCCCTACTAAGGTAATTAGCGTGACGCTCGATGAAGTCGAGAAGAAAGCCGTAGTGCGCGTGCCAGAGGATCAACTGTCCCTAGCTATTGGTCGCCAGGGTCAGAACGTGCGCTTGGCTGCTAAACTAACAGGCTGGAATGTAGACATTGAGAGCGCTGATGATGCTGGTATAGAAGCCACGGCGGAGGTTGCGGCTGCTAAGCCAGCTAGCGAAGAAGCTTCTGAGGTGGAAGAAGCGCCAGTAGCTGAAGATGCTCAAGACGTAGCCGAGACGCCGAGCGAAGACGCCAAAACCGAAGTCTAAAATCTAAGCCTAAATTAGCACTGTCAACCCCCGAGTGCCAATTCCAGATTAAAACCGTACGTAATTTGTACGGTTTTGTAGTTGGCGATATGTTATAATAGGTATAGTAATATCTAAGGAGCCAGCAGACATGCCGAACGAATTTGATCGCTTTACTGAAAACGCCAAGCGCAGCCTGCAGAACGCCGGCGAGTTGGCCGTGAGCCTAGGTGCTGCCTATGTGGGTACGGAGCACCTTTTGCTCGGTGTGCTCAAGCAACAAACTTCGATCGGTTCTAAGATACTCAAAGACATGGGGGTGTCGCTTGATCGACTCAACCTCAGTATGGTGCCAAGCTTGCAATCAAATGTGCAGCCTGGCGGTCCACAGGCGCTCAGCGCGACTGCGCGCAAGACAATTACCCTGGCTCTGCGTGTGGCGCAAGAGTATGGTCAGCCATACGCCGGCACTGAACACTTGCTGTTTGCTATTTTGGGTCAAGACAACGCTCGGGCTAACGTGCTGTTGCGGGGTATTAAGGTTGATCCAGCCGACATTCGTGGCGAGTTGGAGAATTATTTGAATGCCCAGTCCTACGCCTACGAGGAGCAAGCTACTCGCCAAGCAGGACGGGCGAAGCAGAAGGGTAATAAAACGCCGACGCTTGACCACTTTGGCATCGACATGACTGCCCGCGCGGCCGCAAATGAGCTTGACCCAGTGGTGGGGCGCGTTAAGCAAATTGATCGTATGATCTCTATCCTGAATCGTCGTCAAAAGAATAATCCTGTACTCATTGGCGAACCTGGTGTTGGCAAGACGGCTATTGTAGAAGGCTTAGCCCAGCGCATCATGAGCGAAGAAGTGCCCGAAATGCTTCTGGGTAAACGCATTGTTATGCTCGATATGGCTTCTGTCATTGCTGGTACGAAGTATCGCGGTGAGTTCGAGGAGCGACTCAAGAAGTTGATTGAGGAAGCCAAGGCGCACAAGGAAGTTATACTGTTTATTGACGAGCTACACACCGTGGTGGGTGCCGGTTCGGCTGAAGGTGCGATTGACGCTGCCAATATACTTAAGCCAGCCCTTGCTCGCGGCGAGGTGCAGACTATTGGTGCGACAACTCTCGAGGAGTATCGTAAGCATATCGAAAAGGACACGGCCCTAGAACGTCGCTTCCAACCAGTCATCGTGCCCGAAACTACCGTCGAGGAAACGATTGATGTGCTCAAAGGCTTGCGCCGACATTACGAAGAATTTCATAAGGTAGAGATTACCGATGAGGCGCTTGAAGACGCTGCCAAGCTCGCGGCTCGCTACATTGCAGACAGGTTTATGCCAGACAAGGCGATTGATTTGGTGGACGAAGCAGCGTCACTGGCGCGTATTCGCAAAGGCGGTACCAGCAAGAAGCTCAAGGAACTGCAAACACGGCTTGGTAGCATTATGGAGCAAATTGACGACGCGGTTTACGATCAAGACTTTGAACTAGCGGCTCGGCTCAAGTCCGAAGCCAGCATCTTGGAACAGAAAATCTCGGTACAGCTTTCTAAAGACGAGAAGCAAGGCAAGATAAGCATTGGTTCTGAGGACATCGCTGCCGTTGTGCATCAAATGACCGGTGTGCCGTTGACCAAGTTGATTAAGGCTGAATCGGAGAGCTTGGTTAAACTGGAGCGCACACTCAAGCGCCGCATTATAGGTCAGCAAGAAGCCGTTACTGCCGTAGCCCACGCAATTCGGCGTTCGCGTACTGGGATTGGCGATAGCAATCGGCCGATTGGTTCATTTATATTCCTCGGCCCTACTGGCGTGGGCAAGACAGAGCTGGCGCGTACTCTGGCCGAAGAGGTGTTTCATGATAAGGATGCCTTGATTAAGGTTGATATGAGTGAGTTCATGGAGCGTCACAATGTGTCGCGCCTGGTGGGTGCACCTGCGGGCTACGTGGGCTACGATGACGGTGGACAGTTAACCGAAAAGGTGCGCCGCAAACCCTATAGCCTGATACTCTTCGACGAGATCGAAAAGGCTCACCCCGAGGTCTTTAACATGCTACTGCAGGTGCTCGAAGACGGTTACCTGACTGATGCTAAGGGTCGCAAAGTTGACTTTCGCAACACCATCATCATTATGACCTCGAACGTCGGCGCTAAGCTGCTTAACCAGGAAGCGGTACTTGGCTTTACTACCGAAACCCAGGCCGAAGAAAAGAAGCTCGAGGCTATGCATCAGCGCATGGAAAAGACGATCCACACTGAGCTCAAAAAGTCCTTCCGCCCAGAGTTCTTAAACCGTATCGATCACATTGTGATCTTCCGAGCTCTTTCCAAGCTCGATGTGCGAGCGATTGTTGATTTGCAGCTTAACCAGCTGACACAACGCTTGATCTCGCAAGGTATTGGCCTGACTTTTACAAAAGGGCTTAAAGACGTGTTGATCGAGAAGGGTTATGATGTCGAGCAAGGTGCTCGGCCAATGCGCCGTGCCATTCAACGCCTGGTAGAGGATACGTTGGCCATAGAAGTGCTAGAGGGGAAGGTCAAGGCTGGCGATAACGTCAATGTAAGCACTAAGGGCGGTGAGGTGACGCTTAAGGTTGTGAGGGCTGGCGAAGCAGAAGCCGTAGCTAGGTGAAGATAGCCGTTGATATAGATGAGGTCTTAGCGCGTGGTTTGGCTACGTACTTAGGCTACTTTAACTCAACCTACAACACGAACTTCTCGGAGCGTGACTTCACGCCCGACAAGGCGTTTTGGGAAGTCCTGGGCGTAAAGGATGAGGACATTACCCAAATAGAACAGCACTACCGCACTACTAAGTACGCTCGGGATTGGTTGTTGGTGCCCGGTGCTCAAGAGGCAATGGTGCAGCTCGCTGCTGAGCACGAGCTTGTGATTGTATCGAACCGCCAGACAGCTGGGCATGAGCCGACCAGAACATGGCTTGGCCGCAACTTTGGCAATAGCTTTGCTGAGATTATCTTTACCGAGGCTGAGCGCAAGGATGGCGTGAAGCCGAGTAAGGCCGAAATATGTACTCGCATTGGCGCGCAGGTGCTGATTGAAGATGAAGTGAAGGAGGTTGAGGCTTGTCGACAAGCCGGCATACCAGTGGTGCTGTTTGATACCCGGCTGAACCGCGCAGTGGTGGGTGAGCAGGTCTGGCGGGTGCAGTCATGGCCCGAGGCGCTCCGGGCGATTGAGGCAATAAGTCATTCGAAATAGTAGTTCGTAGTAAGTTCGCATGGTATACTGAAGATATGGCAAAACAAACAGCCCAATTTATGTGTGAGGCCTGTGGCGCAACGTTCGCAAAGTGGAGCGGTAAGTGCCTCAACTGTGGAGCCTGGGAAACAATAACTGAGGCTAACACCGTCCAGTTGGCGCCGGGCCAAAAGGCTGTCTCTCGCGTGAAGGCCTCCAAGCTCAGCGCGGTAGAAGCTCGCGCCGTGGAGCGTATCTCGGTTGGCATAGGCGAGGTCGATAACGTGCTCGGTGGTGGTTTAGTGCCGGGCTCACTCGTCTTGCTAGCTGGCGATCCGGGTATCGGTAAGTCTACGCTCGTGCTGCAATTGGCCAGTAATGTGTCGCACGTGCAGCGCGTTCTTTATGTCAGTGGCGAAGAATCGCCATCGCAGATTAAACTGCGCGCCAGTCGGTTGAGTGGTATTACGACTGACTTTGACTTTTTGGCCAGCACCGATGCTGACCAGGTAATGGCCCAGGCAGCTAGCGGTGAGTATGACCTTATTATTGTTGACTCCATTCAGACCATGGTGAGCACCGATGCGACGGCCGCCATTAGTACGGTGAGTCAGATTACCAACATTACCGCTCGGATTATGAACGTGGCCAAGGCTACGCATACGGCGTTTATTATTATTGGTCACGTTACCAAGGAGGGTAACGTAGCCGGTCCACGTGTGCTCGAGCATTTGGTCGACGCGGTTGTGTACTTGGAAGGTGAAAAGTTTGGTTCGCTCAAGGTGCTTAGAGCCCAGAAGAATCGATTTGGCTCTACCAGCGAGGTGGGCGTTATGGAGATGACCGATAAGGGGCTCATGGCGGTGGAGAACCCGTCGGCAATGCTCTTAGAGGAGCGGCAATACCTACCCGGCTCCGTCGTGTTTGCTACCATGGAGGGGAGTCGACCAATCCTCGTAGAAGTTCAGGCGCTCGTTTCGCCGTCGGTGTATGGTTACCCTAAGCGAACCGCGGTCGGGGTGGATATTAATCGACTTGGGTTATTGGCGGCCGTTATGACCAAACGCGGCGGTGTCAACTTGAGCTCGTCGGATACTTATGTTAATATCGTAGGCGGTCTCAAGGTTCAGGAGCCCGCAATTGATCTCGCAATTATTCTCGCAATCGCCTCGGCCCACAAGGGTATCGCACTGCCATCCGAGCTGATGGCATTTGGCGAGGTTGGTCTTAGTGGCGAGCTCCGTTCGGTTAGCTTTGCCAGCCGTCGTTTGGAAGAATCGAGTCGACTGGGCTTTAACACAGCCATCGTTCCGCCCCAGACCAAGGCTCAGGCTAGTATCGTACTGCACAGAGCCAAGACGATTGCTGAGGCAATCACATACATTAATAACAAGTAAGGAAAACTCTACGTAGATGAACACAGCTCTTCTTGTGGCGCTCGTCATGTCGCTTCTCTTTGTAATCGTACTGGTAGTCATGTTCTATACCCAGCAACAGTTTTTGAGCCAGTTCTTGGCTCGTGCTAACAAACCAGCCAAGGCTAAAAAGCCTAAGTCGGAGCCGCTGGCCAGCCAAGCACCTCAGGTGCTGGTTGATACGTCGGCTATCATCGATGGCCGGAT